>JAZLJL010000087.1:0-60779 GCA_045617845.1 Paludibacteraceae bacterium | reverse complement strand
AGTTGTTTTACCGATATTCTTATCTATGTTTCAATTCCTAAATGGTTCGATTAAAAGACTCTCCGAAATATTATTCCACCTATGGCTATGCAGTTTCAATTCCTAAATGGTTCGATTAAAAGAAATACGAGGTCGATAATTATAATCTAGTACCTCCAGTTTCAATTCCTAAATGGTTCGATTAAAAGTCCCATCTGCTTTTATTGTCCGCCAATTCTTGTTTCGTTTCAATTCCTAAATGGTTCGATTAAAAGTAACCAGCCGCGCCAACCATACCATCGCCAATTCCGGTTTCAATTCCTAAATGGTTCGATTAAAAGTTTTAAGTGCGTCGGAAATTCGCTTGTCCAACGCAAGTTTCAATTCCTAAATGGTTCGATTAAAAGGATATACAGCACAACCATCATCGTGACCGTAGACTGTTTCAATTCCTAAATGGTTCGATTAAAAGTACTCCTGTGGCGTGCGTTGTATATCGTCGTAAATAGTTTCAATTCCTAAATGGTTCGATTAAAAGACTGTCCGACCGTGCGTATGACGATGAGCTGATGGTGTTTCAATTCCTAAATGGTTCGATTAAAAGAATTGATCGTGGCGACAGAGGGAATCGAACCCTCCGTTTCAATTCCTAAATGGTTCGATTAAAAGTTGGAGTAGGTACTGATAAGCGTCACCGCCATCGAAGTTTCAATTCCTAAATGGTTCGATTAAAAGGCATGAACTGCTTGGACTTGCTCAGGCACATGTCGAGTTTCAATTCCTAAATGGTTCGATTAAAAGTATGCGCATGGCCATCAGTTGCCATGTGGTAGATGTGTTTCAATTCCTAAATGGTTCGATTAAAAGTCTTCCTAACACTCAAAGAGGTGGTGACGTTCTCCGTTTCAATTCCTAAATGGTTCGATTAAAAGTTTAGACATCAAAACAAAATTAGGGTTCTTCTTATCGTTTCAATTCCTAAATGGTTCGATTAAAAGTGTTCTTTTTTTTAGACATATCCAACATCTACCGCAGTTTCAATTCCTAAATGGTTCGATTAAAAGACTATACTCAAGTATAAAGGTAATGCGGATTAGTGAGTTTCAATTCCTAAATGGTTCGATTAAAAGTCAGGATAAGCTTAATTCAAATTACCTTCCTATTTTGTTTCAATTCCTAAATGGTTCGATTAAAAGGAAGAGAGGTGCGACGAAAAAGGCGTGTCGTCGTTCGGTTTCAATTCCTAAATGGTTCGATTAAAAGGAAGCACTTCACAGAGGACATCAGAACACTCGACAGTTTCAATTCCTAAATGGTTCGATTAAAAGACGCTTGCTCTGTAACCTCTATTGCGTCTATTATCGTGTTTCAATTCCTAAATGGTTCGATTAAAAGTTCGTGGATACGTCTCTTGACGGCCAACGATTTCTGTTTCAATTCCTAAATGGTTCGATTAAAAGTCGTGCGAATTTATGAATTTTATAGCGAAAACACTGCCTTCTAGACATTATTTTCGCTATAAATTCAGGCGTGAAGTTGTCGATGTCCGATCATGTGTTTTTTATAGACTATCGACAACACTTGTAATTGCTTGATTACCAATATTTCAAAGATCTTTTCTTCGCTATGTGATATGTTTTGCATTGTGTGATGTAAGACATCGACAATGTCGATTACTGAATATGGTTGAAAATCAGATGGTTGGCGTTTATAGGAAATTGTCCACATCCGCTCTTTCTTTACCGATCACCTCTTTGTCCATCCATTCTTGCTGACGCGATCGGAAAATGATAATGCTATCGTCTTCCTTTACCATGATTTGGCTCGCTTCATACTTCAACTCTTTCAACTTCACCTCTGATATTTCTCCCTCGAATACTGAATTTTGTACCCAATTCAAATACTTCCGACATAACTTCAACATTTTGCCTACCCGTTTCTCCCCACAATCGTATACTAAAATCACATACATTTTACCACCACATTTTAAAAGGTTTGTATTCCTCCATCTCTAAAAGATGCTTGCATAATTTATAACACTCCAATTTCATCAAATGTTTATAACTGACATTCCTATTCAATGTGCGGTGTTTTATTGTCTCATTTAAGCGATCTTCGAATGCTTTTACAAATATCTTCTTTCCCGCCGGATTTAGCAAGCATCTGTTCATTTTATTATCAAAATGCTTCGCTTGAATCTCTTTCTTGTTCAATATCTTAAAGATGACTCTATCCACTAATATGGGTTTGAATATCTCCGTAATGTCTAATGACAATGAATATCTCCTCTCACCTGGTGAATGTAAGTAGCTAATCGTTGGATTGAGTTGTGTCTGATGTATCGACCTTAGACATTCGGAATAGCACATCATGTTGCCAAAAGAAATCAGCGCGTTCACTTCATCCCTAGGCGGTTGCTTGCTCCTTCCTCCCATCTCAAAATCATCTATGATTAAATTAAATGCGTCATAGTAGGTTTGCCTGATGTTGCCTTCCACTCCCATAAGTTCGGAAATGCTCTTCGTCTCTTTTGCCTTTGATGCGTAACCTTCGATTAACATGATAATCGGATCTGTGTCTTTCCCTCTGTTGTTATAATATCGAAGGTTTTTGACCATGTTGAAAGCAGCCCCTTCTATGAATTTTTGTGCGATTACCAATCTTTTCTTCTCGTCTTGGTAGGCTGACGTTTGGGCTAAAAGCATTTTGCCGGATAACAACCCGTCCCTTGGCATGAAAGATCCTGTATAGTTCTCGTAGTAATCGAAGAAGTGTACTGCTATGTCTTGTTGCCCCAAAAAATTAAACAATGAACTTGATGCTTGCAATGAACCAAAGACATAAAATTGGTCAATGTCTTCGATGGGCAAATAACGAGGCGCTCCAACTGTTGCCACCTCACCAGTTTCTGTCTCCTCATACGGGGTGAATTTCAAAGTGTTATCCTTCCTTTCTAATTTCCCGGGATTAAATAAATAGTATGTTCGTTTCATTCTTCCTCCTTTTCTGAGACGTTGCAAAAATCGTAATAACTGCAACTTTTGCAGATTTTCATGTTCGCTTTTTCGGGACATTTGTCGGAATGGATGATCTCTTCAATTTCCGATTTCATCCTTCCGATCCCCGCCCTGTCTTCATCCGTCAAAATGATAGGATTCGTTTTCCGAAGTGTGGGATATTCCAATACCCCCTTTACGCCTTCAATACCATTTTGCTCCAACACATAAATATAGTATTTTACTTGCCATTCATGCGCCGCTTCCACTTTGTCGGAGCGCTTGATCTCATGAACGATCTTATTCTTTGCGTCATAAAAATCGATCTTAATGCCATCCACCTCCAACTCTTCATATCTCTCTGGGCGTTGAGGGTAAGACTCTTCGTGGATCAGTTTCCCATCGTAGACTAGGTCGGACGTCTGCTCCATATTGATACCATTGGCAAACAGCCATAGTTTCCGATGACATATCTGATAATAATTGAAATGAGTGCCTGTGATTTGCATAAGACTAGTTTTTATCTCTTTTTTTCACTTCATTCGCTATTTCTTCGAGCAGTTTTATATCTTCTTCATCGGCCATCAAGGCTTCATGATGTTTGCGCTTAGCATCGAAATTGTCATAGACTTGACCAACAATATTTTCCATCTGAGCATTTGATATAGATCCGTTGCCAATAAGCACGTCGTGTCCCTGAAATTCGAGTAGCTGGTTTACATTGTTTCGCCAATAGTCGAGAGTCAGGTCCTTGCGGCTTCTTACACGTAGTTCGGCAGATTCGAGGAACAGGTTCACGAGTCTGTTGAGCAAATCGATTTCCTCTTCATTCAGGTAGTTTTTTGCTATTATGACATTTCCCTTCCTGACGATATTGCCCTTCCATGTTGTAAGCCCCATATTTGGTTTATCCTCGTTGGCTCTGTTGACGATAATTTCTGCAGCAGTATTGTGGGTAACCGCATAAAGAAGTTTATTCTGTGTTTCAGCAAAGAACATCTGAGTTGCCTTTTCCCGCACTTCGTAATCGCTACTTAACGAGAATAGGTCCCTAAGTTTTTGATAGAATCTTTTTTCGGAGGCACGGATGTCGCGGATGCGTTGTAACAACTCGTCGAAATAGTCTGGTCGACCATCAGGATTTTTGAGTCGTTCATCATCCATAGTGAAGCCCTTGACCAGATACTCAGAAAGATGCCTTGTAGCCCATTGACGGAATTGTGTACCGCGCACTCCTCGGACTCTATAGCCTATGGCCAATATCATTTCGAGTGAGTAGAAAACAACATCATATTGCTTACCATCCGCGGCAGTTGTTAAGTAATTCTTAACAACTGAATTTTTATCTAACTCATTGTCTTTCAATATCCCAGCTATATGCATACTTATATTGGGCTTGGAGGTCCCAAAAAGTTCAGCAATCTGTTGCTGGTTGAGCCAAATTTTGCCGTCTTTGGCATAAAGAGCCACTGAGGCCTTGCCATCAATGGTGTTGTATATTATTATGTTTTGGTCGTTTTGCATAATTGATTAAAACATAAAGTTATCTGCATTTTCTTTTTCAATTTCATTAATTAGTAAACCTAATTCGGAATCATATTTCCGCAAAATAACAAAAGCATGATCCTCTAAAACCTTATCACCCTTTTCGTAAGAGAAAGATTGTCTATATATCTGCTCTTTCGACAACATTGCACAAAATCTACCTTTAGTAACAGAAACCAATAAACCTTCAGCCTTTACAAATTGACGATTGATTAAATATTCTTGATATCTATCGATCATTTTTACAGGCAAAACCTTAGCTCCATCAAATTGTCTATAAAAATCCTCTTCAGTTTTTTCATCATAAAACAATGGTCTTAGAGAATTATTTACGCAATCACGCAATGCATTGTAAGTAGTATCAAATTCGGTTTGCTGTTTGTCTGTGTAACAAGGATAAACAAAATCAATGTAATTCTGCAATTCTTGTTCATAAATAGTTGCACCATTATTCTCAATTTTTCTGAGAACTTGCAGGGTTCTTTCTACCGACTTTGGATCATAAATATAATGGTCATTCTCGTTAGGTGAATCAAATACATGGCAGACACAAATGCCTTTTTGGCGTTTCCTATTCACTCGTCCAAAACGCTGTATCAAAGCATCCAAAGGTGCAGGCTCTGAATAAATAGTATCATAATCGATATCCAAACTTACCTCAATAGCCTGAGTTCCAACAAGGACTTGAATATTCTCCGACTGAAGTTTTTGCTCTATCCTTGCTCTGTCTTCAGCATTAAACGAACCATGCAGCAAAAGTTTATTATCACAATCAATTTGATTATACACTTCTTGTGATTGCAATACAGTATTACAGACAATCAAAACTTTCTTACCCGAAAGAATATCATTATTAATAACATCAATAGAATCGAACAATAAACCTTTTTCTATTCTAACAGAATGCCTTACAAAATTTGAATAAAGAGAATCATCTGCTTTTATCTCACTATGTTTACCTATTGCTTTTTGGATAAGTTGTTTCATAAAAGTTGGTAAAGTAGCAGTCATTACAAAAACATTAGTCAACATTTTATCGCAGCAAAACTCCAATAAAACAATAATTTGTGCAAATATAGAGCTATCGTAGGCATGAATTTCATCAAAGATAAAATAAGCACCAGCCCATTCTGCAATTCCTTTTTCAAATCCTTTCAATCCAAAAATATGTTTAAGCATTTGAAAAGGAGTAAGAATCTTAAATGGAGGAACCAAAGATTTAAAGAACTCTTTAGTTTCCTTTATGTATGAACTATCATCACTGTCAAACTTTTTATCGAGATAATTGGATAATTTTCCATGCATCATTCCAACGTATGGATTTCCACATTCTGATTTTCCAAATCGATAATCAAGACGTTCGTACATTGCGTTGATAGAAGCCGTGTATGGTAAAATATAAAAAACTCGCCCCTCTCCTCTATTATTCAATTGCTGTTTCATCCACAGCAAAGAAGTTTCTGTTTTTCCTGATCCAGTAGGCGAAGTAAGAATCACATTACCCAAAATGTCAGAAGCCAATTTTTGATGATAGTAAAGAGGATATTCATAAATAAAGTCTGTATTAATATCAGAGGATTTTTCGATTCTCTGTATTCCTGCAGAAGCTAAATGGTCCGATTGTTTTATAAAACCAGACATCAATAAAAAAGGAATATATAGTTCTGTATTTGGAACATTCAATCCCAATTCATAATACTTTTTCGACAACGAGACAATATCTGGCACAACATCAGTTGCTCTATTTACTTTGAAAGAATTCAGTATTTTCCAAGTCCTGTTTTTCAAAAGGTCACAATCTTTCTCAAAAGTTTGCTCCTCCTCAAAAGAAACAATATTTGAATTCCTCAAATAGTCTGTAGTTATTTTCAAGCGAATATCCTTTATACTCTTATGATGACCAATTACTCCAAAGCCAATAATAGTCTTCAAATCAGCAGTCAAATCAGAATTCTCAATAAAATACATTGAAAAAATTTCATGGCGTCTATTGTGCCAATCATTTTTCATTCCCATCAACATCTTTTGAAAATCTCTATGACATTTGCCAGAATCATGGAAAACCATAGCATACTCAAGCGCACTCCAAAACTTATTCCTATCTTCAACAGGAATATTTGGAATGCACAACCTGAGATATTTCACAATGTTGAGACAATCAGAAATATGTTCTGATAAAGTAACGGCAGGTTCCGATTTTGCCAGAATCTGTCGTTGATTATTATTAATCTCTGTAGTCATCTATGCTGATACTATGAATGTAAATATCAACTTCCTTACCATCGATAGAATCCCTTAAAGCAGACACTTTTGACGGAAAATCATTCGATGAAAAAGGTATAACAGAAAAAGGCTGTGTACCGATATTTCTTCTCGGAATCGTATCTGTAAAATACACAGGTAACGCCTGCATATTTCCAGGAAACAATCCAACGGAAATAGGCATTACCTGTCCCTTTATCTTGTTCGCATTGTCAATTTCGGGCAAATCCAATTGCTTGATTTCCTCAATGGAAGCCAAATCAGAACACCTTCCCAAAAGAACCTGATAAACTGGTTTATTGAAATACTCAACAATTTGTTTATCAAAAACATAAACATACAAATTACAATCGTAAAGGAATTCTCTTTTGATCACATTGGATTTCATTTTGCTTTTGGGAACACGATTATCAGCCTCCACCATATAAATGGTTTCTAGGTCAATCGACTTTGTCCCATATTCAAAATAATAACCAATTTTTAAATCATTATGTTCAAGATACATTCCAGAACAACTGTTGAGAAGGCCCAAGATTGTACTTAGAGGAGGTACTTCCAAAGAAGGTTGAAATCCTGACATAATATTTGGATACCTGAAACTTGAAGTCCACGAACTTATTTTAATTCGAAAAACTTTCATTACTCCATCTGATTTGACAATTGATCACAATATCCATCGATAGCAGCATTTACAGGGCAAAGAATTACATAATCCTTGTAATCCTCGGAAAGTTTCTGCAAATCCTCATTGTACTCATCAAAGAAACCTACACGCTTTCCAATATAAATCTTGCCGACAAAAGTATCCTTATACTCATCAATAATTTCACGGATAGAAGCAACACTCAACTTAGCCTCCTCATCTCTTACACCAAAAGTTGTAGCTACATGAGAAAAAGGATGATTTCCTGTTGTAGTTGTTGCAAGAATAACAAACGTAGGAGTAACATCACCCATGTTGTTGGTCTGCATAGCACCACCAGAAATAGTCTTCAAAGCCTTTAGAGTGTCAATACAACGTTGTTTTCTAGTCTCAACAGGCATTTGGATTAATTTCTTGGCTGCATAGTATGGATCATCCACTTCAGAACAACCATAATTATCCAAAGCCTCTTTCCGCAAAGCCTCAGAAAGGTTCAAAAAGCCAGTCTTGTTATAGTTAGAAAAAGTTCCAACCATAGAAACATCCAAACTAAACATACCCTTCATAACAGCGCTGTACTCCTGTTTGGAGTAAGGGACAGAATCGCCATCCTGTCTAGCCATAGATGACCAATTTTCAGCAACGGAGACTGGAGCAACAGAAATCAAAACCGAATTCTTGAGAGGAGATACTCGAGTAACAGTGATATTCTGTTTCTTGTCTTTTCCTGTCTTTTCGTCCTTTACTGTTTCAGTTGCAGCCTTCATATAGCCAAACACATCATCGTCAGCATACTTCAAAGGATTGGAACTAGTAAAAGCCACCTTATCCTCTCTTGTTATTGGAGATAATTCCCAGCCTTGATTCTTCTGCAAGGCTTCCCTCCACCAGCTTCTAAAAGCTTGTCCGGAAACGTAAGTATATGTTTTACCGTTTTTCTTAATACGCTTAGTAGCGACTGCATTGTCAAAATTGCTTGTCTCGTTCTTGCCTGCATTATTTAACGCAACAGCATCAACATCAACGAGAAAAAAGCCTTGTGTCTTTAAAATCTTTTTCATGCTAAACTTAGTTTTAATTAATTAATCTTCATCATCTTCTAAATCCTCTTCAACTTCAATGCCTTCCACCTTTACTTCCCTTTCATGAAGTCTCTGATAAATTGCAATAAGCAACACATCCCTAATTTCTTTCCAGTAGTTATCCTCAGGGAAAAGATACTCAGTGTACTCCTCAACGGTAATTATAGGCTCAGCATTGCCATCAGCGAAATTCTTTTCAACTATCTTCAAAAGGAATCTTCTCAACAGGATGGAACTCTTAATGCCATTCAATTGAGTCAAAACCTTTTTCATATCGACCTCTTTTGTGTTATCAACAACAAAATCAGCCAATGTCATTACTTTGTTTATTGTCTCTTTTTTCATCTTGAGTATATTAAAAAGGTAACATTTTACTAAATTAATATTAAAAGTATTATTTACACTCCATTTCAAAATACGAGGTAAAATACTAGTCTGATTTATCAAATTTTGATAAACCAAATTTGTCCAATACTTAAACTCAGTTTCTTCAACTATTCGCTCCTCCTTTTTCTCAGTAACTTTAAAAGAAGAAGAAACAGAATCATAAACAGCTGTTTTTATATCTGATGGCTTACGGTAATGAACCGAAACAAACCGTTGCCAATCTTCCTTATATACGGATTTTTGAGTTTCTTTATAAAAATCAAACGCCTCAAAAGGAAGTGTATACAATTGCAATTCAGGCTTAGCACCGAAATTTGTAAAATGATACAAACTAATGGAATTGGAGTTTTCATCATCAATTTTCAAAAGCACATCATCCAAAAACCTAAAAATTGCAGTTGATGGATTTTTCGCAGGATTTGACAAGACTCCTTCTGAAGTTTTTTGTCCTATTTCCGCATAAATTCTAGTGCTGCATTCAGTGGCGAAAAATTCTGAAATATTTTTATTAGTACTGCCAATCACACAAAGTCGACCAACCAACATTTGCGAAGACAAAGGCAAAAAGAAATATCTAATAAGTATCTCTTTGGACAACATCATTCCATCCTCGAAAAAGTGATGGAAATTCGCAAAAGTACCTGAACCAGACAAAACAGAATTGTTTCTTCCAGCAGGAAACAATTTCGCTTTAATACCCAGAATCCTGCAATAACCATCTACACATTGAGCAGTTTCATTAATCAAAGAAGAAAAATACTTGAGTGTTTCAGAAATTTTTTTCTCTCCCTTAAATGCAGGCTGAGTTATAGGAGAATTTAAGAAAAATGGATTAATTTTTCCATCCCACTTATTCACATAAATCTCCGTAGCATACTCAATCAACTCCAAAATGTCTTTCTCGGGAAATTTTTCTGAAAGATACTTCAAAGCATAGCCGCCTGCATCGGCAAACACATCTCCCGACGGCGACCACAACATATCATAATTGACTGTTTGATACTTTTTATTCATATTTTTATCTCCTTTCTCTTATCATTCCAAACCCCATACCGCATTTCTCACCTAATCCGCTGTTGTAAGCGATTTCGAAAAGTTCATGGGGAAGTTCGATATTGAAGTAATAATTAAAACCTTTCACTTTCGTCTGCTGGTCGGTCCCAGCTTTGATGGTGATTAACTTTGATTGGGGTGCATTGCCTACTATTGTTAATCTGCAGTAACGCTCACCCTCAAACTCCTTCCCGTTTATCGCCTTGTAACGTTCCAAAAGTCCTGTCAACAAGGCCTCTTCGTAACCTTCTTCCGTAGGACTCAGATATGTTGCCGTCTGTTTCCCTTCCACTTTCTTGGAAACACATATGGGCGAAATGGTTTGGCACTCTTTAGAACCATCTTCCTTTTCCAGGTCCGGCTCGAGTTGCACTTCTGTAATCCTAAATGTCACACCTCCCAAAGAATCAGCTATCCGAATTTGCTGGTCGACGAATAATCCTTGTATGAATTTTTGCATACCTTCGGGCAAGGCAAAGGCAATGTGCCAATATATGCGGTCGCCATTCAATTTTAAACGGCTTTGCTCTCCGTTTCCTGCTTTTACTTTTATAGGTGCGATTCCTCTGTTCGGTGCGATTAAGTTTGAAAAGCAAAAGAGTTTAAAACGTTTAATGTCTGACGTGTAACCTTTGTCATGCAATGTCTGTGCATATTCGCTATCCGCTTTACTCAATAATGAATAGATTGCGGACATCATTTCGTACTGGTAGTTGATGGGAATTATCCTCTCCCTACCTTCTGGTTCCATAAGAATTCTAAATCTCATAATTGTTTTTTGTTTTTATCTTTTAATTTATAAATATTAAGTTAATAATTCATCTAAAAATTTTGGTTTGTCTAACCAGAAGTGAAAAATTTATTTCCTTTTCTCTTCCCCTCCCAAACCCCGTCCCGCCCCCGGCGCCCACTTAAGCTCAAGGCTAGTTCAGGCCACACGGGGCAGCGGACAGGTGTCTCAACAAAGTATAACTATTTCAATTCGTCTTATGGAAGATGCGGGTGTTAAACACCCTGCGTCATGTTCTTTTTCACGTATATGGTTTGCGTTTTTCATATTCCCTCCTTTGTTACGGGTTACGGTGCAAAGATAAGGAGAGGATGTCTCATTTAATGGGACAAGCGTCGAAAAATTCGAAAAAATTACAACTTGTCGTATAACTCTAATGCTAGTCGATGTTCATCCCGAACTTTTTCCGCTAAGGATTGGGGGAAAAGCACTTTCAGACGGTTCCCTCTAGAGAGCAATTGATGGATGAAGTCGTTGGTAGGTCGTAGTTCCATCTGAAAATCGGTATAGTCGTCTCCCTCCTTAATCGCCTCCTGTGAAACGTGTAGGGGAAGGTCCTTAATATAGAACCGGTCTTTCCCGAATACACGGATGACGATATGCTCCAGCGGTTCCTTCTCGTTTGTATATGCCCCGTAATACTCTTTGAAATAATCTTGGGGGTTGAAATAGGGGTCCATGTCGAAGTGTTCCTCGGTCAATTCTAGCTCCTTGAAACGATCGAAAGAGTAAAGGATGTTCCGCTCTTCCTTTTGGTCTGGGTTGTCGCTCTCTTGTCGTATATGCGCGAGCATGTACCACCGACGGGAAAAGAGTTTGATGCAATAAGGGTCCACGACCCTTTGCTTACTCTCCTGCTCTCCGTATTTGCGGTAGGTCACTTTCACGCGAACGCTTCGTTTCATCGCCTCTATCACCTTTTTGAGGAAGTCGCCCGCGGAAGGCACACTCTCCAAGAGGATGCGATCCTGCAGGGAAAGGCTTTCGCTGATGATGTTGTTGACCGATAGGGTGGAGATCATCCAGTTCTGCACGGTCTGCTCTTTCAACACTTCAGGGTTGGCGATGCGGTAGCGGTTGCTTTGCCTGTCGCACTCGATCTCGATGCCGAAAGTGTCGAAGATGTCGTCGCGATGACGGTTGAAGGTGGCACGAGAGAGATGAACGCCGCCGGAGAGCTCGGTGCGCTCCCATTTGTCGCTCAACTCCTTGAAAGTGATGTCGTTAGATTTGCTGATTGTGTCGAGCAGCCAGATGTACTTTTGGAATAAATTCGCTTTCATGGGACTTCTATGATTGAATGAACGCTTAAAAGTACAAAATTGAAAGCAATTGTACATGCAAAACACGCGCTACGTCTCTACGTCCTTATTTTTTTAGATTATTGACGAAGATACTTAATTCCGACAAAAATGAGATGAGTGTTGGGAATTTTTCCCATGGGTCAATATTCCTCGCATTTTGATGTTGTGGAATAATGATTTGATGTATATTTTTGTGTCGGTCATGGGAGTGGGGTCGGCAAGCCTTTAGACAAGGTCTTCCGAACCTATTGGCCTACGTTAGGGAAGCGGGTTGCCGCCGATTGAAATTTATGTAATGCATTTAAAATAGTTACCATCATGAGATTCCTTATTTTGCTAGTCTCGTTGCTGCAAGTGCAATTCCTATTTGCCGCCGAGAGTCCCGTTGAGGCGGGCAGAAGGGTTGCGGCTGAGTTGTTCCGCGCGTCGTCCGACAACCAACCGATTGAATTGACGGATGTGGTCCTCTCCTCCGAGGGTGCGGACACGTTGGCGTATGTCTATCAAAACCCGTATGGAAAGGGATTCGCTGTTGTCACTGCGGACGCATTGAACCCCGAGGCGCTTGCCTATTCCACGGAGAATGATTTCAATAAAGCGGATATCCAATGGATGGTCCAGTCTCTTTCCGAGGCGAGAAAAAATATGCCGCAGACTGCCCTGCGGAGTCTTTCGACCGAGGATTTCCCTCCGATTGCCCCGCTGCTGATGGACATCGCATGGAACCAGAGTCCTTTGTACAACGATAAGTGCCCGGTAGATTCCGCCACTAATACCCGTACCTACGCGGGATGTGTTCCTACCGCATTCGGACAGCTGTTGCGCTATTGGGAGTACCCTTCCTGCGGAAAGGGTGTCGTCTCCACCGAATTCCAAGGGAAAACATATAGTGCTGATTTGAGCGCCTTCCCGTTGGATTACGCCAGTATGCCTTCGACGTTGGAGAACGCTTCCGACGAGGAGATCGATGCGGTATCGACGTTGCTCTATCATTGCGGTCTCTCCGTGAACGCGATGTATGGAACAGAAGCGACCGGATCGTCTTTATTGTATCTTTTTTCCTCCGCTCAAACTAATTTTAGCTATAAGGCTGATTCCTTGATCATGCAGGGAATCGACGAGGCTGCTATTTATAATGATTTGAAGGAGGGACGCCCTGTTGCGGCGGCCGCAGATGCCGAAATCGGTCATGCTTTCGTTGTGGATGGATATGATAAGAACCATTTCTTTCATGTCAATTTCGGATGGGGTGGCCAAAGTAATGGCTATTATCGCTTGGATTATCTGAACGCCTATAATTGGAAGAGCGATGTGTATCGTTCCGGATTCTCTTGGGTGAAAGGTCTCTGTCCGGACGTGACGGGTGAGGTGAAGGTAAGCGGTGCCCGTTTGTTGGACGATAGCGTTTCGTTGTTGATCGGGGAACGTTATGTCGCTCCCGTGAAAATCATTCCTGCCTATGCTTCTGATAGGCAGTTGAAATGGTCGTCAGACAATACTGCGGTGGCGACAGTCTCCGAATTCGGAGAGGTGACCGCCTTGAAAAATGGCCGCGCGACCATAACCGTCACGACGAATGACGGCGGGTTCGTGGATCGTCTGGTGGTTGCGGTTGACGAGAAGAAATACGAAGACCCATGTTATGTTTTGGTCCATAGCACGGATGAAATCGTTGATTATGATAAGATTATCATTGTCCAAAAACAGAATAGTGTCGCCTTGTCGGATAGCGTGTCGGCTGACTCCATTGACTTCATCTACGGAAAGAAAGTGACCATTTCCGGAGACACGGTACGTTTACGTCCATACTGCGGCGTAGAGCCGTTCCTGTTGATAAAGAAAACGTATGAAACTTGGTTTTTGCAAGACGAGAAGGGTGCGTACATAAGTGCGGACGATGCGAATCAGTTGGCCTATGTCAAGGATTTGAATGCCTGGAGGATAGAGATAGACGGACAGTCCCATGCGAAAATCATCCAAGAGGGGAACACTTTGTCCATCTCTTATGACGGAGGTCGTTTCGTTTCAACCAACGGTCAGACAACAGAGGGACAATCCGTCTATATCTACAAAATGCTGAGGAATGACGGCAAATTATTATTTAGGGCATTGGCGGAAGAGGGCGGCTTTGTCTCGTCAAATGTGAATGGTTACTATGCGGCTAATGGTGAGATACAAGTGACCGCATACAGCAAAGACCACTATCTCTTCGACGGATGGTCGGACGGGGTGAAGACGCCCGAAAGAACAATTATACTCACGTCCGACACAGTGATCACGGCCCGTTTCGTCCGCAATGTAAACGATACGATTCCTTTGGATGAGTTTAGGGAACTCTATATCTTAGGAAACATTGAGGGTGTTGATTGGAGCGAGGTGGCTCCTGGCGCCATGAAAAGAATCGGTAAGAATCTGTTCGAGGGTGTGTTCGCCTTTACGGAGGATATCTCCTATTTCGCCTTCTGTACGAAGTACGGAGATTGGGATGTCGTGAATAATACCAGATGGGCAGGCGCGGACAACGACTTGATCTCTCCATCCGCACCGGGAAAGATGGTGAACGGAGGAGATGGTAGTTGCTTCACGATAAAGAAGGGAACTTATCTGGTTTCAGTGGATATGGATGCGAAGACATGTAAGGTCAAAAAGCCAAGTGACGCCTCTTGCGATGTCGTACAAAGCGATTCCAACGTGCAATGGTTCGGAAATAGATTGGTGGTCAGCAATCCGTCCCGCCAATGCGTATCCATCTATTCGTCGACTGGCGCGCTGATTTATCGCGCGTATGGTGACTGCGAATATACGTTTGATGAAAAGGGTGCCTATTTAGTGCAGATCGGTAAGGAAGCCTTGAAGGTCTTGCGTTAAGGTTGACTGCTTTATATCTTATGGATAATGTCCGAAGAGGCACTTTTTCAGGAAGCCTCTTCGGATAATTTTTTTATAATGTTCTGAGCGCCTCAGCCACGCAACCCTTGTAGTCGCCTAACTTCTTGCATTTCAGGATTTTCTTTCTGGACTTGTGGTCCAATTCGGGTAGAAGGTATTCCCAGAAGGAGGTGAGTTTTTGCACCAATTGCGCCTCGCCGCCTTTCAGCGCCTCCGCATAACCATCTTCCAGGTCTTCCATGAAGTTTTTAATCAAATCAATTCTTTCCTTCCCTACATAGAGCTCTCCGTTGACGCACTCGTCCGCCAAGCATGGGTTTTGCAGCAATCCACGTCCGATCATGACGCCGGAGAGGGTAGGGAAGCGTTCTGCGACTTTCTGCGCCCCTTCAAGGCTGGTCACCTCGCCGTTGAACACGATAGACGTCTGACAAGCCCCTAAGAAGGCTTGGAAGCCCTCCATGTCCAGTTCTCCCTTGTACTGTTCCTTGCCTATGCGCGGATGCAGGGTGATGTGGGAGAGTTTCGCTCCGTTGAACAAGGGAAGCAACGCCTCCATCTCGCCTTTGTCGTTCATGCCCAGGCGTGTCTTCACGGAGAAGACGATGTCTGGGAATTCCTTCAGCGTGTTCAGCACCTCCTCGACCTTGTCGGGGCAAGCGAGAATACCAGCGCCCTTTTGTTTCTTTGCAATCATAGGAAAGGGGCAGCCGAAGTTGATGTCGACCCGTTTGTAGCCGAGTTCCGCGATTTTGTTCACTAAGATACGGACCTCTTCCGCACTGTTGCCGATGATTTGTGGCACCAGCTTGCCTTGCTCGAAGAGCGTTGGGTTGCGTTCGGGGTTGATGTCCTTCTGGTCGTGCCAGCGCATCTCGCCCTTCTCCACACGGCAGAAGGGAGTGTAGTATGTGGTGATGCCTTTGAAATGTTTGGCGTGCGTCTCACGGAAGACTGCGTCTGTGTAGCCCTGCAGCGGGGCGAAAAGGTATTGCATGTTGTCGAAAATTTTATGACGCGAAGATAAAAATGAATTAAGAATTAAGAATTAAGAATTAAGAATTAAGAATTAAGAATTAAGAATTAAGAATTAAGAATTAAGAATTAAGAATTAAGAATTAAGAATTAAGAGTTCCCATTATAAAAAAAGAAGGGATGCCCGAGCGGACATCCCCATCTTCAATATAAAAGCATTTAGTCAATTACTTGTTATTGAGTTGAGCGTCGATGACAGCGATGGTCGTCATGTTGACGATGTCGCGTACAGAAGCCTCAACGTCGAGAACGTGAACAGGTTTCTTGAGACCCATTTGAACAGGACCAACGCTCTCAGCCATACCCATTTGCATCAACATACGGTAAGCGATGTTAGCGGAGTTGAGGCAAGGGAAGATCATGGTGTTGACGTCCATGCCGTCGATCTTGCTGAATGGGAACTTCTCGTGGCGGAGCTTCTTGTCCAAAGCGAAGTTGACTTGCATCTCACCATCGACCAAGATTTCAGGATGGTTCTTATGCAAAGCCTCTACAGCCTCGTGTACCACACAAGGGTTACCTGTTGAGTCAGCGCCGAAGTTAGAGTAAGACAACATAGCCATGACAGGGTGTTCGTTGAACAATTTGACGGTTTGGTTCGTCAATGTGGCGATCTCAGCCAACGCCTCGGCGCTCGGAGAGTCGTTCATCAAGGTGTCTGCCATGAAGTAGACGCCCTTGGAAGTGTTCAATATGTTCAATGCGGCGATGTTGCTGATGCCCTCGCGCATACCGATGATGTCCATGGCAGGTTTGATAGCCTCCATGTAGCGGGTGTAAGAACCGGTGATCATAGCGTCAGCCTCACCCATCTCCACCATCATGGCGCCGAAGTAGTTGCGGTCGTACATCTTCTCGTTAGCCTCGGAGTAGGTATAACCTTTACGGGCCAATTTCTCGGAAAGATACTTAGCGTAACGGTTGCGGCGAGTCTCCTCACGGTCGTGGCGGAGGTTAATGATCTCGATGCCTTCGATGTCGATGCCGTTCTCTTTAGCGATCTTGGCGATTCTCTCCTCGTTGCCCAACAAGATAGGAATACAGATGCCTTCCTTCTTTGTCGTGGAAGCGGCTTGGAGCGTATTAGCGGTGTTAGCCTCCGTGAAGACAACGCGTTTAGGGTTAGCCTTAGCGGCTTCGGTCAAAGAACCGATGAGCGTATTGTCCAATCCCATGCGGGCGCGGAGCTCGTTCTTATATTCGTTCCAGTTAGTGATTTGCTTACGTGCAACGCCAGACTCCATAGCGGCCTTAGCGACGGCAGGGGCGACAGTTTCGAGCAAACGTGGGTCGAATGCGGTAGGGATGATGTACTCAGGACCGAATTTCATCTTCTTGTTTCCGTAAGCGACGGAAACAGCCTCAGGAACCGGTTGCTTAGCCAACTCCGCTAAAGCGCGGACAGCGGCCAACTTCATCTCCTCGTTGATAGCCTTAGCGTGGGTATCCAAGGCGCCGCGGAAGATGTAAGGGAAACCGAGCACGTTGTTGATTTGGTTCGGATAGTCTGAACGGCCCGTACCGAAGATGATGTCAGGACGGGATGCCTTAGCGTCCTCGTAAGAGATCTCAGGGGTTGGGTTAGCCAAGGCGAATACGATTGGGTTCTTCGCCATGCTGCGGACCATGTCTTGGCTCAAAACGTTACCCTTGGACAAGCCCAAGAATACGTCGGCGTCCTTGACAGCCTCAGCCAAAGTCGTGATGTCACGGCTGGTAGCGAAAGGCTTCTTGCGGTCGTTCAAGTCTGTTCTCTTTGTGTTGATGACACCCTTGGAGTCGCACATTACGATGTTCTCCAATTTGGCGCCCAACGCCATGTATAATTTCGTACAAGAGTTAGCGGCAGCGCCAGCTCCGTTTACGACGATCTTCACATCCTCGATTTTCTTGCCCACCAATTCCAAAGCGTTGACCAACGCGGCGGAAGAGATGATGGCGGTACCGTGTTGGTCGTCATGCATCAACGGAATATCCAACTCGGCTTTCAGACGGTCCTCGATTTCGAAGCACTCAGGGGCTTTGATGTCCTCCAAATTGATACCTCCGAAAGTAGGGGCGATCGCTTTGACTGTCTGGCAGAACTTGTCGATGTCCTTCTCGTTCACCTCGATGTCGAACACATCCACGTCAGCGAAGATCTTGAACAAGAGTCCTTTACCTTCCATAACCGGCTTTCCAGCCTCGGCGCCTATGTCGCCAAGACCCAAAACGGCGGTACCGTTGGAGATCACAGCCACCAAGTTTCCTTTTGCGGTGTAATCGTAAGCTTTCTGTTGGTCTTTTTGGATTTCCAAGCATGGCTCAGCCACACCTGGTGAGTAAGCCAACGCCAAATCTCTTTGGGTAGCAGTCGGCTTGGTTGGAACTACTTGGACCTTTCCCGGTCTTCCTTCCGCGTGATATCTTAACGCGTCTGATAATTTTTTTTCGTCACTCATATATCTCAGAAATTATGTTTTTCAACATATTTTTATTTTCGCCGCAAAGATAATAAAAATATCTTTTCTGACCTAATGCCTTTCTTTTTTATGTTAAAAAATGCTATTTATTTACAAAATGTAATGCGATTATATGTTTTTTATGATAAAATGCGCTTTAAATCCTTCTTTTTATGCGGAAGAAGAGGAATATTGTGACAATGTGATTCATTTTGTTATGGAGACGCCCTTGCGATTATGTTGAAAGTCTTCGTTTTTGTGAAAAAAGGTAAGTGGCGAGAATGATTTTTTACTTTCCCTAAATGGATGATATGATATTAGAAACGGAAGGCTCCGTCGACCAATGCGGCGGAGCCCTCCTTCGTTGTTCAAGTTATTAATTGCCTATTGCCTAATGAGGATATTTATCGGAAGAAACTGCCTACGGAGCCGAACACGTTCATGCCTTCTCCCGCATTCCACATCTGGTCGTGGAAGCCTTTCTCTACGCCGAAGCTTAACCTCAACCCGTTCCTGAAGTCGATGTCGACGCCGGCACGTAGCCCATAGCCGCAGTTGTCGCCGAATTTGTTGCTCCACGGGTCGACGCTTACGAGGGAGCTGCCCTCCATCCTTGTGGATTTGTCGCCTGAGAAGACGTAGGAGAAGTATCCTCCCACATAGGGTATGATGTCTATTTTTTGGCCTCTGATTCGGTATTTGACCTCTATCGGCAGTTTCAGTTGCCGGTAGTTGACGTCCGTATGGTACCTCGATCCGTTGAGGCTGAAACTCTCTTCGTAACTTTTCGATTCAAACAGGAGTCCGCTTTCGAGGAAGAGCCGGTCGGTTAGGTAGTAGTTGCCCAACCATCCGCCTTGTAGGTCTAGGTGAGGCGTATGGTCTACGTCTTTCCCGGTATTGAATGTCGTCCCGCTTCCTATTGTGATGCCCCATTGGAAATCGCCTTTCTTGGGCGTGGTGTTCGCCAGGGAGAGACGAGACCCTTCCGTCTTGGTGGTTTGGTCTGCCGTGTAAGTGGCTGGATTTTCAACAGGTGTTTCTATTGGGGTGGTTCCCGACTCTTGGGCTTTCGTATGAGTGCTCCCGCATAGGATGACGGAGAGCGCTATGATAGTTTTAAGTTTCATCGTGCGCACTGTTTTTTATTTGAAGAAGAAAGTGAACGTCCCTGAAATGTTCTGGTTGGTGCCCACACTCCAATTTTGGGTGAGCAGTCCGCAATCGTAAGTGGCGGATAATTTAAAACGTTCGTTGAACTGGATGCCCAGTCCGTAACGCAGTCCGAAGTCTACGCGGTCTGCCGCATCGGTGATTTTTGCTTGCCGTTGGTAAAAGCCGTCTTGGTAAACTCCTTTGCTGCCTGAATCGCTGAGGGAGAAGGCGAAATAACCTCCGACTTGCGGGTCGAAACTGATTTTGCCCACTTTGATTTTATAATTGTAGGTAACCGGCATCGTCAAGTATATGGCGGATAGTTCCGCATGTTTACTCTCTGTCTGACTTATCCGGCGGTTGAAGTTGTAACTTTTGGACTGCAACAACAGACCAGTCTCTAAGTAGGCGTTGTCTGTGAGGTGGATGTCGGACGTGACACCCAATTGGATGCTGAGCTTTGGGGGCACGTTGCCTTCATCTTTTGTACTGATGGTCGACACGCCCGGGCCGGTGGTGATTCCCCAATGTACTTTGCCTTTCTTGTAATAATCTTCGATACTGTTGTCTTGGGCGTTGGCGCCCATGAAGGATAATACACTCGCGATAAATAAAATAACTTTTTTCATGATACAATTTTTATTGTGATACGCGAATGTAAACGCTTCGACGCTGACGGATGGTTCCTTTCCTGTTAATAGATGTGGAGTTAGGATAATGTTATATAAAATTTCGCTTTGTTAACTTAATTTTGGTTGGCATTCGATAATAGATGTGAAATGTGTTTCTTGTTGCCCGTCTTTTGACGGGTCGTTAGGCTTCGTGAAACGAAAAAATGGACCTCCCTTCCGGAAGATCCATTCCTGTAAGTTGTATTACTTTTACTCCTTAATTGAAGTAGAACGTCAGCGAGCCGAATATGGTGGCGTTCTTGGATTTTGCCTCGCTTAATTTCGTGCCATCTTCTATGATTCCTTCGTACTCCTTGTCGTCTACTCCTCTTGTGATGTTGAGGAGACTTAGGTCCGTTCCAAGGTTTAGTTTAACTCTTTTGGAAAATGCCATGCTGAATCCGAGTCGTATTCCGAAGTCGAATCTTTCTACTCCCTCTTCATCGAATGGATCTTGCTTTTCGGAAAATTCTTCTTCCATAATATAAGGGAACGAATTGGAAGTCTTGATTTCCGCCGTTCCGCCTAATCCATATGCTACAAATGGTCCGGCGTAAGGGATGAGTCCGAAGTTGGGAAGGTTGACGTGGTAGTTGAGTGTGACGGGTACTTCCAGATATAACATGCTGATTTTAGCTTCGTAAACACCGAATTCTGTTTTTTTTCCTTTCCTTTGTAGCGACAAACCTCCCTCAATGAAGAGGTTGTCGACGAATGTGTAGTCGAATACAAAACCACCTTGGATGTTGGCGATCTTTTTTTCCTCGACCCCAAATGTCGAGTTGTCGTCATTCCTTATCCATGCCATACCGCCACCTGCTGTGATACCTACGTTGAAATCACCGGACTTCGCCTCTTGCGCTGATGTTAATGTGTTGAAAGCCAATAGACTTAAAACCACGAAAATTAGTCTCTTCATAAAATTCACTTTTTGTTTATGTTCTTTGTCGCCACAAAGATATTGTTAAAATGTCACATTTTTATGGTTTTTGCTAATATTTGTAATGAATCTCTGTGCTTATAAAAAAATGGACCTTTTAAACAAAAGGCCCATTTTTTTATTTTGAAAGAGTTATGCTCTCGATTACTTGATGTAGAATGTCAATGTGCCGAAGAGCACACCATCCTGGTTTTGGTATTCATCGACACCTTCGATTCCTCTCGTGTTGATCGTTTACCTTTAAGTCTGCGGCGAAATGGTGTGAGACGGTGCGCCTGTAGGCTCCGCTATTTAAATAGCAGTTCGCAATCCATCGTCTCTTTCGCATCGGTAAGATGAACGGACGTTGTGATTAATTTGCGATCGGTGAATGTCCATTTTTCTTTGGGATCTTCCGTGTTATTAACCACTGAATAGTCTAATGAAGAATATTGTTCACCTGACATGGAGCACGTTCCGTTTCCTGAAAAGTGTAACGTGTAACAATTGGATTTATTGCTATATCCGATAGTGAACGTCCCTTGTATATTATGCTGTGCGGTGTATTCTTTTAACATACAGTCGGGAATTTCAACGCTTTGTCCGGTCGTCAATGCCCATAAAGCGTCGAAACAATCGGCTTCGCTTAGTGGATTATGATATTCGGTGGTCGTCTCGATGGAGAAGGATCCCGATCCTGTATGGGTCAGTACGTCAACATTCCCTTCGATGGAAATGCCCTTGCCTGATATGCTGAATGAGCCGTCGTTTGCGGGTGAAATGTTGCGGCTCTCCGCTAATGCCTCTTTAATTCCGTCCCATAACCGTACGGAATCCATTGTGAGAAGGTGGACTTGTTTCTCGTCGTCGTCAAGTGCGTATGCGGGTGTGATGTCGAAATTCCATCCGTCTTGGGCGGGAATCTCAATGCCGCCGCCCGCAAGGTCTATTTCGGCGACTATCTTGTTGCCGCTATAGTCCATTGTAAATGGATACCGCGCCAGCTCTTCGTTGTCTGTCGATACCATAATCAGTTCGGGGCTGAAGCCTGCGTCTGTATAGGCGAAAACACGATATTGAATATATCCTTTCCCCATTGAGTCGAGTTTGCACTGCCATAATTCAGGGTCAGTAATATTTTCATTGACGGAAGCAAATTCCATTGTATACCCAGCGTATCCAGATTTCTCTTTCGCATCGCTGTCGCTGATTCGAAGGGTGACGATTCGGTTCATCAGTTTGCAATAATCGTCAAGATATTTCGACGCATCGTCATATGCCTCGTTCTCCTTGTGGTTCTTGATGCATTGGAAGACGCTCACCAAGGTGCCGTTGTATAGGTTTGCTCGTAGTTCGTTTGAGAGTTCGCTTTTTATGCTGGCGTTTAGTCCTCCGCTGTAGGTATAGCCTAGGTTAGTCGCTTCGCTTGTGCAGATGGCTTGCGCGTCTTCGTTATCCCAATACTCTTGGCAGTAAGCGGTAACCATTGAATCGATAACGCTTTTCATGCCAGTCTCATCCAGGTCGGTGCGCGAGAAAACCGGGTAGAGCGCTTTGTACCAGTCGACCGCAGTGCGGAATCCGCGGCCATCTCCGGGATTGACCGCCGCTTTGCCTGCCTTGCTATAGTAATAGTCGAATGCGGCTTTGTATAAATCTTTTCTGCCGCTCCAAGCCTCTTCCGCAAAACGGTTGACCGCATAGTCGATGAAAGCCACGGAAGCCATGGAGGCGCTCATCACTTTAGAAGACAATGCGTTGCTGAGTGCGTTTGTCGCCTGACCTAACATGAGTTTCAGGGTTCCGCCCGCCACTTGTTCGTTATTCATTTGGTAGGCGGCGCGCGTTATTTGGTAGGTGCTGAGGGCCGTTCCGAAATAGCCCAAGCACTCACTGAACTTGTCGAGGAACTCACTTTCAAAGCCAAATCCTTTCAAGGCGTTGTAGGTGAAATCGTTGCCTAATTGTAGCGCCGTGCTCGCGTCGTTGGCGTAGAAATCGGTGGCGGTAAGCAAAGGATTGGAGGAGGTGACGATGTCGCGCAGATTGTTGGCCACATCAGAAAGGGGAAGATCGCATTCTGGCAGGTAATAAGCGGTCAAACGGGCTGCGCGGGTATATCGTTTGTCGATGCTGAAGGCGCCAAATGTGGAGAGGTGGTTGGTGGAGATGACCAGTTCGCCGGTGGTGCGGTCATAACGGCCGTTGACCGGTTTCCACTCTTCCGTCTCGTTGTCAAACCATGCGGCGCAAGCCAACTCATTCTCGTTCAGTTGCATAGGCACCCTGATTTGAGCTGTTCCTGTTAAATCGTGCAGACCATTGCCCAAGCAAATGTCGAAAATCTTACTTTGCACGGCGCCCTCTATTTTTGTGGGGGAAGTGAGTGTGGCACGAATGCTTAATGCAGTCTCTTCCTCGATGACGGTAGGGTCAAAAGTTACGGAACAGTAGAGTGCGTTGGCTGTCAGTGTAGAGTCGTTTAGAAGAAATACTTCGCCGTCGTCGAAGATAAAGTCCCTTTTCCAAGTGATGCTGTCGATGTCGTTTAACTGTGTTTCCCAGTTTTCTTCACCTCCAATGGTTATCTTGTTGCTGATTTTCACCTTGCCGATTTCGCTTGTGCGGAAAGAATGGGTGGATCCGTCGTTGCAGTGGGCGATCATATTGTATGCTAAAGAAGTCGTGCTGTCATGTGATGTCTCCAAGTCGTCGCAGATTCTGGTGAATTGGCGCCAGCCCGCTGCGTTTTGGTAAGCTTCGAGGCAACCTTGAGGAACGTAAAGCGTGGCGCCCTTGTCAAAGATATTCACCATGAAAGTGGCGTCTGTGATAACAGGGGGTTCTTCGCAAAAACATGATAAATGAGTCATCCCATCGCATTGGGCAAAGGCGCCCTCCATCTCTATAACCGAGGATGGTAGGCTTACGCTCTTGGTTGAATTGGGAAATGCGTTCTCGTTTATGACGATGACCGTCGAAGGTACAGTATAGCGATAATCGTACATCCTCGTCGGAACGGCCATGACAAGTCGTGATTTTTGACGATTGAGGATCATTGTATTCGTTTTGTCGGTGCAATACCACGGATTTTTTTCGTCAATTTTAATGGTATACATGATTGTGCCCCAAAATGCATCGGGGGCGATTTTCTTTAAGGTTGCCGGTAATTTAATGTTAACCAACGAATTGCCTCCTAATGCGCAACTTCCTATTTCTATAACATTGGTGAATTCAGGGCTCTCCAATTTTGTGTTAGTGAAGGCTTGTTTCCCCATACGGGTTATGCATCCAAGCCATTCCGCATCCTTCACGTTAGTGGTCTGAAATGCGTAGTCGCCCACTTCCAACTCTTGGCTGTGGCAGGTTACGTTGTTGAGGCTATTGGCCATAAACGCCCTGTCTCCGATGAGACGTACGGATTTGCCTATAGTGAGGTTTTTGATGTTGGAAGCAGAGAAAGCTCCTTCGCCGATTTCATCCACAGCGTCACCGATGATGAGCGTCTGGATTTGCGTGGCCACGAACGATTGGAAGCCTATGCGCCGTACGTTGTTGCCGATAGTGACAGTGTCGAATGATTTGTTGGCTAGTGATCCATGCAAATTTATGTTGGTGACGAGGTAGGTGGTGTCTCCGACCGTGATAGTGTCTGGAATGGTGATGTTGCCCGAAGTGAGGCTGCAGTTGCGCACGTCGGCTTCTCCGTTAGGAAAAAGACAATAGGTGAAGTCGCCGACAGTAGCCATCGTGCCGCCGGAAGGTTGTATGTTGCCCCATACGGAAACATTGAAATTATATTTGTAAAGTTCGCCCAATTGGTACCACCCGTCATGCAATCCTCCCCAGCCGTAATTGAAATGGAAATAACCATCGGAGGTGTAGCCGTCGCACACTAATGCGTGTCCGGTTTCTAAAGTGCTATCTTTTGTGGAATAGCCACTATACAACACAGGTCGACCTTCGTTGAGCTCACTTTTGATGAATTTCGCTATTTCTTCGTTGCTTGTGTTTGAAACGCTTGTCCATGTGGGGGTGTAGCCGAAATGGTCGGAAAAAACCTTAACGTGAAAACTTGCTGTCGAACCTGTCGTTTTATACTGTACATCGTAGGCGATGCCAATGTCGCGCATCAGAAGGGCGACAGCATTGGATTGGTCGGAAGTGTAGCTTCCTTCATAGCTGTTTCTCATGTTCGCCCAGTCGTATGTCGACTGCGAAAAATCCATGGTGTCTATATTCCCCATGTTATTGTAAGTATGCGTGCCAAATCCGGATTGGGGCCATTGCCAATAATTCATTATTTGCGCTGCGGCGGTAACCACGCATCCGGTAGGGCAACTTTTAGGGCAAAGGTTGTTGTATGGCGCCCATTGGTCCCAAGTGGTCTCCAATAGTGGTGATACAACAACGTGCTGTCGCGCCATAGTTTGAAATAGTGATAGTAGTAGAATGTATATTGTCAATCGGAGTTTCATTTTTTTGCGAATTTATAGGTTATGTCTTCTAATTTTATGATGTAAATATTCTCTTTGAAGTTGGCCATGTCCACTTGAAGTGAACCGTTTGGGTTGGTGCGCCAGACTCCGATTTGTCGTCCCTCTATCGAATACACCTGTAACAGGGCGTGGGGGCGTGCTCTCTCTATTATGATGGTGTTGTTTTGAAAACGGAATGTGATTTCCTTGGTTGGCGTGTCGCCTATGGAGGTTTCTATGTGGAATGTGGCTTTCTTTAAGTCCTGTAGCTTATAAAAGACCTGGTTCCTTTCTGAAGTTATGACTAGATTGCTGCCGCTATATGTCATTTCCGCTTCGCTATCGAATAAGAATTTAGCCAATGTGCCATCATTTTGTTCTATAAAGATGGTATTTCCCGCAAGAGAGGCGGTGGCATACAAGATGGAGGCGATAAATGTTGTTAATATTTTATTTGACATGATGTTATGAGTTGAGAATGTTTTATTATATCAGCTGTTCATTGTTGCGTTACCCTTATAATTTGTATGTCTACAAAACTTAATATTGCAATATATGTTTTTTTTTTCGAAATGACGATGTGAAAGTGCGGGAAATATATAAACCTTCTTTGAAATTATAGAAGTTTTGCCTGCTCGGAGATATTCTAGGCTTTACGTCATGGATAAAAAAACTTGCTTTTACGGCAGAGTCAAGCGAAAAAAATGGGCTTCCTGTTCCAGAAAGCCCATTCCGTATTTTATAGGAGTTATCCTTTTGGGTTATTTGATGTAGAATGTCAATGTGCCGAAGAGCACGCCATTCTTGTTCTTGACTTCATCGACACCTTCGATTCCTCTAATGTTGTTGAGGAGACCCATGTCATAGCCGAGTGTCAACTTGAAGTTGTCTGTGAAAGCCAAACCGGCGCCCATGCGAAGACCGAAGTCTAATCTCTCCGCTGCTCCGTCGCCGAAAACGTCAGTTTCTACCTCTTGTCCTAACACTTCTGTTTTGGCTTTTCCGCCCACTCCGATACCTACATATGGACCGAACTGAGGAATCAAGCCGAAGTCGCCGATGTTGATACGATAGTTCATCGTCACAGGAATCTCCACGTAAAACATGTTCGTTTTGTTTTCGACACCCATTGTTTCGACTTTTTTACCTTTCCTTTGGAAAGTGACGCCACCTTCTAAGAAGAGATTGTCGACGAACGCATAGTCGAAGACAACACCCGCTTGGATGTTGGCGATGCTCTTCTCCTCGTATATGCCATCCATTTCAATCTCATCTGTCCTGATGCTTGACAAACCACCACCGGCTGTAATACCTACATTGAAATCACCCGCATTCGCTTTTTGAGCGAATGTCATTGTACTGAAAGCCAAAAGGCCTGCTACCGCGAATAAAAATTTTTTCATAAAAACTAAATTTATTAAGTAATACTTAAGATTTATATCTTAGTCAAAGTTAATGATTTGATATGAAAATTCCTCATGTTAAGAATAATGTATTGTTGATATTTGTTTGGTTTTGATATAAAAACTTTGTGATTTTTTATTCTTTGGATGCCGTTTGGAATGTCGTCATGGTAAACATATTCTTTTTTGCTGAAGGAATCGTTTCTTTTTTTAAGTGAATTATTTTGTTCTGATAATGTATATTTCGCATTTTCGCGTCATGGAAAAACAAAACTTGTCTTTATTTCAAATACAGGCATCTGATGATTTGAACGCGTTGTTGCGTGACTTGCGTGGCGTTGATCCTATGAGGGTCCGTTATATGCGTTTGGGGAGGATGCTTCAGAGATTGCTATCTGTCGAGAGCCAACGTTTGCGTGTCGTCTATTCCACCCAGGCTTCTTATATCGACGCTGTGTGTAAGGAACGTAATTATCCCCAAAGGGGGTCGCTGCAGGTTTTGCGCAGGCATGTGGATGGTGTCTTGAGGAATTCCTTTACTCCTGATGACGACGATTTCTTGTATGATGTGAAGGCGATGGCTGAGGCGTTGTCGTTCTTCTTCCGTGTCGGGTTGCCTGTCGGGTTGGTGGAGGCGCTTCCTGAATCGTGGCGTAAGGTGGACTTCTTGCCGAACGCGCATCGTGACATTCGTTTCTCTCGTTTGCGAATGACTGTCAGCCATTGGACGGGTACTCTTCTCTTTGGCGAGGTGGACGAATGGGAAGGTGGCGAGTGTGTCGCCGCTTATACGCTGATAAGCTCTTCTCCTTTGTTGGAGCAGGCCACCCGTCATCTCTCCATTACGTTTGCGGGACTTCGCGACTCCCTTTTCGCCGGTGCGCAGGTGAATTTGTTGGATGTCTCCCAAGTGGATCTGGAGGATGGCTCTGTTTTGGCTGTGCCTGATCTTGTCGTGTTCGAACCTGATTTCTTGGTGGATATCACTGCCATCACGGGTTGCATGCTCCCTTATGGGAACTCCGCGTTGAACCATCTGGTGCATAAGGTGGAGGATTCTCCTCGTTCGAGCGCCATCATGCTTGGTAATGTGGCTAACCAGTTTCTGGATGATTGCGTCAACCAGACGGCTTCGTCGCCGGCTTGTTACCAGGATTCCATCAAAAAGGCTTTCGAAACGGATCCCATCGCTTTCTGCTCCTTGGATGGAATTGATGCCGCATTTTTCAGTGATACGAAAAAACAATTCGATAATATTAATCAATCTGTTTGCCGAAGCTTCGGTGAGGTGGATATTCGCCTGGGCCAGGGCGTCGTTCTTGAGCCTTCCTTTGTCTGCGAGGCGTTGGGAATGCAGGGACGTATGGACCTCTTGGCGGTGGACCATAGTAAGATCGTGGAGCTGAAATCGGGTAGGGCGGACGATTGGAATCGAATGGTCCCAGAGGCGCGTGAGGAACACCTTCTTCAGTTGACCCTCTATTATGAATTCCTCCATTATAATCTCGGATTGGATTACACTGCCGTGAATTGTTTTCTCTTCTATTCCCGTTACCCTTTGATGAGAAGTTGCCGCGCTTCCCGTGATAACGTGCGCGCCGCGCTTCAACTGCGTAATGATATCGTGGCTAACGAATGGCGCTTGATGCAGGGCGATTCCCGCTCTTTGATCGCTGAACTCACTCCGGAACGATTGAATGTGAATCGTTTATGTGGACGTTTGTGGTCGGATTATATCTTGCCTTCTTTGTCCGAAACGCTCGATCCGTTCTCCCGTGCCGACGAATTGGAACTATCTTATTTCCATGTTTTCCTTTCGTTTATCGAACGTGAACTCTTCCTTTCGAAGGTGGGGTGTGTTTCTTCTGATCGTAGTGGTGGGTTCTCCGATTCGTGGACGTTGCCTGTGGAGGAGAAAGTCCGTTGTGGAAACATTATTGTCGGTCTAACGATTGATTGTTTCAATATCTCCGATGGTTTGGATGCGGATGACTGTTCGGAGTCGGTCCGTAATATCCGTTTCCATTGGCAGGCGGACGATGAAAATTTGCCTAATTTCAGGGTGGGCGACCTTGTTATGCTTTATGAACGTGAGTCTGATACGGATGGGGTGACTAACAAACAGATTTTCCGTTGCTCTGTTGAGTCGCTGGGGAGTGACGAGGTGGTCCTCCGTTTATCCAATAAGCAGCGAAACCGTTCCATCTTTAATCTCAATAGTCATTATTCGATAGAACATGACACGTTGACTTCCTCGTTTACCGCCATGACTCGTTCGCTCCGCTCTTTCTTGGTCGCACCGAAGAGCAGACGTGATTTACTTTTGGGGCGTCGCGATTTCCGTTTCGCCCCTCTACAACCATTACCTCGCCCTTCTGGCGTGAGCGAAAAAGTGGATGCTATTGTTGCGGATGCCTTGCGCGCGGAGGATTTTTATCTCCTGGTGGGACCTCCTGGGACGGGTAAGACGAATTTGGCGATGCGTACCATGGTGGATAATTTCTTGGCCGACCCTCAGTCGCGTATTCTTCTAATGGCTTATACTAACCGAGCGGTGGACGAGATTTGTAAGATGCTTAGCCATTACGACCCGGATCTTGATTATATTAGGATTGGAAATGAACTTAACTGCGATTCCTCTTTCCGCCCTCATTTGCTGAAATATCAGATGAGGGGTTGCGGAAACCGCCTTTCGGTTGTTTCCCGTCTTTCCCGTTGCCGCGTATTTGTCGCTACCGTTGCTTCGATGGATGGCAAGTCTTCCCTTTTCGGTCTCTTCCCTTTTGACGTGGCTATTGTCGATGAGGCTTCGCAAATCCTTGAACCTCAGATCCTAGGCTTGTTGAGCGCCAAAACGAAGGATGGGGAACCCGCAGTACGGAAGTTTGTTATGATCGGAGACCATAAGCAACTGCCTGCTGTCGTACAGCAACCTAGGTCGGAGGCTGAAGTCTCTGTGCCTGAACTGCGGGATTTCTCTTTGGAGAATTGCGCGGATTCGCTGTTCGAACGTCTCCATCGTTACATGGAGGTTCATAGTGTTGTCAAGCCGGGAATGCTCGACACACAATGGCGCATGCATCCGACCATTAGCGAGTTCGTCAGTCGGGAGTTTTACCATGGTGCTCTAAAGGTGGGGAAAAATGCCCATCAGAAATGTGTCGCACTTCCTTTCGCTACGGAGGATGAGACTCGCCAAGTCGCTTGCTTCCCTGCTTCCGTGGAGTTTTCCCATGACAATATCTTAGAGTTTGTTCGGACGGTGCGCATGGGTTTCTTGGATGTTCGGAAGAGTTCCCGCAACGACAATAATAAAATCAATGCGGAAGAGGCGTCTGTGGTGGCGGAACTGGTGCGCTCCATCGCCCAGTTGAATGCGGAAAACCCTGGTTTCAAACTCTCTGAGCATGTGGGGGTGATAGTGCCTTTCCGTAACCAAATAGCCATTGTCTTGAAACGCTTGCGTGAATTGGGGGTGGAGGACGCCGATTCCATCGTAATCGATACCGTCGAGCGACTTCAAGGCGGTCAGAAGGATTTCATCATCTTCTCTACTACGATTAGCCAATATTATCAGTTGGATATTTTGAGTGAGCCTGTCGAAATAGAAGGCCAACTCGTCGACCGTAAATTGAATGTCGCGCTTACCCGTGCCCGTAAGCAACTTTATGTGGTCGGAAATGGTGAATTGTTGAGGCAATCCGAAGTTTATCGTAGTCTCATCGATTATTGCGCCGCTGACTCTTGATGATTCTCCATTTGTTAGTCTACATCTTTTTCCTATTTTTGTGGATGGAATGTGCGAATTTGCCATCTCTTGTTTTTTGAAAATAATATGGGTTATTCCTTCTCTTGTTTATTAGGAGTTTAACTTTTTCATAGGTGAGTTCTTCTCGCCATAATATTCAGTGTGATGAGAAAAATTTTAGTTTTTATTCTGCTTTTTTTGAGCGTTTATGCGAACTCATTCGCCGGAAGACGTTCGGCAAGACTCGCTGCCCAAGATAATTTGGTGGTGAAGGTCGACACGGTAGCTAAAACACAGGTCGTGCTTCCTGTAGACTCTGTGGTGTTGGATGCCGCGCAAATTATCCTGGATCAGGTTCCTGACGATACGGTTGTGACGGCTGAACAGTCTTATGTCCATGACACGATCACCATCACCGCTGTCGGTGACGTGATGATTGGTAGTATTCTTCCGAATGAATCTTATATTCCTCCTAAAGGTGAAGCTCCGAAGTTTTTTGATGAGGTGAAACCTTTTTTCGAGAATTCGGATGTCGTTTTCTGCAATGTCGAGGGGACTTTCACGGATTCTCCTTTGGGCGCGAAAAACTGCAACGACCCGAAGACGTGTTTTAAGTTTGGTATGCCATTGGAGTTCGCCCAGATTTATAAGGATGCGGGTTTCAATGTGGTAAGTGTGGCGAATAACCATAGTGGTGATTTCGGCGAAAAAGGGAAAGAAAACGCTAAACGATTATTGGATAGTTTGCAAATTAATTGGGCTGGTTTCTCGGAAAAACCTACTGCTGAATTTGTCGTGGATGGCGTGAAGTATGGTTTCTGCGCCTTTGCCCCTAATAGAGGTACGGTCCAGATTACTGATCATGCCGGCGCTTGTGATTTGGTGAAGCAACTGAAGCAGACTTGCGATATCGTCATCGTCTCTTTTCATGGTGGTGCTGAGGGTAGCAAGTACCAACATGTTCCTAGAAAATTTGAGAATTTCTTAGGTCAAAACCGGGGAAATGTCTATGAGTTTGCCCATGCTGTCATTGATGCCGGAGCCGATATCGTCTTGGGCCATGGCCCTCACGTGACACGTGCTGTCGAGATTTATAAAGGTAAATTCATTGCTTATAGTATGGGTAACTTCGCTACTTATAGCAATGTGAACATTTCTGGCGTCAATGGTTTGGCGCCTATTTTCAGAGTGAAGATCGATAAATTGACACATGATTTTATCAGTGCCCAAATCATTTCTACATACCAGATAAAGCCACCGAATAAAGGTCCGCATATCGATCCGGATAATCGTGTGTTGAAGGTAATCCAAAAATTGACGAAGGAGGATATTTATGATAATTTGCCGGTCATCTCCGATGATGGCTTGATTACCGCTCCTGAAGGTTCTTCACAAGTCAAGGAGTTGGTGGTGCCTGATGTGCCGCTTATGCCTCAAGATTCGACTAACGTGGGTTCTAATCAATAAGAGGTGCTCTTTAAGTTTTAATGCATTATGCGGAGACTTCCTTTGTGGAGGTCTCCGTTTTTTTTTCTTCCTAAATGTCTGTAGTTCTGTCGTTTAATGGTTTTCTGTTGATTGCTTGATTATTTTTACTGTTGTGTATGTGTAATTATAACATATAATTATTATTTTTGCATCCGAATATTTACCTTTTTGGAATTTGTCGCTGAATGTCCATGTTTGTTTGTTGGAATAGGTCTGTTTTGTGGCGATTCCTATTTTGTTATTTGTTTGGTCATGTATGGTATAAAGAGTGCTTTAGTGGCTTTATTCCTCTTTTGTGGATTGACAATGGAGGTGCGCGGTGATATTTTGATTAGTTCTGTGATGGCTGATCCCGCTAGTTATGACAATGTGTACGAGTATGTTCAATTCTTGGCGACGGAACGTGTCGATTTTTCAGAAACGCCCTTCACGGTGGTTATATGCAATAATGGAACGATTATTCATCCGAAAGGTTGGTTGACGGGTAGTACTTTGACCTATGCCATCCAGCTGGATTCTGGCGTGGTGGAGGCTGGTGAACCTTTCTATTTGGGTGGTCCCACTCCTAAGATGAACGGACCGAATAGTGAGGAAATGCATGTGAAGAATTGGTTCTCTTTTGATTGTACGGCGCAAGAGGGGGCTGGCGGTATTGGTATCCCTCAACAATGGCGTATCGGTATGGTAGGAAATGGTGGACCGGCGGCGGATGGCATTGCGGTTTTCTCGGGTCTGGCTTCTGATTTGACTGAGGAGAGCGTGCCGATTGATTGTGTGTTTTATGGGGATGCGGTGGGTGATGCCGCTGCTTATGGATATCGTTTGCCTGATGGCTCTTTGTTGAATGATTCTTCCGCTATCTTTCCTTCCCCGGTAAAGGAAAAACTTTTCCAATTCCATGGCGTTTATAATTATGTTGAACATCGTTGGGTGGTTGAACGTACCTCTTCCTCTTTTTCGATACAGTCTGAGACTGATTTGGTGCCTTCCATTCGTCTTGTGCCTTCTGTTTTCGATCTGGCGCTTTCGCCTTCTGATTGTGAGACCTGCCTCTCTTGGCGTTCCATTTTGCCTGATTCTTCTCTTTTTGTTGTCCTTTGGCATGATTCGGTGATGGATTGCTCCCTTTTGCCTGATTCTTCCTTGTGTGGATTTGCTTCCCCTCTTTCTGACTTGGTTGTCTTGACTACTTTTGATAGAAGCTTTTGTGTTGATGACCTGCGTTTTATGGACGGCTTCTTCTCTGTTTTACCCCTTTGTGGGGCTTGCTTGGACATCGTGGGTTTCGACCCTTCGTACAATACTGTTTCTATCCCAGTGACTCTTCCGGAACTTCCTTCTTTTTATGATTGTCCTGCGGACACGCTGCTCTTTTTGCCTGATGGCGGTGATTGGGTGAGTTTTGAGATGCCTTTGCCTTTGTATGATGATCCTTGTGGTAGGTTTTCTGTCGTAAGCATGTTGCCTCCCGATTCTTTGTCTAAGGGGGTATATGATGTGCGATTCTTCTTGGAGAATATGGTGGGGGAGTTTGTCGATTCTTGCTTTTCTGTTATTACTGTTGTTGATTCTTCCTTGGAATTGGTTGATACCTTGCCTGTCATCCTAGACGATCCTGATACGTTGGTTGTTCCGATGGATACTTTGCCGCCAGTGATGGATACGCTTCCTGAATTGGTTGATACCTTGCCTGTTATCCTAGACGATCCTGATACGTTGGTTGTTCCGATGGATACTTTGCCGCCAGTGTTGGATACGCTTCCCGAATTGGTTGATACCTTGCCTGTTATCCTAGACGATCCTGATACGTTGGTTGTTCCGACGGATACTTTGCCGCCAGTGTTGGATACGCTTCCTGAATTGGTCGATACCTTGCCTGCCATCTTGGACGATCCTGATACGTTGGTTGTTCCGACGGATACTTTGCCGCCAGTGTTGGATACGCTTCCCGAACTGGTTGATACCTTGCCTGCCATCTTGGACGATCCTGATACGTTGGTTGTTCCGACGGACACTTTGCCGCCAGTGATGGATACGCTTCCTGAACTGGTTGATACCTTGCCTGCCATCTTGGACGATCCTGATACGTTGTTTGTTCCGACGGATACTTTGCCGCCAGTGTTGGATACGCTTCCCGAACTGGTTGATACCTTGCCTGTCATCCTAGACGATCCTGATACGTTGGTTGTTCCGACGGATACTTTGCCGCCAGTGTTGGATACGCTTCCTGAATTGGTCGATACCTTGCCTGTCATCCTAGACGATCCTGATACGTTGGTTGTTCCGACGGACACTTTGCCGCCAGTGTTGGATACGCTTCCTGAACTTGTGGTGATAGATTCTATTCTGACAGATTCTTTATGGGATGAAGGTCCCGGATTAGATCCGTTTCGGGATAGTAATGAGTCTTCCTATAATTGTTTGTTGACTCCCAATGGAGATGGTTATAATGATGAATTTACCATAGCGGAACTGTCACGATATCCAAACAATGAATTGGTTGTGCTGAATCGTTGGGGGAATGTTGTCTTTGAAATGAAGGAATATGACAACCATTGGCGAGGTGATGATTATAATCGATTCAGTTTGGGAGGAACGAAGTTATTGCCTGTAGGAACCTATTATTTTGTGTTTACCAGTAATGGAAAGAAAATATTTTCCGGTTTTATAGAATTGTCATATTAAGAACAATATGAAAAAGATACTTGTCTTATTAATGTTGGCGTTCCCATATGTGGTTGAGGCACAACAGGAAAACTGCGCCATTCGCTATATACTCGATCCTTATCTCTACAATTCGGCTAGTTCAGGCTTTAAAAGTGGATTGAACGTTAGTTTGCATTATGCGAATCAATGGATTGGTTTAGATGGGGGACCGAAAGAGATGGCTCTTTCCATTCATCGGTTATTCCCTGAGACCAATTTCTCCGCTGGTGGTGTGATGACATGTGAGAGCAGTGGTGTATCGAAGGTGATGGATGTAGAGATTTCCGGGACCTACCGTTTCTTGGTGTCCGATTGGACATGGCTTTCGTTGAATGTCGGAGGAGGAGCAAGATCCGTCGGAAAAGATTTTTCCTTGTTGAATTATGATGGAGATCCTTATTTTGAGGAACAGGAGGAGAGTGAGTTGGTCCCTCGTTTCAGGATGGGCTGTTGGTTGCGTTTCGCGGAGGACACATATGTGGCATTTAGTGTGAAAGGGGTGGGGAGTGGCCATCTTAATAATTTTGGATATAAACAGGCTACACACTATTATCTCTCGGGGTCTAAACCGTTCCGTTTGCGACCCGATTGCTGGTTTGTCTGGGATGGTTTATTGTTTGCGGCGAAATATTCTCCCATAGGAGCTGTTTTGTCTGGCTCGTGCCGGTGGAGGAAGAGTTGGCAAAGTGGATTGTCGTATCAGATCGGACGTACAGTATCCCCTTTTGTGAAATTTTCGTATCGAGACCGACTCCTTTTGGCTTGTGTTTATTCTGTGTCTTTGGATGAAATGTGTGTGGCGAGGAGTGCTTCGTCGTTTTCTTTGATGGTTGGTTTTAGATCTGTCTCAGATGAAAAAGGAAAGGAGCGTTCTTTCAGGAACGCTCCTCTATGAGAATGGACTATGCGGGAATTATTCCACTTGTCCGCTGATTTCCACTTCTTGTTTCTTCAGTTTGTTCTTGTTCAGCTCTGCGTATTGGATTCTGTTCTTATATACGTCGCATGCCAAATAAAGGGCATTTCTGAATGACTCTTCTGAAGCCTCGCCGATACCGACTTTGTCGTAAGAGACGTCATGCACTGGGGATGTGCGGATGATAGGCAAATTGGCCGTGTAGTTAACTCCACTTTCCATAGCGATGCATTTGAAAGGAGCCAATCCTTGGTCGTGGTAAATGGCCAATACGGCGTCGAAACGTTTGAAGTTGCCGCTGCCGAAAAGTGAGTCTGCTGGGTATGGACCGAAACAAGTGATGCCCATCTCTGTCGCTTTTTTGATGGCAGGAATGATTATTTCCTCCTCTTCTGACCCTAACACACCGTTGTCTCCCGCATGTGGATTCAGACCCAATACGGCGATACGAGGACGGACTACGGAAAAGTCTTGGATTAAAGTCTTGTTCAAATCATTCAGTTTCGTGACGATTTTGTCGATTGTAAGGTATGACGCTACGGCTTTAATCGGAACATGTCCTGTGACGACAGCTACTTTGAGTACGTCGCTTACCATAAGCATCAAGCCCTTTTCCCCATAACCGAATTTGTCTTGAAGATATTCGGAGTGTCCAGGGAAGTGGAAATTTTCGGATTGGATGTTCTTTTTATTGATAGGTGCTGTCACCAATACGTCGATTAAACCGTCGCGTAGGTCTGAAGTGGCGCGTTCCAAAGCTACAAAAGCTGCGCGGCCAGCCTCTTCGGTCGACTTCGCCAACTCTACTTTAACCTCTTCGTCCACGCAGTTGATGATGTTGGAGCGTTTTGTGTTCGCTTCGGACGCATTGGCTATGACGTTGAGATTGAAGTTCTCGATATTGAGGGATTTGCGATGGTAAGCTGCCGCTTTAGATGAACCATATACTATCGGAATGCAGAATTCGTTCACACGAGGGTCGGCTAAAGTTTTGATAATCACTTCGTAGCCGATTCCGTTGATGTCACCTTGCGTTATCCCGACTTTTATTTTACCTTCTTCCATTTTATTTCTTATCAGTTTTTTCTATTTACTAGATTACAAAAATAAAAAAAATTATTCAATTTCCAACGAATGTAAGACAGCCTCTACTTGCCTGATTTTATTCCTTTTCTTGTGTTCTGGCGCATAAACGAAGGCTTCGATGGTGACCGTTTCGTTATGGAGCGAGTCTATGAACGTCCTGCTTACGAATGGTCCACCCATGAACTCTCCTTCCGTGCGCCAAAGTCCGCGCACTTCGGTACATTTTTTACCCTTATAACGGATCTGACGTGCGACTGGTGGAATTATTTCCGTCTCTGTGCACATATATGAGCCTTCCGAAGGTCCTGGAATTTGGATTTTTGTGATGGAGTCCCTTTTCTCTATAATCCTTTCCAGGGTAAAGTCCTTTTCTCCTAGGTAAGGTGTCCTATAGGCGATGATATCCATTCGCGCGTCTATGCTTCCGTTGGAGAACCATATGAAGTTATCGCCTGTTTTGCTTTTGTCGATGTAATTTGGAAGGGAGATTTGGATGCCTAATTTGTCTTTAGCCAGTTTTGCGCCATCCATGTTTCTGTATTTGTTGAAGTAGAGAAGGCTTCTCTCACATTCCGAGTCCACAAAGAAATCTACCATTGCTGCTTTTTTCTTATTGAGTATACGGATCATTTCCTCTTGGTTAGGTGCTGAGATGTTCACGATGGCTTGCGTTCTCGCCCATCTGTCTTTCTCGAAATTTAGTTTTCCTTGCGTGTATTGAAGGCTGTCTATTTTATAAAATATGATGTTTCTGGTTGGCTTCACGATGGTGGTGAAATCATTTGTGCTGAGAAAGAGGATGTTAAATAAAGGTTCCGATTGCGGAAGCCCAGGCATGTCCTCGTCTAAAATAGCGAACAGGTGTCGTCCTGCTGTGTCACTCCACACGGCAGGGTCTCCGACCACCATGACGTCGTATGCGTTTCCTCCGACTGTGGTCGTGAAAAGACTATTGTCATTGGTTGTACAAGTTGAAAGGAAGGATAAGGAGCAAATGGCTCCCAAGATTATAATAAATAGCTTATTCCTCATTGCCTTTTTCCATTAATTTTTTTGTTGATAATAATCCGCAAGCTGCGAGGATGTCTTCTCCTCTTGATTTACGGATGGTTGTGGTGACGCCTTTCTTGTTGAGTTGGTCCTTGAACCATTCTATCCTTTGGTCGGTTGCTCCTTTGAAAGGTGCGTCAGGTACAGTGTGGAATCGAATAAGGTTAATCCTACATTCCAAACCTGAAAGCAGACGCACAAGAGCGTCTATGTGGCGAGGTTGGTCGTTTATTCCTTCGAACATGGTGTATTCGAAGGAGACCCTTCTCTGACCCGAAAAATCGTATTTTTTTATTTCGTTGATGACCTGTTCGATAGGGTATGCCTTTTGGGCAGGCATCATCTCTTTCCTCTCTTCTCCGATTGGGTTGTGTAAGCTCACAGCCAAATGACATTGGCTTTCTTGTAGGAATCTTCGTAGACCGGGGATTAGTCCGACTGTCGAAACCGTTATCCTTTTGGGACTCCAGGCATAGCCAATTTCCGAAGTGAGGATGTCCAGCACTTTTAGAACGTTGTCCGTGTTGTCGAAAGGTTCTCCCATTCCCATGAACACGACGTTGGTCAGTTGGTCGGATTCCGGAATCGATTGTATTTGGTTCAGAATGTCAGCCGCTGTCAACTGTCCGTGGAAACCCTGCTTGCCAGTTGCGCAGAATTTGCAGCCCATTTTACATCCGATTTGGGTGGAGACGCAAAGAGTGTAGCGTTCTCCATCGGGGATCATCACGCTTTCCACAAATCTTCCGTCTGTCTCGAACAGGTATTTCTTTGTTCCGTCTTTCGACGTGGCTACCTGTATGGGAGCATAGACGCCTACTTCGTAGATTTCGTTTAGTTTCTTGCGGTTGGAGAGGGAGAGGTTCGTCATCTCTTCTATGGAAGTGATTTTCTTTTTGTACAGCCAATCCGCAATTTGTTTGGCTGTGAATGCTGGCATGGCCAACTCCTTGACGGCTAGCTTGAGCTCGTCCAATGTCATGGCCAATAACGTTTTTTTCTTTTCGTCCATAGTTGGGATGATGAGACTTGTGATATTGAAAAAGGCGCGGGGAAAATTCAAGTTAACCTCGCGCCTCTTTTTTTATTTATTAGTTATTAATCAAAAGAAATTAGATCGTTTGTCTACGATTTCTGTCTTTTCGATTAACATTTGCATGGAATTTTTGAACAATGATTCCATTTCTCTGCGGCGATCTACTGGAGCGGCTTCTTCAGTTGCTTTCTTGCTGAGCACTTTCACTTTATAGACTCCGTTTACACCTTTGATAGGCTCGGAAACTTCGTTCTCTTGCATCATGCTGATTCTTGCGAGTACGGTAGGGTCTTGGTAGTTGACGTCGAAACGTGCGCCCCTAATTGTATCCAATCTCTCGCCACATTCAGTGATGTCTTTATCTTTCCATTCTTCCATGGTGGCAACCGCTTTCTTCTCGTCAATTACTCTTCTTTCCACTGAGTTCTGTACGTATTCGTGGTTGTATGGAAGATAACCCTTTTCGATGATGTCTGTGACAGCTGCTATTACACATTGGTTTGGAGACTCAAATGGTTGTGAGGTTATTTCTCCGATATCGTGTTTGTAAGCCCAACTGACAATCTTACGGGCATTCTCCAAGAATGAACCTCTGATTTCGTAGTCGTTTTCGAAGATTGGAGAGTAAGTGTTTACGATTAAACCTTCAGCTGCCGCATTGTTAGTGAAGTCTTCCAATGTGGTGTTGTCGCTAACGTATTTGCTCGCTTTTTCGTAGCATGAACGATAAGTGTTGGTTCCTGCTTCTATCTTAACTGCGACTTCTGCCATTTTGACTTTGCGGACAGGTGCGGTCATGGAATCGATCTTTACGATAAGTTCCATTCCTTTTTCTTCTAATTGGAATATTTGACCAACTTTACCAGTGAATGCGGTCTCGTCGAAATCTTTGACGTTAGAGAACATGCCTTCCCTCAACCATCCGAACTCGCCTTTGTTCTGGCTTGATTTGTCCATTGAGAACTTTTCTGCCATTTCTGCGAAAGAAGCTCCTGCCTTGATTGCGTTGTAGATGCTGTCAGCATGTTCCTTCACGTTGTCGTTTTTGTCTTTTGCGACGAGGTAAATCAACGAAATCTTAACAGAGTCTGGACGGTTTACGATGTCAGAAAGGATCTTTCCTGTCTTGTAGTAAAGTCCATCCTCGAAAGTCGGAATCACTGAGTCTTTCTTTCCGCAGAATGCGAAGCTCTTAAATGAATAGTCGATATCGCTTTCTTTCAAATAAAACTTAGAAGTAATATAGCTTGGATCGCTCTCTTGAGAGCACAATAAGTAAGCTTCTTCTATGTCGGTTATTTGCTTTAATTCTTTTTCGTTTGCGATAGCCCTTTCCTTTGCTTCGATGCTGTCCTCAGCTGCTGGTTTCACATCGAAAACGATGGCTTTGATAGAACGGAAGTTGTCTGTTTTGAACATTTTTTTGATCTTCTCGTATTCTGCTTTGCCTTCTGCTTCCGTCATGTTGAACGTAGAGTCAGGAACCATGTAATTAGGCTTGTATGCGCTGACGTATTCTATCTCGTTGGATGCATATTTCGCGATGAAGTCTTTTTCTGCTTGTGGGGCTTGAATGGCGCTTGCTGTCAAAGTGATGAGCTTTTCATATGCCATTGAGTTGATGAGTTTCTTCTCTACACACAACCATCCGCTGTAGATGTTCTTGATGTATTCTGTGTTTGGATTGTTTTCATCTTCCTCACTCTCCTCCAATTGCTTGAATTTTTCAAGAAGAGCTTGAAGTCTTAGTGGACTGAAGTTGCCGTTTTCGTCTCTCAAGATTTGAAGGTTCCACAAATCTCTGTGTGGGCTAACTTGTGTGGCATATTCCAATTCCTTGGACGAAATGGTCATGCCTATTTTATCCATCTGACTTTGTAACATGTTGGACATCACGAATGTTTGCCATACTTGGTTCTTTACGTCAGCGTCACTGGCATTGATACCCTCCATTTTGTTGAAGTTCGTGAATGCGTCGACGTCACCCATGAATTCTGCGTAGTTCATCTTCTTTCCGCATACTTCTCCGATTTGGTCGCGGTCTTGATTGAAAATTGCGCTTGAGTTACTTAAAAAATCACCAATGATGAAACAGAGCAATGCCACGAATACTACAACCATGACAATTTTTCCCCGTTTCCTAATTTTCTCTAATGTTGCCATTTATTTGATTATTAATTTATTTTGTTTTTTTACAAATTTTAGCGCACGAAATTAGTAAAAATACGTTCAACGTGAAACTTTTTTTTGCTTTTTTATTCTTTTATTGGGAAAATTCCTTCTGGGTTTTTTATTGTGTATTTGGTCAGTGTTTGGTTGGAATCAAATCCTTTGCCATATATCACCCTCTCTTTTTGCGTGATTTTGATTTTTCCGTTTGAGTAGATGCGTTCCGCATTTTCGTCCCAAAACAGTTGGTCACACTCGAAGTGTTCGCCTTCCAGATTGACTGCGTCTACGCTGTCTCTCAAGTCCCATAGTTTTTCTTCCGTAAGGTAGATGGCGTATTTGCTCTGTATTTCCGCATCCACATTTTTCTGAGGATCGAACCTCTCAAGCCTTAATCCAGATGGGAAATCCCAATATGGTTTCTCCGCTTTGTCGTATACAAACCACTCTTTGGTGTTCACTCTGTAGCGGACAACGCCTGAGTCTGATACTAGTGTTTGCACGTCTAACGCATGCAATGACGGCCTTTTGGACCGCTCGACGGAAGGCACCAAATCTTGGTCCTTCGTACACGATAATAAACATATAGCAGCTGCGAATGCCGCAGCCGCTATATGTCCTAATCTTTTATGAGAAATTATAAGTTTCACAAACTTTATTCAAATCTTACAGTTGTCTTTTCGTTGATCCATCCCGGTACAGTATATGTCTGTCCTTTCGTAATGTTACGCATGAACAATTCGTTAGCGGCAGGGTAATACTTCTTGTATTTGCTGATTACGTTGTTGGCCTCTTGCGCTACTGAAGGACATACGCTCTTCGCTTTTTCCCATTGGTCAACTGCTGCCCAATATGCTGTCTTGCGGATGACGGCGTCGTCGCTGATGTTGTCGTTGAACGTTACGTATAGGTATCCGATTAACATGTATGCCTTACCGTTCGTTCTGTCGTAAGCGATAGCTTTTTGTGCTGCCGCGCGTGCTGCGGTCGGATTCTTCATGTCCCTGTAGATGGTGGCGATGACATGCTGCAATTTTGACTTTTCGCTTGTCCTCGTTTCCAAGTTGATCGCATCGTTCAAGTAGCTGAGTGCCTTGTTGTAATCCTTGTTTTTGAGGGATTGGCTGGCAAGACCTCTGGCTGAGTTCGCGGAAGGGTCGATTTTGTGTTTGTAGGCTGATGCCTTAAAGTATACGGCTGACTCTTCGCAATCTGCCAACGCATATAATGACAAAACCATGTTCAAGAAATCCTTATCTGTCTTGTTTGCCTCGATTTTGCTAGCGTATACGCCGTCCAACGTGTTGCAGTCAGCTGCGCCAGAAGATGCGAATCTCTTGTCGATGTCGTCTTTAACTGCTTGGTATTGAGGAAGCTCTGGGTCAGTCTCGCTGATTGTCGCGATTTTTTCGCTCAAAAGCCCCGAGATTTTCAAGTAATCGGCAAGGAAGTTGTCCCTGGCCCCGTTGTTGTCTTTCTTAAACATTCCTTCTGAAAGGAAGTAACGTTGTTGGAGAACTGAGGCTGGCGTAAGCATTCCTTTGTTTTCGATGATCTCTCCTAACCATTTGTACGCCTCTTGTTTGTTGGGGTCGTTTTTGCTCTCTGGTACATATTGGATGTAGTCAGCGGCTTTCTTGCCCATGATGTAGTTCTTGTCGTATTTCTTGTCCCTTCCGAAGTACTTGATGCGGTCGTCGTACAATTTCATCAATTTATCGAACAGCTTTTCCTTCTTTGCCGGGTCTGTTTCTTTATTGAGTTGGTATGCGATGATCTCCGCTCCGTTCGTGTAGACGTTCTTCGAACATTTTGGACATTCTGAATAGGCGATTTCAAAACATGGAGCAGCGCTTTCGTAATCTTTCTGCTTGGTGTATGTCGTCATCATGTTGAGATTTTGAATACATCTGATGCTGTCTTCTCCGTGACCATACTTGGAACCGTCTTTAATTCCTTTTTGAGCGAATGCGAATGTCGGCACTGCCAACATCATCATGCCTAGAAAAATTGAATTCGTTTTCATATTTTAATAAAATTTAATTGTTTTTTACTCTAGTTTTCTCTTTACGAACCAACGCTCGTTTATCGTGACGTTGATTGTTCCCTTGAAATATTGCTCTTTTATGAGCCCGTTGTCGGTCTTGCCGTTTTGCCCATACTCGAAACCTACATTGATGACTGTCGGATTCAACCCTTTCTTCAATGGGAAACCGAACCCGGCGTCTATCGCGAATCTATCGAGGTTCTCGTTGTTTATCTTATAGTATGACTTGCTTACGTTCAAACCGCAACGATAGTACATCCGCTGGAAATACCTCCTCGCACTCTTGTTCGGTTGGTATTGTACGCCCCATGCGAATTTGTTCACATCATCAAAGGGTTTTTCGCCGAAATACCTGATGTCTGACCAATTTGTCCGTTTGAAGTCAAATCCAGCGAGTACCCTGTTATTAATATGATAAACAAATCCTATGCCGAATTCTGATGGTGTGTCGAATTCGTTATCATAATTTAACACTACGGTGTCTGACACCGTTATTGTTTTGCTGGCTTCCGAATTGAGCTCTGATTTGAATTGGTAGGTCGCTCCTATTGTGACGAATTGTTCTCCTTTTATCTTGAACGACCCTTGCAATCCCACGTTTGCGCATATATCGTTTACCTTGATTTTCTGGCTTTGCCTGGTGGGGTAGATGTATTCTTGGTTGAATGTGGTCGCACTGTTGTGCTCTATCGTTCCGAAATGGTAGAGGAGATTGGCTCCTACGGATAGGTTCTTGAAAGGCTTCAATCCCAGACCTAGGTATACTTGGCTGATGTTACCTCCGCCTCCGTATGTGTAACGCGTCTTCAATGTTTCTTGCGTCAGGTCTGTTTTCTCTGTCACCTCGTACGTGTTGCTGTATCCGACGTTGGAGTATGGCCGTAACCCTGCGCTCATTGCGATCCATTTCTTGATGGGGAAGTGTATCGAAAGATATTCAAGGTTGCCACCGACGGTTTTACTGCTTTCGTTCTCGTCCGAATATTTGTTGACGATGTAGCTTGCTCCGGCTTCGATTCTGCAGTTGAGAGAGTCTATCGCTGTGTAGGACGCCGGGTTGGCTGGATTGGTGAAGTAGGCGGAACGGAGTCCCGCACTTAATCCTCCCATTTGGGTGCTTTGTCCAAAACCACCTTCCGTGATGGTTCCGTATCCGTATCGCGTATATGGCGAACTTGTGCTATTTTGTGCTGCGGCGTCTATGCTTAACCCCGCTAATATTAATCCTATTAATGCGAATCTCTTAATCATCTGAAAGTAAGAATCCGGTTTAATCCGAGTGATAATAAATTTGGAACTACAAAATTGCAGTTTTTTATCCTTTTTTCAAAATATTTTGCGTTCCCGCCTGTTAAAAACACTAAAAGATTTGGGTAAACCGCTCTAAAAGAGTCTATAAATCCGTTTATTTCATAGGTTAGTCCGTTTACCACTCCTGATCGGATGGCTTCTTTCGTGTCGCTCCCTGTCAGTATAACCTCTTCTTCCGTGTCTACGAGCGGTAATTTTTTTGTGAAGGTGTTCAGCGCCTTGAACCTCATGTCTATCCCTAATGATATGTTGCCGCCGACGTAATTGTTCCCTGCGTTTACTATGTCGTAGGTGATGGCTGTCCCGGCGTCGATCACCAATAGGTTGTGGTTGGGTTGTAGATAATTGGCGCCTACGCAGACGGCTAACCTATCTTTCCCTAGTGTCTCGGGTGTTTTGTAAAGATTGCCTATGGGTAGGGGAGTGTGTTCGTCTAGGAAGACGAATCTTTCGGAGTTCTTCTCCATCCATTGGTTGAGTTCCTTGTTTTCCCCTATTACGGTGGATAGGATGGCTTGGCTCCAATGGGTTTCCTCTTTGATGGCGAGTAAATCGTCCGTGTGTAGTTCCGCGAAGTGTCTTGTGAACACTTCGTTGTCATTTTCATATAGACTGACCTTGCAGGAGGTGTTCCCTTGGTCGATGATTAGGTTTCTCATTTCTGTCTCTTCCCCTTCCCCGCGAAGATAATGATTCTGTGCGAATTGTGGGGAATGTTGTTTGTTTCTAATTAACTTCTTTCGATGACTTGGGATGGTTTCATCCCGAAACGTTCTTTGAATCTTCTGCTGAAGTATGCCGGGTCGCTGAATCCTACGTTGTAGGCAATGTCGCTGATTTGTGTCTCGCTGTTGGTGTCTTTCAGCTGTTTCATCGCTTCGTTGAGCCTGAATTCGTTGAGTATTTCCAGTGGAGTCTTACCGATGATGGAATTGGTCCTTCTGGTGAGTGTCGACTTGCTGAGGAACATGTCTTGTGCGATTTCCTCCACGGTGATGTCGCTCTCCGTATACCGTTTCTCGATGACCTCGATAAACTGTTTCACGAATGGGTTGACTCTTTCCGTCTTCCTCTCTCCATCTTGCGCAGTCTCTTCGGGAAGCGTTGGTTCTTCTCCTTTTTCGCTTCTTTGCGCCATGATTTTTTCGAGGAGGTGTTGTTGCTGCTTTTGCCTCATCATGAGGATGTTGCAGACTTTCAGCATTAACTCTTCTGGACTGAAAGGTTTCGGAATGTAGTCCACCGCACCGCTTTTCAGTCCGATCAGGCGGTCGGACTCTTCGTTCCTGGCTGAAAGGAAGAGCAATGGTATGTGTGCTGTCGTTTCTGTCTGTTCGATGACTCTGCTCATTTCAATTCCGTTCATGATAGGCATTTCCACATCGCTTAGGATAATGTCCGGTATCTGTTTGGTGGCTATGTCTAACGCTTCCTTTCCGTTGTTGGCGGTGAGGACGTTTAAGTATGGCGAGAGCAGCGCTTTTATGTTGTCGCAGATGAGCGGGTTGTCGTCGACGATGAGTGTCGTGTTTCCTGTGAGGATGGAGTAGTCCGCTTTCGTGTTCGAGTCTTCTGTCTTGATTCCTGTCTTGATTTCGATTTTCCTTTCGGAACTTGGCAGCGTGATGGTGATGGTGGTCCCGATGCCTTGCTGGCTCTCGATGTCCATGGCTCCGTTGTTGCGTAGGATGTAGTCGTGGCAAATCTTGTATCCGAGACCGTTGCCTGTCTCTTCTTCCGTTCCTTTGCTGGAACCGGTGGACTCTCCCGCGCGTAGTTTCGCCACTTGTTCTTCTGCCATTCCGACGCCTGTGTCTTTCACCGCAATTTTAATGTTCTTGTTGTCTGCCCACGATATAATGGAGATTTCCTTACCCGATGGGGTGAATTTGATGGCGTTGCTGAGCAGGTTGCGTATTACGGCCTCCAGCATTCTGGAGTCGGCGTAGGCGAAGTGTGTCAGACTGATGTCGGTGATTAACTTAATCCCTTTCTTCTCCATTACATTAGAGAGAAGTAGCGTGACGTTTTGCACGATGGATTGGACATCCACGTCTGTCGGATGGCAGGTGATGTCCTCTTTTTTCGATTGTGCCCAGTCTAATATTTTGAGCATCTCGTTTTGTAGCGTCTTGGCGGAATCGTATGTCCCGTTGGTGATTCGTTGACGTTCTTGCTCGTTGATGTGCTCGCCTCTCTTGGATAGGTTCTCGAGTGCTCCTACGATGGCGAACATCGGGTTCTTGAGGTCGTGGGCTACGACAGAGATGAGCCTGTCTTTGTCGTTTAGCGCTTCTTTTAACTCGGAGGTGCGTTCGTTCACTTTACGTTCCAATTCATTTTTGGCGTTCATTAAGCTCTTGACTCTTAGGATGATGACGCTTCCGCAAATGAGGGCGATGACGAATGACATGATGATTTTGAACCATAGTGTTTCCCACCAAGGCGGAAGAACTTGTATGTCGAACGATATTTGTTTCGGCTGGCATTCGATGTTGTTACGGAAGGCTTCTACCACTAGTGTGTAGCTGCCGACTGGCAGGTGGGAGAAGTGGATAGTTTTACCGTTGGTGATTTCCTCCCATTCATTGTTGAGCCCTTGGAGTTTGTACCTGTATTGGATAGGATCGAATTCTGTGTAGTCGATTGCGTCGAATAATATTTTGAGGTCTGTTTGGTCGTGTTCCAAAACCAATTTGCCGTCACCTAGATTATGGTCCTTGAGGGGACCTGTTCCTCTTTTGACTTTATTGTTCCCTATGTAAAGGTCGGAGAATGCCAAGTGCGGAATGTCGGTGTCCATGCTTAGGTGTGCTGGGTCCAATGTGACGAACCCGTCGTTGGTTCCGAAGTGTATCCTGCCTTTGCTGTCTTTGAATCCGCTTCTGAAGATGAAGTAATGCAGCGCTATGTTGTTGCGGCTGTCCGTCAATAGTCTGCAGGTCTTTTTCTTCGTGTCGATTTGTGCGATGCCGTTGTCTCCCGCTGCCCAAAATATGCCGTAGTTGTCTTTTTGGATGCTGTGGTAATTGCTTTTCGGTACGTAATCCAGGAGATAGCAGGTGTCTTTCCCTTCCGGTACGACGTAGATGCCGTCGTTTGTGGTGGCGTAGAAGTTTCCCGTTCCGTCGGCTGCGCCGTCCGCCCAACTGATGGTCGGTTCGATTGCGGCATTTGCGTCTATCGCGGGAATTATTTCGCATTTCCCGTTTCGTATTTTCCATAGGGCTGTGGTCGTCAATGCCCAAGTCGTTTCGTTGATGTCATCGATGGCTTTGAACACCCATTTGTCTTGTTCCGAAGTGTCGTTTTTGATGACGATTTTTTCCCAGCATTTGTCTCCGGATTTCCTGTAAAGTCCGTCTCCTGCTGAACATACGTATATGTTTTCTCCGTATTTACATGTGCTGAAGTAACATCTGCTGGTTTGTGATATGCCTGGGAATTCCTCTTTAGTCACTTGTTTGGTCTTGGCGTCGATGTTGAATACTCCGCCTCCCCAGGTCGGTACGAGGACGTCTCCGTTTTCTTGGGCGACGACGGAGCATACGTTGTTGTTCTCCAATTCCACGAGTTTTAGGTTCTTGAAATCTGGTGACACGTAATAGACTCCGCTACCATCCGAACCTACAATTAAATTGCCTTCCTGGTCTTCGGATAGTCCCGTGCAGGATACGGGAGGAAATCCGTAGTTCCTTGAAAAGGAGATGTTGTTTAGGATATTCCCTTTGTAGCACCAAATGCCGGAGTTCCTTGTCCCGATCCAAATGTTCCCTTTGAGGTCGGTCGTCATGCAATATATCTTCCTGATTTCCAATCCTTGGGAGTTGTATGGGACAATCGGGTGGAATTGTGCCGTGGAGGATATTTTGTCGTCGGTATACCATAGACCGAAACCGTCAGTGGCGAACCAATATCGGTTGTTTTTGTCCTTTAACACTTTGATTGTGTTGCCGAACGGAACATTGATGATGGCCGGTTCCCCGATGGTCTCCTTTATGTCGAACAACCACATTTCTTGGGTTTGGGTGGTGAAAAGGATTTTGTCTTCGTTGAGTGGAAGTATGTTGCAAATGAACCCGCATGCGTCGGCTGGCGGGTCGCACGCCATAATTAACTTTGTTGTCTTGTCGAAAATATAGTATTTGTCGATAGAACCGATCCAGTATCTTCCGAATTTGTCGATATACATGGATTTGATGTATGTCTCTTTCGTGTTTTCATATAAGCTGTTGTCGCTTCGGAATTCGTGGGTCTCGGTATCGTATGTCAGGATTCCTTTGGTAGTCATGGCGAAGCGTCTGCCATCATCCGCGATGTAGAACCCTTCTATCTCTTGCGCTTGGTGGTCTTCGTATAATGTTGGAATCCTGTCGATTAGCGTGTCTCTTTCTTGGTCGTATTCTTCCAATAAACCATAATAACCTCCGATAAAGACGTTGTTGTTCTCTCCTAAATGGGTGATGAGTATATCTTCCCGCCTAAGGGACGGGTAATCTTTTTTGTTGTGGTGCTTGAATTCTTTCCCGTCGAACCGGTCGAATCCGAAATCTGTTCCGAGCCAAAGGAATCCGTTGTTGTCGCATGTGATGTTGTATACCCTGTCGGATATAAGGCCTTCGGCTGTTCCGAAATGGTCAAACCTCCCGTATTCTTGGGCTGATATCGCCCAAGTGGCATGGAGAAGTAGCATGGAGAATAATCCCCAAAAGCATATGTGTGCCTTGGTTTGTTTGTGTTTTCTGTTTTTCATGATGTGTAATATGCTTCACAATAAATGCTTCAATGCAAAATTAACTTTATCTAATCAATAAACAACTTATTGGACGATAAAAAGAGGAACTCTGATGACTATTTTGCGTCCATGTTTGTTTTGTGTCCCCTTTTATGCATTTCCTTTTGAAAACCAGTGCCTATGATTGGCCTAAAGTGTTATGGTGTTTGTTTTTTTGGGGGAGAATTTTCTTTTGCGTTCCTCTAATTCCGCAAGTGCCTAAATTGTTTGTGTTTTTCCTGTGGTGTATGAAAATCTTCCCGAGAAGGAGAGTACATGGCAATCTTAGGATTGTCCATGCCCCTCTTGGGAAGTCTGGTTTATTTGATGCGGAGTTTCTGCCCCGCTCTGATTCTGTCGGATTTCAGGTTGTTCCATTGCTTTAGTTTCGCGACGGACACTTTTCTCCTTTTGGCGATGGTGGAGAGTGAATCTCCTTTCTTCACCACGTAAATGCCTTTCCCGATGGCGCCGCCTTTGACTCCTCTGTAGTATGGGTCCGCCTTGGCGGGAAGTACGACTGTCCTGCTTAAAGCGAATGAATCCGCCTTGTAGGCTATGATGGAATCTTTTTGTTCTATGAAGCTGCCGACGCTTTTTTGAGGAAGACATAACGTATAGGTCTCGCCGTTGCCTGGGATGATGTCTTTCCTATATTGCGGATTGAGGCTTCTGAGCAGTTTGATGTCGATTTGAAGTTTTTGGGCGATTTGCTCCAAGTGGACACGTTCGTTTAGCCGGATGGTGTCGCAGAGGACTGGCATCTGCATTTTCGCCGGACAGATGTTGTGCTCTTTGTAGTAGGTCATCGCATAGGTGGCGCCGATGAAGGCAGGCACGTATCCTCTCGTCTCTTTCGGCAGGTAAGGGTAGATGGCCCAATAGTCTTTCTTTCCTCCCGCGCGTTTGATGGCTTTGTTGACGTTGCCTGGTCCGCAGTTGTATGCTGCGATCACCAACGACCAGTCTCCGTAAATCTTGTAAAGGTCGCCTAGGAACCTGACGGCGGCGTTGGTGGCCTTGATAGGGTCGCGCCTGTCGTCGACAAGACTATTACCTTCCAACCCGTAAAGTTTTCCAGTGCCATACATGAACTGCCAAAGTCCGGATGCTCCCACGCGTGAGAATGCCAATGGGTTCAAGGCCGATTCAATGACGGGGAGGTACTTCAATTCGATAGGCATCTTCGCCGCATCCAAGGCTTGCTCGAAAATAGGGAAGTAATATTCTCCGATCGCTAACATGTTCTCGACTTGTTTGCGACGTTTCAACACGTAAAATTCGATGTGTTTTTTTACGATAGGGTTGTATACCATCTCCATGACGGCTGGTATTTTTTGCAATCGGGCGATGTAAACCTCGTCGCTGCAGCCGACTCCGATGCTGTCGGATACGCATTTGCGTTTTTTAGGTTGGATGATGACGGAATTGTAATATTCGTTTAGCAGGCTATCCATTTCGTTGTCGAACCCGATCGGTAGGTCTCTGAATACCTTGATTGTATCCTTGGGTGCGTTCGCCGCCTCGATCGAATCGATGAATACTAGGTCTTCTTGCTCTTCTATCTCTTCCTCTTGGGCGATTGAGTCATTCTCGGCGACATTCTCGTTCTCGTCTTCTTGCGCCATGACATTCACGGAGAACAATAAAGCTACCGTGAAGATTGAACATAGATGCTTTAACATTATAAATTGTTTTTTTTCTTAAAATGTAATGCTACATTGGAACCCGAAGGTCTTCTCCTTGTTCACGTTGTCCCAATTGTAGTTATTTATGATTGGCTCCACGCGGAGTGATAAATCTTCTGAGACGGTAAAGTCGTAGAGGTGGGCGTCCACGAACGCATCCACTGCGCTCACGACGTAAAGCATGACCATGACGAATACACTCATGTCCCTTGTCCTCCGATAGTTGTTCATCTTTGTCTGCAACGTGTTCGGCAACCATGATTGTGTGCCGTCGTAAGAAGGGAAAAGAGACATGTAACTGTTGGTGTTCGGGTCGCTGTCTATGATGTCATGGTAAGCGTTCCTGTAATCATTGTACATACGTCCGTTCCAAGTGATAAGGTAGGTGCAGGTTAACACCCCTCCGTAAAGGATAGGAAGCTTCCAATAACTTCTATTGTATATTTGCCCTAAACCTGGACATACGATGGCATACCAGGTGGCGCGTCTCGGGTCTGGCTTAAACGCCGCTTGTGATAGGACGATTTTTTTCTTCGTTTTGGGGGATAAGACCGTGTCCGTCATGACATCGAATGTGGAAGATCCCATTTGGACTGTTAACGAGTCTGATGTTTGTGCGACGGGCGCTTCACCATTTATTGTGGCTTCCGCATTTGGAACAGAGTCTTGTAGCTCTTCCCCATACGTGGATTGAACGATGGAGAGCGAAGTGATCAGTGAAATGAATATGGAACTTAATTTTTTCAACTGCTCTAATTATGAATTCTTTATGGAATCGAACACGCTCATGATTTTGAGCAAGTCGTCGTCGTTGTTGAATTGGATAGTGATTTTACCTTTACCCTTGTTGTCGCATGCCATGTTGATTGGCGTATTGAACAATCCTGCCAGTCTCTCTTTGAGTAGGGCGTAGTCTTCTCGAAGTTCTGGCTTGATGGCGCTTTTCTTTTTCGGGGCGGAGGTATTGCCCCCTGAATTTCCCTCTTTGAGTTCTTTGGCGATTTCCTCCACTTTGCGGACGGACAATCCTTCCGAGAGTATTCTGTTGTATACTTCAAGTTGGGAGACGGGGTCTTCGATGCCCATCAAGGCTCTGGCGTGGCCCATATCCAGCTTTTTGTTTTTGACGGCCATTTGAATCTCAGCGGGTAATTTGAGCAATCTAAGGTAGTTTGCCACGGTCGCGCGTTTCTTGCCGACGCGCTCGCTGAGTTGGTCTTGCGTATAATCGCATTTGTCCATGAGGTTTTGGTAGGCTAGAGCCTCCTCGATGGCGTTCAAATCCTCTCTTTGGATATTCTCTATGAGAGCCATTTCCATCAGTTGGGTCTCATTCACTTCCCTGATGTAGGCTGGTATGCTTTCCAAACCTGCGATTTGGGATGCCCTAAAACGGCGCTCTCCCGCTACGATTTGGTATTTTCCTTCCTCTATTTTGCGTAATGTGATGGGCTGGACCACACCGATTTGCTTGATGGAGTCCGCTAGTTCGTTAAGCGCTTCTTCGTCGAAGTCCCTTCGTGGCTGGTCCGGATTGGCCTCAATCTCCGATATCTTCACTTCGTTGATGGACGATGCCCCGGTGACGGTCTCTTTCTCTTCGTCATCTGTCGGAATCATTGAATTGATTCCCCTGCTTAGGTTCAAACCTCCGAATTTCTTTGCCATGTCTATTACGCTTCTACATTAACATCTTTTGAACATCTTACTAACAATTCGTTAGCGAGGCTCATGTAGTTGATGGAGCCCCTGGAGTCCGCATCGTATGTGATGACCGGTTTCCCGTAGCTTGGCGCTTCGCCTAAACGAACGTTTCTTTGGATGATGGTCTCGAAAACCATGTCCTTGAAGTTCTTCCTCACATCGTCCACCACCATTCTGTTGAGTGCTGTACGTGCATCATACATTGTCAAGAGGAATCCTTCGATTTCTAGGTTCGGGTTCAGTTTGCTCTTCACCAACTTGATGGTGGCGAGTAGCTTGGCGATTCCTTCCAAGGCGAAGTATTCACATTGTACAGGTATGATGATGGAGTCCGCTGCGGTCAAGGAGTTGATGGTGATGAGTCCGAGGGACGGACAACAGTCTATGAGGATGAAATCGTAGTCGTTACGTAGTTTCTCCAACATCGCTTTCATGTATTTTTCCCTGTTCTCAAGATTGATCATCTCGACTTCAGCACCGACCAAGTCCACATGGGAAGGAATAATCTTCAGGTTATCGAGCTCCGTGTCGTATATGGCTTCGTGCGGATCTATCTCTCCGGAGATACATTCGTACACGGTCTTCTTTAACTTGCGGACGTCAAGCCCTAAACCAGATGATGCGTTGGCTTGCGGATCTGCGTCCACAATCAACACTTTCTTCTCTAATACTGCTAAAGAAGCTGCCAAATTGACGGCTGTCGTGGTCTTCCCAACGCCGCCTTTTTGATTTGCGATTGCTATAATCTTTCCCATACGAACTCCATGTTTTGTTCAACGCGAATATAAAAAATTTTTTTCATACCCGTTTGCATTTGCTGGCTCTGCGGACTAAAAAGGATTAACACGTTTTCAACAATTAACCTTTGGATTGCCCGTAATCAATTGTACGCTAAATGTTTATGACGCCTGAAAATTCTTTCTGCAAATAGATTCCTGTGGCGCTTTTAGCATTCCGCGCGATTTCTTCTGGTGTTCCGGTCGCCACGATTTGTCCTCCGCCTCGTCCGCCTTCTGGTCCCATGTCTATGACATAGTCCGCCGCCTTGATGACGTCCATGTTGTGCTCGATGACAATGATGGAATTGCCCCTGTCGGCTAATTTATTGAGCACTTCCAGTAGTATCCTGATGTCTTCGAAATGGAGCCCCGTCGTCGGTTCGTCGAGGATGTAGAGGGTGTTGCCGGTCTCTTTCCTCATGAGTTCCGTCGCTAATTTGATTCGTTGGCTTTCGCCTCCCGAAAGGGTGGTGGAGGGTTGCCCTAGACGGATATAGCCTAATCCGATCTCCTGTAATGTCTTTACTTTGTGGTAGATGGACGGTATGTTTTCGAAGAATTCGACCGCCATGTTGATGGTCATGTCCAACACGTCGGCGATGGATTTCCCTTTGAAGCGTACTTCCAGTGTCTCCCTGTTGTAACGTTTCCCTTGGCACGTCTCGCATGGCACGAGTACGTCGGGGAGGAAGTTCATCTCGATGGATCGGAAGCCGTTTCCTCCGCAGGTCTCGCATCTGCCTCCTTTGACGTTGAAGGAGAATCGCCCTGGCTTATAGCCTCTCATTTTGGATTCGGGAAGCGTGACGAACAGTTCGCGTATCTCTCCGAACAGTCCTGTGTAGGTGGCAGGGTTGGAGCGTGGGGTCCTTCCGATCGGGGTCTGGTCCACATTGATGACTTTGTCTATGTTTTCGATGCCTTCGATGGTGTCGAACGGCAACGGGTCTTGAAGCGAGTTGTAGAAGTGTTGGCTAAGGATGGGTTGAAGCGTGTCGTTGATGAGGGTCGACTTCCCGCTGCCAGACACGCCCGATATGCAGACTAGTTTGCCTAGGGGAATCTCCACCTCCACGTTTTTTAGGTTGTTGCCTTTGGCTCCGGTTAGTTTGATGTATTTCCCCGTTCCTTCCCTCTTTTCTTTTTTCACTTCGATTTGGCGCTTGCCGTTGAGGTAATCGGCTGTCATGGTGCTGGTTTTCAGCATGTCGCCGGGTGTGCCCGCATAGACGACGTTGCCGCCTTTGCGTCCTGCCATCGGTCCCATGTCGACGATGTAGTCCGATTCCAGCATCATGTCTTTGTCATGCTCCACTACGATGATGGAGTTGCCTATGTCGCGCAGCCTCTTGAGTGAGTTGATGAGCCGCGTGTTGTCTCTCTGGTGCAGTCCGATGCTCGGTTCGTCGAGGATGTAGAGCACGTTTACAAGTTGCGACCCAATTTGTGTGGCTAAACGGATTCGTTGACTTTCTCCGCCTGATAATGAGGCGGTTGCCCTGTTGAGGGAAAGGTAATCCAATCCTACGTCAATGAGGAACTGGAGCCTGGTTTGTATCTCCTTAAGTATTTCGTTGGCGATGACTCTCTGTTTTTCATTGAGTGTATCCGTCACGTTTTTCGTCCATTCCTGCAACTCGGCGATGTCCATGTTGGCGAGTTGGTCGATGCTTTTCCCTGCGATGCGGAAATTCCTTGCTTCTTTGTTGAGCCTACTTCCTCCGCATTCGGGGCAGACGATTGTTTTGCTGAATTGCTCCGCCCATTTCTGGGAAGTGGCGGATGTGTCTCCTTCTTGTTGCATCTCGATGTAGCGGATGACTCCTTCGAAAGAGTAGGTGCAGACGGACTCGCCTAGCGAACCGTTTTTGACGCATATGCGCTCGTCGGTTCCGTTGAGTATTACGTTCAACGCCTCTTCGGGTATATCTTCAATCGGGTCCTTCAAAGAAAATTCGTATTTTTCGGCTATCGCTTCCAACATCCAGAAGAAGAGCGCTTTTTTGTATTTGCCTAACGGGTAAATTCCTCCGTTATAGATGCTTATTTTTTTGTCCGGAATGATTTTGTCTAGGTCTATTTCGTTGACATATCCGAGTCCCTTGCATTTCTCGCAGGCTCCGTGCGGGGAGTTGAACGAGAAGTTGTGTGGCGCTGGCTCGGCATAGGATATGCCTGATGTCGGACACATCAGCAGCTTGCTGAAATGACGGCTGCTCCCGTCGCTTTTCTTCATGACGATGAGCACTCCGTTCCCTTGCTTCATGGCGATGCGGACGGAGTCTTTGATGCGTTTCTCGTTCTTGTCCGTGATGATGAGTTTGTCGATGACCACTTCGATGGTATGGTTCTTGTAGCGGTCCAATTTCATCCCGTGGGTGATTTCCCTCATCTCGCCGTCCACGCGTACGTTCAAATACCCTTTCTTGCGTGTTTGCTCGAAGAGCTCCTTGTAATGTCCTTTCCTGGAGTTCACGAGCGGGGCGAGTATTAGCACTGCCTCGTCCTTGTAATCTGTGTGTATCAGTGAAAGGATTTGTTCTTCCGTGTATTTCACCATTTTCTCGCCGGTGACGTAGGAATAGGCTTCTCCTGCCCTGGCGTAGAGTAGTCTGAGGAAATCGTATATCTCTGTGGTGGTTCCGACGGTGGAGCGGGGGTTCTTGTTCGTCGTCTTTTGCTCGATGGAGATGACGGGACTGAGTCCTGTGATTTTGTCCACGTCCGGTCGTTCGATGTTGCCGAGGAAGTTCCTCGCATAGGCGGAAAACGTCTCGATATATCGCCTCTGTCCTTCGGCATATATGGTGTCGAATGCCAACGATGACTTCCCGCTTCCGCTCAGTCCGGTGATCACCGTCAGTTTGTCCCGTGGTATGCTTACGTCTATGTTTTTCAGGTTGTGGACCCGTGCTCCATATACGTCTATCCAACTTGATTCTTGCACTTTCTTGTTTTCCACTTCGTGTCTTTCTAAAATTTCCGCGAAGTTAATCATTTTTTGATTTACAATTTACGATTTGCGATTCCTTATGGTTGGAAATGTAATCTTCGCCCCATAAAACAAAAGAGGGATTTCCCGTCGCTGGAAAATCCCTCTTGCTTTTTTTACTTACTTTTTTATCTGAGAATGAACCTGCATGCGCCGACGCCTAGGAGTTTGTCCGTGCTTTTCGGGGTCCCTTGGGCATCATGGATGAGCAGTGTGCTGTTGGTGATCCATCCGTTGGTGTCGGCTGTGTAGATGTCTCCGTTCTTCTGGTCTACATTGAAGCCGTAGAATCCTTTTCCTTGGATGATTTCTTTCGTGTCGCCGGAGGCGATGTCGTAGAGGCTGATGGTTGAAGCTTCGTCGTCTGTGTAGGCGCCTGTGATGGTACGGAAGACGATGGCGGACTTGTCTGGGGTGGTGGAGAGGTGCCCTTCGAATGCGAGCCCTTCCACTGGAGTGAAGTTGGTGATGGACCTCATGTCGAAATCAATTTTTGATATTCCGCTTATCCCTTCGTAACTGGTGAGGGACATCCATACCTCTCCGTCCTTGTCTACCGTGAAGTGCTTGGCGGTGAGTGTTGCCTTTCCCATTATCGTTTTCCCTACGCTGAAGGAGTCTGTGTTGATGATGTTGGCGCTCGCGCCAGCGGCTACGATTAGCTTTCCGTCGTGGCTGATGATGCCTTCCGGTTGCCCTTCAATGACTATGGATGTGTCGATTTGTGATGATGCCAGGTCAATCTTGTAAATCAATCCGCTTTGTAGGTTCCAGTCTGGCACGGAGGTCACATAGAGAAAGCCGTCTGCCACGGTGCCGTATCTAGGGGTCACGATGCCTTTGATGGTGGATATCCTTTTAAAGTCGTTGGCGTCCACGATTTCTATTTTGTCCTCGTTGTTGCAGATGATGATGAGTTTGTCGTTGTAGATGAATCCTGATTCGATGGTGGATGCGAGTGGGTATCCGTTCGCGTCGCTGTAGACATGGTTGGTCACGTTGCCGTTCTTGTCGATGACGCTGATGCTGCCGTTCGCCTCGGTGAAATTTCCTTGGTTGAGTACGATGCATGCTTGTTCTGAACTTCTTGCCTCTTCTTCATTGTCGTCTTTGCAACTTGAAAGATTGGTGGCGATTAAGAGTGCCGCAAGGCATTTTAGGATTAATCCAAATGACTTTCTTTTTTTCATTTTTGTATTGCTTAATTTCATGGTGCGAAGTTAATGATAAAATATGGTTGGGTATGGTGATTGCCTATGAAAATCTCTGGAATCTGTGTGGTGTATCCAGCCATCCCGCCGATGACGGTGCGGGCAAGGGCTACATGGTCAATCTTCCCCCCTTGTTCTCTCTTTATCGGTGTCTTCCGGTTGTGGCTAGTGGTAATTGAGTGCCCATTGTGTAATTATTAACAATATTATTGTATTTTTGTATGGCTAATTAACAAGATAAATCTTATGTCACAGAAAATATTCGAAGGGAAAAAGGATTTGATGCGCATAGGGGCTGTCACTTTGGCGGCTTTGCTGATGGCGTCCAATATCAATGTGTTTGTCAATGCGGGTGGCCTTTATCCTGGAGGCGCGACGGGACTGACGCTTTTGATCCTTCGTGTTTGTGACATGCTGTTTGATTATGCGCCTCCCTTCACGCTGGTGAATGTGGCGTTGAATGCTGTGCCTGTCTATATCGGATTCCGTTTCATCGGTCATAAGTTTACGATTTATTCCTGCCTGATGATTGTGTTGACGGGTCTTTTCACCGATTTGCTGCCTACTTACCCTTTGACGTCCGATATCTTGTTGATCAGTATTTTCGGAGGTATTTTTAATGGCTTTGCCATCTGCATCTGCCTTTACGTGGATGCCACTTCGGGCGGCACGGATTTCATAGCCATCTACATGTCGGAGAAGAAGAACCGGGATTCGTGGAATTTGTCCTTGGCCATCAATGTGGTGATACTCCTCTCCGCTGGTTTGATTTTCGGATGGGACAAGGCTCTCTATTCCATCATTTTCCAATACGCTTCCACCCAGGTGTTGCATTCGCTCCATAAAAGGTATCAGAAAGAGACGCTGTTGATCGTGACCAGCCGTCCGGAGGAGGTTTGCCAAATCATCGACGAACAGGGTCACCATGACGCTACGGTCGTGCAGAGCGAAGGCGCGACGGGGCATCGGAAGAATTTCCTTGTCTATTCCGTCGTTTCCCGCGAGGAGTACATGAAGATTGTTCATGCGGTACGAGAAAAGGATCCTGAGGTTTTCGTGAATTGTATCAATACGGAGATGCTTTCCGGTAATTTCTACCAGAGACCTTATGATAGTTGACGCATCTCTCCCTGTTTGCGGTTAATCAATCGGAGTGCCGGTTCGGACGCTCTTTTTCTGCCGTTTGTCTCTGTTTTATAACCATTATTTTCCTTATAAAACCTGTGCTTATCTTGTTGGATAAAGATTTGAAAATAATTTTTATCAAAATAATTGCTTGTTTTGAACGCTTTTTTTTGAAATAATAATTAATTTTGCGCAGTACCATTATTACGGGTAATTGAATGTGTAATTGTGGATGAAAATGTTCTGTGGGAACGTCGTGATGTGCTTTTTGGTGATTCTTTTTGTTGATGTTTCCCTTTTTTAGTGATTATGTGTAATTTATATTTTTTTTATGAAACGTATGTTAAATGCGAAGGGGCGACTATTGTTGCTTTTCGCTTTGTTCTGTTCATTGCCGATCTATTCGTCGAGCGGTTCCTCGTCACTCCATTTGGCAAAAGGTTCTGATCGACTCTCTTCCGAGTTGCTTGAGGTAGATACCTTGTTCTTTGACGCTCCGATGTCGGAATGGTTCCGAGATCCTGTGAAGAATGTGGAATATGATGTCCTTTTCATCGATTCCAAGGAAGTCAAAGGAAAAATGAGTTTGACAATTCCTGCTGATGTGAACAACTTGATTTATGATTGTGTGTCGCAACGTATGGGACCTGGTCTTGTTGTGGATGTCTGCAAAAGTGTCTTGACTAATTTCCCTGCGGAAATCACCTCTCTCCATGTGTCGACAGGCATTGATTTCTGGGACTGCGGATTGTCTCATGTGGATACATTGTTTTTTGATGCGCCCATGGATGAGTGGTTGGACGATTGTGTGAAGAATATTTCATATGATGTGCTCTACATCGGCTCCAAGTTGATTTCTGGGTCGGTGAGCGTGACGATTCCTGAAAATGTGATAAGCATTGATCATTCCAGGAAGTCGGGTGAATCTGCACTCTCTTCTGCTAATTCCATTAATGAGTTGAATGCCCATATTACCTCTGTCCATGTTTCACGTGGTTATGATTTCAGTGATATGATTCATGTGGACACTATCTATTATGACGCTCCGATGGAGAAATGGATGGATAGCCCATTGTATCATTATAATACGGACGTGCTTATTATCGATTCTAAAGAGATAAAAGGAGAGCTTAGTTTGACGTTGCCGGCGGAGATGGATCATTTCCTTGAGTATTTCGTGAATGGCATCTATAATTCTCGGGTCGTATATATGGGTGACTTTTCCACGTATGGACCTTTTGAAGATTTCCCGGCTAAAATCACCTCCGTACATATTTCCAGAGGTGTTGATTTCTCTTATAGTGGGTTGGCTACCAGTGATTCTATTTATGGTATTCCTACATGGTTGTCTATCGTGGATACGTTGTACTACGATGCGCCGATGACTCAGTGGCTTGCCGATACGGTGACCAATCTTAAGTATCATGTCTTGGTGCTTGATGGCGTGGTGGTGAACGGTAGTTTCCCTGATAACGTCTCTTCCATCCGTGTGAAGGAGGGCGCCAACTTCAAGGATATCGAATCTTTCAAGGTGGACACATTGTTCTTCGACGCTCCGATGTCGGAATGGTTCCGAGATCCTGTGAAGTATGTGGAATATGATGCTTTGTTTATCGATTCCCAAGAGATTAAGGGCAAGGTGGATGTGACGGTTCCTTCGGACGTGGATAGCCTCGCCTATGATTGTTACAAGTTGAATCGGTATTATCTTGATGAAGCTTACGAGTGTCAGGCTATCTTCTCCGACCTCTTTGAGGTGGGTACCCTTCACGTATCTAAGGGGTATGACTTTACCAACAGCGGACTGACCCGTGTGGATACTCTGTATTTCGACGCTCCGTTGTCGGAGTGGTTGGTGAATCCGGTGAAGGAGCTTGATTATGATGTCCTTTATATTGATTCCATGGCGATGGACGG
>JAZLJL010000086.1:0-30940 GCA_045617845.1 Paludibacteraceae bacterium | reverse complement strand
CGATTTCTCTGATGAGTTTATTAAGTCCGTTCAGTATAAACTGAATCGTCGCCCCAGAGAAAAATTGGATTTTTCTTCCCCCTCGAAAGTGTTCTTTAATTTATTATGATATTTTTGCACTTGGCATTTGAATGTACGGACTTAACATTATGACGTCTCCACTTGCAAATCTCCACTTTTTTTACGAATATTGCATATACGTGATTCCATTAATTCACCATATTGAATGTAAAGATATATATAACTTAAAGAATAGGGAAAAGGAGACGGGAAGCGTCCAACCATCGTTCCCCCACACATATACGAAATAGAATGAAGATAACATTTAATTCCCCCGTCATACTGACTTTCGTCATCGTATCAGGCATCGCCCTGATTCTCGGCGAACTCACCAACAATTGGACCAACCAATTCTTTTTCTCGACCTATAGTTCGTCACTACTCAATCCGCTGACCTACGTCAGAGCTTTCACCCATGTGCTGGGACATGCCAACGTCTCGCACTACATCAACAACATGCTCCTGTTCATCCTCTTAGGTCCCATGTTGGAGGAAAAATATGGGAGCGACCGCATTCTGTTCGTCATCGGGGCCACGGCCGTAGTCACGGCAATCATCAATAATGTATTCACCAACAACACATTGTTAGGAGCTTCAGGCGTCGTGTTCGCCTTCATCATCCTAGCCTCCATGACCTCCTTTAGGGAGAAGGAGATTCCATTGACCTTTATCCTCGTCATCATCCTATATTTAGGCAGGGAAATCTTCAACGGCATATTCAGTTCAGACAACGTCTCACAGTCAGCCCACCTGATCGGAGGCTGCTGCGGCGCAATTGCTGGCTTCGCCTTCTCATCCAGAAAATGAACAGGTACGCACCTAAGACAATCTCGAATTCCCCAAATACATAAATTTAATGTACAACATTGTATGAAACAACGATTTACAGAATCGTCCGTTTCATAAACCGTCATTTTTGGCTCACCTTAATGAATTTTTACCCAAATTTGCGTTCGAAAACCAAGTAACCATTACTACATTACATTATTTTCCAATTATGATGAAACGTATTTCTTTACGACTTCTTGCGGCAAGCGCAACCATCCTTATGTCGCAGCAGACATTCGCCGCGGACATGACCATCAACGTCTCCCCAACAGAGACCCACCAGACCGTCATCGGTATCGGTGGAGGTTTAGCCTACTACCAGAACTGGCTCACTGGACATAAAAACAAAACCGCTATTTACGACACCCTTTTCAACGGGCTCGGAATCTCCGGTCTGCGTATGGGCAACTGGGCGCAAGAGGACGACAAGGACCTCAGCGACGACGCCGAGATTGTCAAAGAGGCGAAGAAAAGACTCGGATCGGACTTCTTCATCGAGATGTCGTCATGGACCGCACCAGCCTCGCTGAAGGCCAACAACAGCACCGACGGTAGCCGGGGTGGCGTGAAAGCCTCCCTGAAAAAGGAGAACGGACAATTCGTCTACGGCAAATTCGCGGAGTGGTGGAAAAAATCACTGCAACGCTACCACGAAGTGGGCGTCGTGCCTGACTACATCAGCATCCAGAACGAACCTGACATGGACGCCGACTATGAGGCGTGCATATTCGACGAGAAGGAGAACGGCGACGTGGCTTCCTACGCCAAGGCGCTCGAAGCGGTCCACAGCGCTATGCAAGGCATGGAAAACTGTCCGAAATTCCTCGGTCCGGAACCGCTCGGAATCGGTTGGAACAACACGCAGAAATATATCAACGCACTCGACAAGAGTCTGCTCGACGGCTACTGCTTCCACTACTACCATAGCGGAGACCAAACACACGACAACGACAAATACTCCTACCCGGACGACTTTATCCCTGCCATGAAAGGTCTCGCCGCGGATTACCCGGACAAACCGCAGTTCATGACGGAAAACTGCTCCATGCGCGAATCAAGGGACATGGATGCGCTCCACACAGCTTGGATCATCGCCAACGCGTTCAACTATAACCGCGTCTCCTCCTATCTCCACTGGAATCTCATGTGGGGCTCCGAAAACGGCTGCGTCACCCTGGAAAATCCTTGGGAATCAAACAACTGGAAATCACCCGACGGATATATCATACAATCCGAATACCACGGATTCCGCCACTTCTCCAAGTTCGTCCGCCCAGGATGGATCTGCATCAACTCCACTTCGTCCAACGACGACGTGATCAGCTGTGCGTTCAAAAGCCCCGAAGGTGACGCCTACACAGTCGTAATCATCAACAAAGGATACGCTAGCCACAGCGCTACCCTCTCCTTCCCGATCGCAACGCCAGACGACGGGCAAATCATCCAAACAGTTCCTTCCACCCAAACATGGAGCAAGGTTTTGGGAAGCTACACGGAAGGACAAGAAATCAGTTTGCCAAGCAACAGCGTGACCACCATCACCCTAAAAAACAACAAACCGACCCCAAAATTCACATGGATAAGCCCAACGGAAGAGACATCATGGCTGAACGGAACGACGCAAACAGTACAATGCGACGTTGACATGGACCTCGACTACGAAGTCACCCTCTATTGGAACCCTAACGCAGAAGTAGACAGCATATCAGCGTCATCCATCTGGATGAACGACGAAGGCACATTCGGATGGGAAGCCAAGAACGCTTTGACCGTAGGCGACGAAGGACGTTGGGGCGCACTCGGCACGGAAAACGAATGGTTGGAACTCACTCTGACTACCGAATGCGAAATAGCGGGCGCCATCATCGATGAAACGGACGGCATCGGCTGCAACATCAAGTCCTACGAGCTCCAATACATGGAAAACGGAGAGTGGAAAACCGTAGAGAAGGGCGCCACCATCGGAGTAAACTACGAAACAACGTTCGAACCGGTGTCCTCCAACAAGTTCCGTCTCCTCATCAACGAATCAGGTTGCATCAACATCAACTATTTCGGACTAAAAATGAACAAGCGCGAACTGACTAGCGCCCAAGGCGGAATCGATTACGAATGGAACCTACCGAACGACCTCACCGGCGACGGATATTTCACCGCCGAGAAGGACGGGATGGTCCTCAGCCAATCCCAAACCATCCACATCGCCTCTTTGACTAAAGCCACAAACAAACTTGCGGGAAGAATCGAAATGGTATTCTTCCATGACGATGCCATCCAAATCATCTCCATGATGGAGGCACCAACCAACTACAAGGTCTGGAACGCTCAGGGAATCCTTCTCCGCCAAGGCACACTCTCCCAAGGAAGGAACATCATTCCATTGACAAATACGGAGAAAGGCCTTTTGTTGGTCCAAATCGGAGTAAACGAATATAAAGTAATTGCGGAGTAAACACTTCGCCACGCCATAAAGAGAAAGGCGACGGAATTATTTCACATGGTTCCGTCGCCCTCTTTTTTGACGCACACATACGATACGCACAAAAAAGTCCGAACCATGACGATTCGGACTTATATGAAAAGATAATCTATCCAATCAGAAACCGCTCGGTTTCAACTTCAATCCGCAAGTCTCCTCCAAGCCGAACATCAAGTTAAAGTTCTGAACAGCCTGACCGGAAGCGCCCTTCAACAAATTATCGATCATGGAGATAGCCAAGACCTTATTACCATGTTTCTCGACGTGGACGATACCCTTGTTCGTGTTCACCACCTGCTTCAAATCAGGATTAGCGTCCATCACGAAAGTGAAGGCGGAATCCTTATAAAAATCCTTGTAGATTTGTTGGATCTCCTCAATCGGCAAATCGCACTCCGTGTAAGAAGAGACGAAGATACCCCTCGCGAAATCTCCGCGGACAGGCAAGAAATTGATATCGAAATCGAAGCTAGGCTGTAACTGTCGCATTGTACGGTTGATCTCCAACAAGTGTTGGTGAGTGAAAGCCTTATAGATAGAGATGTTATTGTTCCTCCAGCTGAAGTGGGAAGTGGCGCCCGGTTTTACGCCGGCACCCGTGGAACCCGTGATGCCATTGGTATGGACCTCACCCTTGAGCAAACCCTTAGCCGCCAAAGGAAGCAAGCCGATTTGGATAGCGGTGGCGAAACAACCAGGGTTAGCCAATTTAGTGGCTTTGCGGATGCGCTCGCGGTTCACCTCAGGCAAGCCATAGACAAAGCCTTCGCTCTCGTCGCGGTAATCCTGCGAAAGGTCGATGATCTTCACATTGGCGGGCACCACATGCGACTCCAAGAATTTCTTGCTGTCGCCATGGCCAGAGCAAATAAACATGGCGTCAATCTTATCCAAAGGGAGCTCGTCCGTGAAAGTCATCTCAGTCTCGCCGAAAAGTCCCTCGTGAACATCATAGAGTTTATTACCCGCATTACTGCTACTATTTACGAAAACGATCTCCACCTGAGGGTGGTTCAAAATGATGCGGAGCAATTCGCCAGCCGTATAACCGGCACCGCCTATAATACCAACTTTAACCATAATCAATCATTAAATAATAAAGACACCGCGAAGGTAGGTAAAAAATCCCTATTTCATCCAACAGAAGGGAGAGAGAAAAAAGAGCCGACGACAGAATAAAAATGTCGTCGGCTCTTCCATCATTAACTTAAAAATATTTACTCGCCCTGCTGATCATCCGGAATCACAATTTTGTAACCCTTTCCATGCACATTGATGATTTCGACCTGAGGGTCAGACTTCAAGAGCTTACGCAGTTTCGTGATGTAAACATCCATGCTGCGGGCATTGAAATAGTTGTCGTCCACCCAAATCGTCTTCAAAGCGCGGTTACGTTCAAGGATATCGTTCTTATGCTCGCAAAGCAACGCGAGCAGTTCAGACTCCTTGGTAGTCAGTTTGGTCGACTCACCATCGATGGTGAGCAGTTGTTTTTGGGAATCGAACGTAAACTTACCCAATTTCTGGATAGGCTCAGCCACGCCCTTTTTCCCGTTCACGCGACGGAGGATAGCCTCGATACGGAGCAATAACTCCTCCATGCTGAAAGGTTTCGTGATGTAGTCATCGGCGCCGATACGGAAACCTTCGACGATATCCTCCTTCAGCGTCTTCGCGGTCAAGAAGAGGATAGGCACCTTCTCGTTCACCTGTCTGATCTCCTGCGCCAACGTGAAACCATCCTTCTTAGGCATCATCACGTCCAAGACACAAACGTCATATTTACCTGCGAAAAAAGCGTTACCGCCCTCTTCGCCATCCAATTTCAAAGTAACGTCATACCCCTTTGCATGCAAATACTCCCTTAGCAGCATACCGAGGTTCTCGTCATCTTCACACAAAAGAATCTTTATTTTCTCGTCCATAGTTTATCTCGCTTAATAATTAACAAATTTGTTTTTTAATCGGTATTTCTATAATGAATTTAGTACCTTTTTCGTATTCACTCTCGACGCGTATCGTTCCGTGATGGTCAGTGACGACCTTCTTCACGTAAGCCAAACCCAGTCCGAAACCCTTCACATTGTGGACACTGCCCGTAGGGACGCGGTAGAACTTATCGAAGATGCGCTTCAAGTCATTCTTCTTGATTCCGATACCATTATCCTCCACGGAGATACATAGCCTACCATGCTCGTTCCACGTTCTGAGCCTCAGCACCAACGGTCCGTGGCTATACTTGACGGCGTTATCCATCAAATTATAGATGATATTCGTGAAATGGATCTCATCCACCATGGTTTCGGAATCCTCCGCATCCAATTCGGTCTGGATGTCACCTCCCGTATTCTGCACCTTCAAGGCGAAATTCCCGGCGATGGTCAAGATCAAGTCATCGATATCCATCAACTCCAATTTCAAAGCGGAGCTCTCCTTCTCGAAGATAGACATCTGCAACACCTTATCGATTTGCCTAGTAAGGCGCTTCGTCTCGTCACCTATGGTCTTCGAGAGCTGGTCCACCATGCCCGCCGATTTCGATATCGAATCGTCGTTCAGCATCTGCGCCGCGAGGGAGATGGTCGAGACAGGCGTCTTCAGTTCGTGCGTCATATTATTCATAAAGTCCGTGCGCATCTCCGACAACTGTTTCTGTCGGGAAATGATCACCATGGAAAAGACGAACGTGAAGAGTAGGATAACGGTAAAGATAATCGATATGGTAAGCAATTGGCTAGAACCGAAGTACTTACTCTTCGAAGGGAAATAAATCTTCAGCATGTTCGAAGTAGGCGCCGGGTCGTTAGGAAAGAGCAACTGCGAGTAGCAGACCATATCCTTAGCAGTCAGTCCGTCCTCCTCGAAACTTCCGCTACTATAAATCTCACGACCATCCTTGTTCACGACGCAATAATAATGTTTCAGCTCGCCTAACCCGTTGTTGTCCAACTCACGGTCAAGGATCTCGTTCAACTTTTGGAAATCGATACGGTCCTCGATAGGCTTCACGTAAGTCTCGCTCAGCAAACGCACCAAGATGTCATCCAGCAGAGCGCGGCTTTGGAGGAAACGCTCCTTCAACTTGTTTTGGATGATACGGGAAGACTCCTCAATGGAGTTCATGCCATGCTTCATGGAGATGAATACGGCAGGGCGAACTCTCACGCACGAATTAAAGGAAGAATCGACACTCTTGCCGATTTGTCCCATCTGTCCGCCACCCATCGGCAACGGAGAGACGCCCGGCTTGGTCGTAATCCGGGTCTTGGAAGAAGGGACGGTCAAATTCTTATTCAAGTATTGGAGGGTCTCCTCCTCCTCCAACAAGCGCGCCACCTCATACAAACTACGCTTCACAGCCTCACCGAACTGTTCCGCCCGCATCTCGGCGGTGGTACGCATATAATACGATTGGAGGAATATCAATCCCAGAAAGGAAATTGACATCACAATACCCAATAATATCTGCGTTCTTTTCTTCATGGACGCAAATATAAACAAACGATTTTAACATTTCATACGACTTAACTTTATTTAATAAAGTTGGATAGGCAATCACAAATAAATGTGAAATTTTTCTCTAAATTTGCAAGAGTATGATGGTACTTCCGTGAATTTAGCGAGCGACTTGCGCATACGTTTTTTTGATGACGCACAAAAAACGCATCCGTTCCCTCCCCCAAGGAGACGTTCAATCAGAGAACCGTCATCCGAAAAATTTTCATAACAAATCAAATAGACTACTCTTCCGTATGGAGAACATACCTTCATTACTAGCGGATTTAGCATTAATACTCATCGCAGGAGGTGTCATCACCATCCTTTTCAAATGGTTGAAACAGCCCGTCGTGTTGGGCTATATCGTGGCGGGATGCCTCGTCAGCTCGCAAATCACGCTGACACCGGACATCTCCGGCACGTCCGACATAGGGACATGGTCTGACATCGGTGTGATATTCCTCCTCTTCTCGTTAGGCCTGGACTTCAGTTTCAAGAAACTACTCAAGGTGGGGCAAACAGCGGCGATCGCCGCCATCACCATCATCACCTTCATGATATTGTTGGGATTCGTCGTCGGACTCTCTTTGGGCTGGGGCATCACCAACAGCATCCTCTTAGGCGGTATGATATCCATGTCGTCCACCGCCATCATCGTCAAAGCCTTCGACGACATGGGGCTACGCAACCAATCGTACACACGGTACGTGTACGGCATCCTCATCATCGAAGACCTCATCGCCATCGTCCTGATGGTGCTCATCTCCACCCTGGCCGTCAGCAAATCCTTCGAAGGGGAGGAACTCATCATGGGAATCCTCAAACTCGTCTTCTTCCTGGTCGTTTGGCTGATATCAGGCATCTACTTCATCCCGACCATCCTGCGGAAAGCGAAGAAAGTATTGAACGACGAAACCATACTGGTCTTTTCACTCGGACTATGCTTCGGCATGGTGCTCTTCGCCATGAAAGTGGGATTCTCCTCCGCCTTGGGTGCGTTCGTGATGGGTTCCGTCCTCGCCGAGACGCTGGAAGCGGAAAGGATCGAAAGGTTGGTACGGCCATTCAAAGACGTGTTCGGCGCCATCTTCTTCGTCTCCGTCGGCATGATGGTGGACTTCAACATCATCTGCGAATACATCGTGCCGATCATCGCCATCACCCTGGCGATCATCTTCGGTCAGATCATCTTCGGCACATGCGGTCTCCTATTGGCCGGACAACAGATGAAATCCGCCATCCAATCTGGCTTCTGCCTGACCCAAATCGGAGAATTCGCCTTCATCATCGCCCTCCAAGGTAGTAATCTTGGCATCATAGACAACTTCATCTATCCGGTCATCGTGGCGGTCTCCGTCATCACCATCTTCCTGACCCCATACATCATGCGGCTATCCACACCTGCCTACGAATTCGTATCGAAACATATGCCCGCCTCCTGGACAAACGCCATCGAGAGACGATCGCTTTCCGATAAATCGGCCCACACACAGAGTGTCTGGTACAGCCTACTCTCACAGATCATCAAGATCATCGCCATCTATTCTATGCTGGCCATCGCCATAGAACTTCTCTCCATCAAGTACTTCATCCCGTTCGTCATCAGTAAGACGACGGAATACTGGGGCGAATCGAACAGCTATTGGGGCGCCCTTATCGGCGCGGGAATCACCATCCTGATCATCGCTCCGCTCCTCCGCGCCATGGTGGCGAAGAAAAACCACTCGCTGGAATATAAATACTTATGGAAGACCAGCAAAAGGAACCATGCGCCACTGATAGCCACCATCCTTCTTCGATTCTTCCTGGCGGCGACATTCGTCTACTTCATCCTACTGAAGACCGCCGAAATCCTGCAAATCAATACCGGATTCCTCTTCATCGCCGTAGTCGTCATCTGCGCCACCATACTCATCATCCTGATGTTGCGGTCCAGACGAATCAAACTATACTCCATCACCTTGGAACGTAAGTTCATGCACAACCTCAACTCGCGCGAATACGAAGCGAAGAAGAAATCGATGGAGAAGGAGGTGTTCGGCAAAAGGGAACTGGCGAAAACGCTCTCCGCCCACGACCTGCACCTTGTGGATTTCGAAGTACCGCAATTCTCGAAATGCATAGGCTATACCCTTCGGAAAATGAATTTCCACCAGAAATACGGCGTCTACGTAGTCTCCATCATGCGAGGCAAACAACGCATCAACATTCCTTCGGCGGAAGAGGTCATCTTCCCGTTCGACAAACTGCTCGTGCTCGGAACGGACGAACAACTGAACGCATTCAGCGAAGCTCTTGCCACCGCCAACGAGAACTGGACCAAGGAGACAAAAAACAAGGGCGTCGTCATCGAGCAATTCCAGATTTCCGGGAAATCCAACCTGGCTGGAAAGACAATCAGCCAATCTGGCGTGAAGGAATATACTAAATGCATGATCGTGGGTATAGAACACGAAGGGACAACCATCATGAACCCGTCACCAAACACAGAATTATGCAAAGGAGACTTCATCTGGATCGTCGGTGAGACCGAAAAAATACAAGACCTAATGAAGTACTGCGAGTCCATCTCCGTATCCGACGAGCAATGACAATAATCGGAGGAAAAGTATTCTTTCCTTTCAAACTAATTAGGGAACTTGCTTTGTCGAAAATCAAATCAGTAAATTAACGGTTGGCATTTTCGTTTTTTATACCTAATTTTGCAATTATTTTTTATGCGAGGTAGATTTATATGTTCAAAATAGGACTTGACATAGGCTCCACTACTGCGAAAATCGTGGTGCTTAACGAAACTGGAAATGTAGTTTATTCTTCATACAAACGTCACTTGGCGAACGTCAAGGGGGCTATCGCATCCTTTCTAGAGGAGCTGAAATCCACTTTGTCAACAGAAAAATTCACCCTTTCCATCACCGGTTCGGTCGGATTGGGCGTATCAGAAAGATATAATATTCCTTTCGTACAGGAGGTGATCGCCGCCACGGAGTTCACCAAGAAAGTACATCCCGAGATTTCCACCATCATAGACATAGGCGGAGAGGACGCCAAAATCGTTTACTTGAAAGACGGACAAGTATCCGACTTACGTATGAACGGTAACTGCGCAGGTGGTACGGGAGCCTTCATCGACCAAATGGCGCTCTGCTTAGGCGTTGAAGTGACCGACCTCGACGGCCTTGCCCAAAAAGCGCAACACGTCTACCCTATCGCCTCTCGCTGCGGCGTTTTCTCCAAAACGGATATACAAAACCTAGTGGCAAGAAACGCCACCAAAGAGGACATCGCCGCCTCCATCTTCCGCGCCGTGGCCGTACAGACCGCAAGCGCCTTATCGCACGGTTGCGAAGTGCGCCCGAAGGTGCTCTTCTGCGGCGGACCACTCACCTTCATCGGATCATTGCGCAAGGCGATAGCGGATTACTTCCGCCTCGACATCAACAATGACTGCGTCGTGCTGGAGAACGCCAACATCATCCCGGCCTGGGGAACAGCGCTCTTCAAAAACGAAATGACGCCGATCGACGTCAACGAACTAACCGAAATACTCAGCCGCGAACCTGAACAAAAGGTTACGGCCAACCCTAATAAGAACAAGACAAACGTCACACTGCCTCCTATCTTCAACGACGAAGAGGAATACATGGCATGGAAAGCCGAAAAGGAGAAATCCCACATTCCTGTTGTTAACCTCAACGAATGCAAGGGAAAGACCTATTTGGGTATCGACTCCGGCTCAACCACCACGAAGATTGTCCTCATCAACGAGACAGGCGACATCCTCTACAAATACTACACCCACAACGGCGGAAACCCTATCGGCGCGGTAAGACGCGGCTTGGAGAAACTCAAGGCACGCTGCATCGAGGAGAAACTCGACCTGGAAATCACGGCAGGATGCTCCACCGGCTATGGTGAGGACCTCATCAAAGCCGCATACTCCCTAGACTACGGCATGATCGAAACCATGGCGCACTACGTCGCGGCCAAGAACATGTGCCCTGACGTCTCCTTCATCCTCGACATCGGAGGACAAGACATGAAGGCCATCTACGTGGAAAACGGAGCTTTGACGCGTATGGAGATCAACGAGGCCTGCTCATCAGGTTGCGGTTCCTTCATCGAGACATTCGCCCAGACCCTCGGCTGCGAAATCACCGATTTCGTCTACCAGGCCTGCCAAAGCCAAAACCCATGCGACCTCGGTACACGCTGCACCGTCTTCATGAACTCTAAGGTGAAACAAGTTTTGCGCGAAGGATACGCTGTGAGCGACATCGCCGCTGGTCTCGCCTATTCGGTCGTGAAAAACTGTCTATTCAAAGTACTCAAGATAAAGAACTACGACGAACTCGGAAAGAACATCGTCCTCCAAGGCGGTACGATGAAGAACGATTCTGTCGTCAAGGCGTTCGAAAACCTCACAGGCAAGAACGTCTACTGCAACAACGTGCCTGAGCTCATGGGCGCCTATGGTTGCGCACTCTACGCGAAGAAGATGCACGACCAGAACAAAAAGGCGACGCCACTCGACAACTACCTCAACGCAGCAGAGTTCGAATCGAAGTTGTTGTCATGCAAAGGTTGCGACAACAACTGCCAAATCACGAAATACAACTTCAAAAGCGGCGGCATCTACTACTCCGGAAACAAGTGCGAAAAGATATTCAACAACGGAGGCTCCAAGACGAAACCGGGCATCGACATGAGCGACAGGAAGTACCACGAGCTCTTCGACCGCGCCGAACAACCTTCCAAACTGCTCTCGCCGCTCTTCAAAATGGGTATCCCCCGCGCATTGAACATGTACGAGGAGTTCCCGTTCTGGCACACCTTCTTCACGGAATGCAACATCCAAGTGGAGCTCTCCTCCACTTCCACCTACAGAAACTACGAAAGGGGCGTCCACTCCGTCATGTCCGACAACATCTGCTTCCCCGCGAAGCTGGTGCACAGCCACATCTACGAGCTGCAGGACAAAGGCGTGGATAGGATCTTCTTCCCGCGCGTCGTATACGAATGCGTCGAGGACAACGCCGCCCATAACAGCTTCAACTGCCCGATCATCATCGGATATCCGGACGTGGTGCAAAGCGCCATCGATTCCGAAACCCCTATCGACTCCCCTGTCATCTCCTTCAAGGACGAAAAACTGTTACTCAAACAACTGATCCGTTACATGAAGGGACTCGGCGTGTCCGAAAAGACCGTCAAGGCGGCCCACGCAAAAGCCGTGCAGGCATACAGCGAATTCGGCTTGAACCTAAGAAAAATCAACGAGGAGGCCTACGAAAAAGCAAAAAAGGAAAACAGGTTGGTCATCGTCCTCGCCGGACGTCCATACCACACCGACCCGCTCATCCAACATAAAGTGTCCGAGATGATTTCCCAAATGGGCGTGGACGTCATCACGGAGGAAATCTCAAGGAAAAACAACTGCGACGAGAAGGAGGCCTTCATCATCAAACAATGGTCCTTCGTCAACCGTATACTCAACTCCGCACAATGGGCCGCAAGACAAGGCAAGAACGTCCACTACGTGGAGACCACCTCTTTCGGATGCGGACCTGACGCCTTCTTCACCGACGAGGTACGAAGCCTCCTCAACCGTTATGGGAAATCGTTGACACTCCTGAAAATCGACGACATCAACAATGTCGGTTCCATGAAGCTACGCGTACGCTCCCTCATCGAGAGCCTGAAATTCGAGGCGAAAGAGGCGACGGACGTGAAGCCGTTCATCAAACCGAAACGATTCGAGGTAGGAGATAATGAGAGGAGGAAAATCCTCGCTCCATTCTTCACGGAGTATCTTTCCCCACTCTTCCCAGCCGCATTCAAATGGGCGGGCTACGACATGGAATCTTTGCCGTTGAGCGACGCGGAATCGAACGACATCGGTTTGAAATATTCCAACAACGAAGTATGTTACCCTGCCACTTTGATCGTGGGAGACCTGATCAAGGCGTTGCAGTCCGGCAAATATGATTTAGACAAAGTGGCGGTCGCCGTCACACAATTGGGTCAATGCCGCGCCGCCAACTACCCTCCATTGATTAGGAAGGCGATTGTTGACGCCGGGTTCGAACAGGTACCGGTCATCGGAATCGGAGGAACGGACAACATAGAGGACCAACCGGGCTTCAAGCTGAACCTCATCAAGGCGGCTCCGCTCATCATCTACGCCACCATGTACGGAGACTGGCTTTCCATCTTCTACCACGCCATCGCGGTGAGGGAGAAGAACAAGGGCGAAGCGCGCAAACTACGTGACCTATACCTCGACAAAGCCAAACCATTGGTGGAGAAAGGCGACACGAAAGGTCTGTTGAAACTGACGGGCGAAGCCGCCAGGGCATTCAACGCAGTGCCGATCTACGAAGACCGCGTCTACCCGAAGGCGGGAATCACAGGAGAAATCTTCCTGAAGTTCAACCCTTACGCACACCGATACGTTCCGGATTGGCTGATGGAACATGGTGTGGAGGTCGTCCCTTCAGCCGTGCATAACTTCTTCTTCCGCGCGTTCGTCAACTACAAATTTAACCGCGAGAACTTCGTGAAACGGTTCAAGGTGCCGCCGTTAGTCATCGACATGGCCTACAACCTGATTCGCAAAGTGATGAAGAAACTGGAGTCGGAAGCGTCCCAGTTCAAGTATTACAAGCCAGAGCAGGACATCAAGACCATCAGCGAATATGCGAAGGACGTCATCAGCCTCTCCGCACAGTTCGGCGAAGGCTGGTTGCTGCCTGCCGAAGTGATCGCCTTCATGAAGGACGGCTGCAACAACGTGGTCAGCATGCAACCGTTCGGATGTATCGCCAACCACATCGTGGCGCGCGGAATCGAGAAAAAGATGAAGCAGGAATATCCACAACTGAATATGTTGTCGCTCGACTTCGACGGCGGCGTCAGCGAGGCGAACATAGCCAACCGACTCCTGTTGTTCACCAGCAATATGAAATAAGAAATAGGGACGTCCGTGACGGACACCTAGACCCTAATAAATTCAGGAAGGGACGTTTTTCGGAACGCCCCTTCTTTTTTGCGGATTTAACAAGCACAAGAGTTAGCGGACTGTTTTTCAAGACAATCCGACCATCATATTTTGACAATAAAATAATACTTTAACATAAAAAGCGAACATCAATTAAAATAAATTCATATATTTGCAAACTTTGCGTCAGAACCATATCCCTAAAGTGACCCGTACTTTGGTATATTTTTTGATGTGTTGTGTTAATGAGAATAATATTTTATCAGAATCATTTAATAACTTTAATTATTTATCACATGAAAAAAATTTTTACATTAGCGTCCTTGGCGCTGGCATGTATCTTGCAAGTTAATGCAGGAGACTACAGCACTTGGGGCAAACTTAAAGTGGTTGGAAACCAATTGACTTCCTCCAAAACAGGAGAGGCAGTCCAATTGAAAGGTTGGAGTACTTTCGGTCGTTTCGATAACTTACAAAGATGTTTCGATGATGAGAAAGACTTCTCTGAAATGAAGAACAACGGAGCTAACTTAGCCCGTATCGCCATGTATATCAAAGAAGGCGATTGCTATGATAGCAACCCGAACGGAAACAAACAATGGGTTAAGAATTGTATGGATTACTGCCACAATCTTAACATGTACTGTATCGTAGACTGGCATATTTTGAAACCAGGAAATCCAAATGATTATAATGGCGCAGAATCATTCTTCCAAGAGATTTGCCAATATGCTAAACAAAAAGGATACGACAACATCATCTATGAGATCTGTAACGAGCCTAACATCGATACTGATACGGATGTTTGCGGTCCTACAGTAAAAGATGTTTGGGGACAAGTTAAATCCTATTGTAAAAAAGTGCTCCCTGTCATCAAGTCTAACGACGGAGAGGCAGTCGTTTTGGTGGGTACTCCTCAATGGGACCAAGGTTTGACTTGGCAAATGATGGACCCAGTCAATACGGAAGGTTTGGAGAACGTAATGTACAGTTTCCACCACTACGCAGGTGACCAAGAGAGATATTTAGGCTACTTGTCTTCAGCAGCAGCTTTCTTGCCAATTTTCGTTTCTGAGTGGGGTCTTTCATCCCACACTGGTGACGGAGGAGATATCAACAACGCAAAAAAGACAGGACAAATGATGTTGGATATCTGTAACGGTAAGAACCTCGGTAAGCAATTGATAAGCTGGGTTAACTGGAGCTGGTGCGATAAAAGTGAAGTCGCTTCCGCATTCCAATACTATAATGACCAAAACCCTTCTCAATCTCAATGGTCTGAGTCTGGTAACTTCATCAAACAAGCGATGAAATCCAACGACGATTTCAGAAACATCAAATCCGAGCCATACGATCTTCCACAAGTGTTCAATGGTGTGGACGACATGGAGTTGGACTTGAGCAAATTTGACAAGGGTGGCGTTGACATCGCATTCCACGACAATGATAACGATTGGAAAGGTGACTGTAGAGGTGCATGCAACATGGGTGACGCAGGTGCAATTGACGGAATCCGTGGTGACGAGACCGTTGACTTGGGCTACACTAATCTTGATTCTGATGGAAATGAACGCGTTCCAGGTGAGACTAATTATATCAGTCTTGGCTGGATTAGCCAAAGTGAGTGGGTAAACTACGCAATGGACATCAAGATCGCAGGTATCTACGAATTTGAAATCTATACCAGCAACAAACAAGCTTCTCAACCTAACCACACTGAAGGTATCAACAAAGTGGCTTTCGCATTGGACGGACACAACGCACTTTGCGAAGCTGATGGATCAGTAAACCGCACGGCTGTTAACTTGACTCCATGCCATGGAGGTTCTTACGACGATTCAAATGCTTACAACGATTGGGGTTGGGCAGAGGTTACTTCAGACTATGCAACAGGCACGAAGTTTTATTTGAACTTGGAAGAGGGATTACACACCTTCTCAGTTGCGTTCATGGCTACTTCAGCCGGATTGGGAACTGTTAAGTTCAAAGGAAAACCTGAGAATCAAGAGAAATGGGAAGCCATCCTTGCTTCTGTAGAGAAGATCGCTTGCGAGCACAAGGCTAATGTTTATCCGAACCCTGCAACAGATGGTTCCGTAAACATCTCTGTAGACAACAATGCTGAAGTTATTATCAGCTCTGTAGACGGTTCACTCGCATACCAAAACAACGTAGTGGCTAACGAAGAGCTAAAAGTCTCTTTGGCTGCTGGTCTTTATGTTGTTACTATTAAGAGCGACAAGGGCATCTCAACTGAAAAGTTGATCGTGAAGTAATTCACATATCCTGATAAATCAAAAGCCGGTTCCTATTCGGGGACCGGCTTTTTTTATGGCCATTGTTTCGTTATGTCCGCCCGCCTGAGGCTGCGTCCCGGGCTATCAAGGGGTGTCTTCCAGACACGTCGATTCATGAGGAAGAGTTTACTGCGGGACTGCACGGGACTGCGGCGCGGGCTAATCAAATGGTGCCTTCCAGACACGTCGATTCATGAGGGAGAGTTTACTGCGGGACTGCACGGGAACCTGCCTGGAGGAGAGTACAGCGGCATACGAAAAAAGCGGTGAAACAAAACCGTTCCACCGCTTTTCCCCTTCGGGAATACTGAATAATCACTCTCCCTTAATCTCCTTGATTTCCGCTTTCAAAGAGGAATTCTCCTCCTTTAGCAAATCCATCTCCTTACGCATTTGGATCATGTGCAACGTAAGCTCCTCCACCTTCTCCAAGAGCAAGTTGCTCATTTCGGAAACGTTCATGCCCTTATCCGAGAACTCGGCGGCGGAAGGCACACCAGGAAGGTGTTTGTTCTCCTTCACGAAGCTCTCCACGTCGCTCAACGACTGGAGCTTGTAGTTGTCATCGAAGACATAGTCGGCGGCTTGGTTCATCTCCAAGGTCATCTCCTTGGCGTTGATCGTGTCGGTATTAACCTTATCCGTATTGACCTCCGCCACTTTCAATTCATCTTTACATACGATTTTTCCGTTGACAGTCATCACGTTTGATGTACTTGAATTATCAGCGAAATTGAAAGTAAATGTGCTAGCATCAAAAGCAATGGGTCCTACACCACCTTGCCCTACACTATGGCGAATAACCGCATCATTCCCACTAAAAGACAAATTCAAATTACCTTCAATAGCCGAGTTCCCTTTCAAAAGGCTAAAAAAAGTATATACATTAACTCGCTCAATAAAGGCTTCTTCAATACGAATCTTTGGAGAAGAAAATACTTTCGCCCAACAATTATTCGAATTTAAGTCGTCTATAAAAACTGTAGTATGGCTAGACACCACCGTGTCGCACTCCACCACTGAAGCAAATCCTGACGAGGAAACAAAAGACAATGCAACAACAAGAGAAAAATTCTTGAGCAATTTTATATTCATTTTATTAAACATTAATTTTTTTGCAAAATTAGCAAAAAAAAATATTTGTCATAACAAAAAACAAAAATCGGACGGGAAATCTTTCCCGCCCGATTCTGTTTCAAAAATGGAAGGTCAATTTTACTTAACCATCACCTTAGAAGCGACAGCGCCCTCTTCGTTCTTCACGAAGATAACCACAGTCTTATCAGCCTCAGAAGCGATTTGTCCCTTCATATTATAAGTAGCAATCAACTCACCATTCAAGACGACGATATTTCCGTTAGCGTCAACATAAGCGTCGATGTCAAATTGATTGTCCATCAAATAATCGTTCAAACCATCACCTTCTTTGTAATTGTAATAAAAGATAATATTATCAACGATATATCCAACAGGCATTGAACAGAAAATCAAATCGAATGAAGTAGCGCCCGTAGGTACATCCACAGTTCCCTTGGATTCGTTCCAAATCATACTGAACTCCTCTTTCGCCAAATCGACAATCTCACCAGTATTGAACTTCACCTTAATCGGCATATCCTTACCAGCCACCGTTGAGAAATCTGCATCGACCCAATTGCCATTTTCGTTCTTATGCTTTTTGGTAAGCATAGAGGAATAGAGCTTTACACAACCCGCAGGAATCTGGATACCAGGGAAAACAATTGAATCACGATTTGCCTCAACCTCAAGCGATTGAAGAAGCTCAGTATCATAATATTTAGAACCATCAGTTGCAGATGTCAAAGAACTATCCGCTTGATAATCCCTAAACAATTTCACCAAATTCAATTTGGGATTATCCTCTGAACCTTGGAGACATTTCAACGTGTCTTTGCCAGATACGACAGGAGCAATTCCACCATGATAACTATTATCCTTGATTTTTCCGACACCTACAGTCTCAGCCCAAAGATTCGCAAACGTTCCCTCGAAATTCTCCGCATAAATCGGAGTTCCAGCCTCATAAGGCTCGAAGTAGAAATTCTTGATGTAAGGAAAATCATGAATCATATCAAATCCAGCTTTCACCTCACGCGCATAAGAGAAAACAATACCACCAATAGTCTTATACGTTGGATTCATAAAAATGAACTGCTTTTCGGTAACCCATTCATTCACAGGACCCCATTTAGCCGTCATCGCCACCCTGGCAGAAGTCTTATTGATGTCTGGCGCATCGTCTAACTTAGCAAACGTTTCTTCGAAACCGATAAAGAACAAAGGCTTTTGCAAGAGTAACGAATTTTTGTTTGGATCATAATTTAATGCTGTACCAGCGTGCTCCTCCGGAATCATATATTCCAACACCATCACCTGATATTTACTTCTGTCAATTGGATTCAACGAATCAAGACGGAGCTTAACATCCAAAAAGTCATAGGAAATCTGTTTGTATACCACCCTGTTTTCACCATCCACAACGGTATCCTTCATTTCATTCGGAATATCCAGCTGCGCCCTTCTACCAGTATAAGGCATCGTGGTGACATTCTCCGTCACAAATTTTCCATCCTTAATGATCCAATATTTATCGGAATCATTCCCCGCAAATATGTTTGCGGCTGCCGCAAGCAGCGTAAAAGAGAGTAAAAATAATTTTTTCATGTACTTATGTTTTGATTATTAATATTATATCATTTGTTTTTATTTGTTCTATTGTATATTATCACCTAATAGATAATGGCCGTCATTTTGCAAATATAGGTATTTTTTGCATAATAATATCCCCTATTAGAATATTTTGTATTCCATATTGGAACACGATAATATTGTTAATGTATCACGGGTCTACCATTATTAAACGCCTAACGGCGTAATGGAAGCGATATCCCTTTAGGGATCTTATGTCGGTAGAAATCTATTACAGAGCCTGAAAAATTAAAAATAATTACGTATCTTTGACAGAAAGAGGCGATTCGAAAGGAACGCCCGCTCCCAGCCTTATCCGTTCCGGCATAGGAAACTACAAAAGAACGGATGACGCAATAACATAGAGCTCTCTATTAACTTTTATGCACCCGCCTATATGATAAAAAAGTGTCGCATTTTCCTGATTTGTTGCCTGCTCCTTTCGGCAGGGACGAGCCTCAACGCCCAGGTCGCCTTGGAACGAGTCTCCCCCGAATCACAAGGCATCTCCTCGCAGGACGTCAAATCCTACTTCGACGCCATGCTCTCCCGCCCGAACGGCGAACCGCACGGCGTCATGGTGCTACGTCGGGGGAAAGTGGTGGGAGAACTCTTCCCGACACCCTTCTCTAAGGATTACAGCCACACAATCTACTCTGCTTCCAAAACTTTCGTGGCGGTTGCAGTGGGAATCGCCATCGAAGAAAACCGTATCAGACTGACCGACAGGGTGGCGACCTTCTTCCCCGACCTGCTTCCGGACACCATCCCAGGATTCCTCGCGGACATGACCATCCGCGACCTGCTCACGATGACTTCGGGCATCCAACCCGACTGGCTGATGCGCACGAAAGGGGCGGAATGGGCCCGACGCTACCTCAACAACGACTTCTCCCATAAACCTGGAGAGACCTTCCAATACGACTCAATGGCCTCCTACATCCTCTCAGCCATCATCCAACAAGTATCGGGACGGAAACTGATAGACTATCTGAAACCTAGGGTTTTCGATCCCCTCGCTATCACGGAAGCGGAATGGGAAGAGAGCCCCGAAGGCATCAACACGGGCGGATGGGGGCTACGCCTGCGAGTGGAATCAATGGCGAAATTCGGCCAGTTGCTACTGAACAAAGGAGAATGGGAAGGGAAACGGCTCATCCCCGCGGACTGGGTGGAGGAAATGACCTCATCGCTCCAAGAGACAGGCATGCAAGACACATACGGTTATCAAGTGTGGCGGTGTGATTACCCGGACGCATACCGGGCGGACGGCGCCTTAGGGCAATACATCATCGTGGCCCCTAACGAAGAGATGGTCGTCGCCATCACACAGGCAAACACGGGGAACGGCGTGGCGGAACGCCAACTCGTCTGGGAGCTGCTCAAGAAAGCGGGGAAAGACACGCTGTCGGAGAACGGAGCCTTCGACGCCTTGAAGGAAACGGAAAGGAACTATTCACTGCCCGTGGCGAAGGGAAAACGGACACGAAAAGCGCTCGCCCTATTCGAAGGGAAAGAATTCAACTTGACCCACAACGAGATGGACTGGAAATCCATCCGCATCGACAAAAAAGAGAGAGATACCCTAACGATGACGGTCTCCACCCTCACGGGTGAATCCTACGTGATCCTAGCGGGCAACGAAAAATGGCTCACCTCCCGCACGGACGCCTACCCGCCCTATACCATACGGGCTGTGGACAGATTCAAGGGACTGCGGAAAGATTTCCACGTGTCAGCCTGCTACGGCGGAAGCGGAAAGGAACTATGTTTAAAAGTGAGATATGTGGACTGGGTAAGCGGAGCCGACCTAACCTTTCATCGTAACAAAGAGGACGACACCCTCACCATGACCGTGAAGGAAAACTCGAAGCGGAACGCTTACGAAATCACCCTCACGCCCTCGACCGAAACAACAGAAACTACCCGTTAATTATTCTCCTGGATGAAACGGCACAACCATTGACCGACCTCGCTCGTCTTATACGCGCGTTGCCCAGCCACCGTCAAGTCCTCGGTGACCACGCCCGCCTCAAGGGACGCGGCGACCGCCTGACGGATGAGTGCGCCCTCACGCTTGGCGTCGAAAGCATATTCGAACATCATGGCAGCCGAAAGGACCGCCGCCAAAGGATTGGCGATGTTCTTGCCCGCCGCCTGCGGATAACTACCATGGATCGGTTCGAAAAGACTCGTATGCTCCCCGATGCTGGCGGAGGCGAGCAAACCCATGGAACCAGCGATCACGCTCGCCTCGTCCGTGAGGATGTCACCAAACGTGTTTTCCGTCACCAAGACATCGAAGAACTTCGGACAGCGGACCATCTGCATGGCGGCATTATCCACAAACATATAGTCTGTCTTCACCTCCGGGAACTCCTTCTCCATAGCCTGCGCCATCTCGCGCCACAAACGGGACGACTCCAACACGTTAGCCTTATCCACGACCGTCAGATGTTTCCTACGGCGGGAAGCATATTCGAAAGCGAGTTTCAAAATACGGTTAATCTCCTCCTTACTATAAACGCAAGTGTCGAACGCCACGTTACCATTATCCTTCCTACCCTTCTCTCCGAAATACATACCGCCCGTCAGTTCACGGATGCAGAGGAAATCCGCGCCATCCACCAGTTCCTCCTTCAGCGGAGAGGTATGCAGAAGCGACGGATAAGTCTCCACGGGACGAAGATTGGCGAAAAGCCCCAGTTTCTTTCGGATAGCGAGCAGCCCCTGCTCGGGCCTCACCTTGGAGGTCGGGTCGTTATCATAGCGGGGATCACCCACCGCACCGAAAAGCACCGCATCCGAACGCATACACAAAGCGTGGGTAGACTCAGGATAAGGGTCACCGAAGCGATCGATGGCGCATGCGCCAACCAAGGCGGTTTCGTAAGATAACGCGTGAGCGAATTTATCGCACACACACTTCACGACGTTCAAGGCGACCTCGACCACTTCTGGACCGATACCGTCGCCGGGCAATATGGCTAAGTTCAATTTCATTGTTTCTCTTCAATTAAGTTCAACATTTTTTCCGTCGCTTGGATGGCGGATTCAGTCTGGTCGGCGTCCAAGCCATGCGTCTTGAATACATGGTCACGGAAACGCCAAGTGATGGTGGTATGCACCAAGGCATCGGTCTTTCCGCCAGGCGGTATGATGACCGAGTAGTCCAAGAGTTCAGGAATCGGTTTTTTCAAGGAGGTATAAATTTTCCACAACGCTTTGGTGAAGGCGTTGTACTGACCATCTCCCGGAGCTGTCTCCTGGTAAGTCTCCCCATTGATTTCAATCTTCACGGTCGCCACCGGTCGGATACCATGAGTTAGCGAGAGGGAGTAGTTGATCATGCGGATCTTCTGCTTCTCCACAGGATGTTTCAGCACGTCGGAGATGATGTAAGGAAGTTCGTCCTGGGTGACAATCTGTTTCTTGTCGCCCAGTTCGATGATACGTTGGGTGACCTTAGTCATCGCCTCGTCGTCCAAAGAAATGCCCAATGCCTGGATGTTCTTGCGGATATTAGCCTTCCCCGACATCTTGCCCAAGGCGTACTCACGCTCACGACCGAAACGTTCCGGCAGCAAGTCGTTGTAATAGAGGTCACTCTTCGAGTCGCCATCCGCATGGATACCCGCACATTGGGTAAAGACATTGTCACCGATAATCGGTTTGTTGTTAGGTATACGAATGCCGGAATAGGTCTCCACCAATTTACTCATTTGGTAAATCTTATCCTCCCGGACCGTCGTACTTATCTTCAGTTGGTCATGAAGAACCGCCACGACACTGGTGAGCGGAGCGTTTCCAGCCCTTTCGCCCAACCCGTTGAAGGTAGTGTGCACCCCATGCACGCCGGCGCGCGCCGCGGCGAACACATTAGCCAAAGCCAAATCGTAATCATTATGGGCATGGAAGTCAAAATGGCATTGCGGATAACGAGCCAGCATCTCCTTGCAGAATTCGTAAGTCTGGTCAGGATTTAGTATTCCAAGCGTATCGGGCAACATGACGCGTTTGACGGGCAGATCGGAGATAGCCTCCATATATTCGTAGATATAATCGCGTGAGTGCAACATTCCGTTGCTCCAATCCTCGAGGTAAAGATTGACATGGATACCCTTCTCGGCCGCCGCTAGGATAATCCTGCGCACGTCGCCGATATGTTCCTCCTTGCTCTTACCGAGCTGGTTCACCACGTGCCTCAGCGACCCTTTGGAGAGAAGGTTCATCACCTTTGCCCCCATCGCGTCGATCCAATTGAGGGAGACTCCCTCGTCCACGAAACCAAGAACCTCGATACGGTCTAGGCATCCTGCCTTCTTAGCCCAATCGACCACCCTGCGGACCGCATCGGACTCACCTTCGGACACCCTAGCGGAGGCAATCTCCACACGGTTGACACCCAGAGTCTCAATCATCATGCGGGCGATACCGAGCTTCTCATGCGGGGCGAAAGAGACACCAGAAGTCTGCTCCCCGTCACGCAAGGTTGTATCCATTATTTCCATCTCACAACCAATTTAGATTCATATTCCTCTATCAAGGATTTTTTGCTTAATAAATAATCGATGTCGTCGTAACCATTGATTAAGCACTCCTTTTTATAGGCGTTGATTTCGAAGCGCTCTCGACTGCCAGTCGACAAGTTTGTGATGGTCTGTCCAGGCAAATCGACCCTTACCTGCGTTTTCGGATTCTCACGGATGCTAGAGAATAGCTCCGCCAAAAAACCTTCGCTCACGACCACAGGCAAAACGAAGTTGTTCAGTTCATTGTTCTTATGTATATCGGCGAAGAAACTGGAGACCACCACCCTAAATCCATAACCGGCGATCGCCCACGCCGCATGTTCACGGCTACTTCCACTTCCGAAGTTTTTACCAGCCACGAGGACGCAACCACTGTAGGTGGGATCATTCAAGACGAAATCCTTAATCGGATTACCGTCCTTATCATACCGCCAATCACAGAATAGCTTCTCGCCGAAGCCCACCTTATCCGTCGCCTTCAGGAAACGGGCGGGAATAATCTGGTCCGTGTCCACATTTTCTAGAGGCAACGGCACACAACAACTTGTTATGACATCGAATTTCTGTTTCATCGTTTCGTTTTTTAGGTAATTAGACTTTATCGGCTGACGCAGCCATCCCATCTACAACAATGTGCGAGGGTCTGTGATGACACCTGTAACAGCGGCTGCGGCGGCCACCAACGGACTCGCCAAGACAGTACGGGCACCAGGTCCCTGTCTTCCCTCGAAATTTCGGTTGGAGGTCGATACGCACAGTTTGCCGGAAGGCACCCTATCGTCGTTCATGGCGAGACAAGCGGAGCAGCCCGGCTGACGGATGGAGAAACCAGCCGCCTCAAGGAGAGCATCCAAACCCTCTTCCCTAATTTGCCTATCGACCGCCCATGAGCCCGGAACCAACCAACAAACCACATCAGAAGCCTTCCGTCTCCCCTTGACGATGGAAGCGAAAGCGCGGAAATCCTCGATACGCCCATTCGTGCAGGAGCCACAGAAAACATAGTCCACCTTCTTCCCAAGAAGGCTCTCTCCAGCACGGAATCCCATGTAATCCAAGCTTTTAAGGAAAGAAGCACGACCAGTCTCCTCGATTGTATCAAGCGTAGGAATTGTCTGCGATATACCCATACCCATACCTGGGTTGGTACCATAAGTGACCATTGGTTCCATATCCTTCGCATAGAAAGTGATTTCACGATCGAAAACGGCATCATCGTCACTTCGAAGCGTTTTCCAGAAAGCCAACGCGCGTTCCCACTCCTCCCCTTGAGGGACATGCTCACGACCTTTCAGATAAGCGAAAGTCACTTCGTCCGGAGCGATGAAACCGCCACGTGCGCCCATCTCGATCGAGAGGTTACAAAGGGTGAGTCTTCCCTCCATAGACATGCCACGAACGGTCGAGCCAGCATACTCCACAAAGTAACCAGTCGCACCGGAAGTGCTCATACGACGCATGATATAGAGCGCCACATCCTTAGGGGTCACGCCGCACGCCAAATCACCTTCGATATTGATTCTCATCGATTTAGGCTTTTGCTGCAAAACACACTGGCTCGCCAGCACCATCTCCACCTCCGAAGTGCCGATTCCAAAAGCGACAGCGCCCACAGCGCCATGGGTAGAGGTGTGGGAATCCCCACAGAGAATGGTCATGCCCGGAAGGGAAAGGCCTTGTTCAGGACCGATCACATGGATGATTCCGTTATGGGGATCATTCATGCCAAAATAATGGAGGCCAAACTCCTTCGCATTGCGTTCAAGCGTCTCGACTTGTTTCCTACAGACAGGATCCTCAATAGGTTTGTCTTGGTCATGGGTAGGGATGTCATGGTCCGCCACGCAATAAATGAGGTCGGGGCGGTAACAATCCAAACCACGTCCCCGCATTCCTTCGAACGCCTGGGCGGTGGTCACCTCATGGCAATAGAGCCTATCGGCGTAGAGTTGGGTAAGCCCATCCTCCATCCGCGACACCACGTGGGCGTCCCATATTTTGTCGAATAATGTGTTCATATCATTGTGTTTTTTTATTTACAAAAATTTATTGACGGCGTCGACATACGCTTCGAGAGAAGCCTCGACGATATCAGTGTTCGCGCCAAAACCGAAGTAAACCTTACCCTCGTGCTCCACCTGCATATGGACCTTACCTACGTCGTTACTCCCCTTGCTGATGGATTGGATGGTGAACTCGCAGAGCGTCATCCTATTGCCGACGATGGCCTTGAGCGCATTGATGGCGGCGTCGACCGGTCCGTTCCCCTTCGCCTTTCCATACTTAGTCTCGCCATGCACCGAGAGGGTCAGTTCCGCCTCATGTTCGACATTCTTTCCGGAAACGACCATAAGCTTCAACACTTCGATCGCCTTCTCCTTGCCCTCCTTTCCGACAAGCATACGGATATCGTCATCGAGTATCTCCTTCTTCTTGTCCGCCATGATAAGGAACTTATTGTAGACATCGTCCAGCGTCACATCATCGACCTCGTACCCCAGGGTATTCAGGCGATGGCGCAAAGCCGACCGACCGCTTCTCGCGGTGAGCATGATCATATTATCATCAATACCAATATCCTTAGGGTCGATGATTTCGTAGGTGCAATGGTCCTTGAGGATGCCATCCTGGTGAATTCCCGACGAATGAGCGAAAGCATTCCTGCCCACCACCGCCTTGTTCATCTGGATAGGCATGTTCATCAAATTGGAGACGATGCGGCTAGCATGATAGATGTGTTTCGTTTCGATCGCCGTATCGACGCCCAACTCCTTGTGGCAACGCAACGCCATCACGACCTCCTCTAGGGCAGTGTTCCCCGCACGTTCACCCACACCGTTTATGGTGACCTCCACTTGGCGCGCGCCATTCAGCACACCCGCAAGGGTATTTGCGGTGGCCATTCCAAGGTCATTGTGGCAATGGGTAGAGATGACAGCCTTGTGGATGCCGTCGACATGCTCGAAAAGATACTTAATCTTCGCCCCGAACTCATCAGGGAAGCAGTAACCGGTGGTGTCAGGGATATTGACCACAGTGGCGCCCGCCTTGATGACCGCCTCCACGACACGCGCGAGGTATTCGTTGTCCGTACGTCCCGCATCCTCACAATAGAACTCCACATCCTCCACATAACGCTTCGCGTAACGGGTGGCGGCGACAGCTCTTTCGAGAATCTCCTCCCTGTTGGAATTGAACTTGTAACGGATATGTTGGTCAGACGTGCCTATGCCGGTGTGTATCCTTTTACGTTTCGCGGAGCGCAAAGCGTCGAAAGCCACATCGATATCCTTCTCGATGCCACGCGTCAAAGCACAGATAATCGGATTGGAAACCGCCTTGGAAATCTCCAGGACAGAATTGAAATCACCCGGACTCGAAATCGGGAAACCCGCCTCGATGACATCAACGCCCAACAACTCCAAACAACGCGCCACCTCTATCTTCTCCACTGTACTCAACTGACAACCGGGGACCTGCTCCCCATCACGCAACGTGGTATCGAAAACGAATAATCTATCTGACATAAATAATTTTTTTGTTGGTTTAAAAATAATAAAAAATCCACAATCCGTAATCCATAATTCTTATTTATTCATCTTCAACGTACACTTAAAAATGATATCCTCACAACATGAAATTCTTAATTCTTATTTCTTAATTCTTAATTTAATATTGTCTACCTTCGCGCCCGAAAACAAAAACATACATTTAAGTATAAATGTCATGAGTTCCAATACGATCACAGCGACCAAGCACCATGCGAGGTACGCCCTACTGACACAATATTTCATGATGGGGTTCGTCTACGCCTCCCTCGTCACCCGCTACCCCGGCATCAACGCCCACTACGACATGTCCATCCGCGAGTTGAGCTATATTCCGCTGAGCATGGCCATCGGATCGCTCATCATCACCCCTTTCTGCTGCCACCTCTCGGCACGTTTCGGAAGCAAGAAACTGACGGCGATGAGCTACGTCTACATGCTGCTGCTCCCGCTGATGACGCTCATCCCCTATAAGATATTAGTATTCCCCTTCTGCGCCATCTACGGCATGTTCGTGACCATCACCGACGTGGCGATCAACGGGAACTCCATCCTTGTGGAGAACGCCTACAAACGTCCAGTCGTCTCGATGTTCCACGCCCTCTACTACGTGGGAGTCTGCTGCGGAGCGCTCCTCAGCATCCTCTTCATCACCTCCGGGCAACCGATCTACGTCCACCATCTCTGCGTGGCGCTCTTCAGCATGGCGGTCATCTTCTACATCCGCCGTTTCTTCCTGCAGGAGACCGTCACGAAGGCGGAGCGCGTGGAGAAGCGTCCGCTCATCATCCTACCCAAAGGCATCCTACTGCTCATCGCCTTCATCGCCCTCTGCTCGAGGGTCACGGAAGGCAGCTTCACCAATTGGAGCACCGTCTACATGAAGACCATCGTCGAGTTTCCCGAGAACCTCGCGCCACTCGGTCTCACCATCTACGCCGCCTTCATGGCGATAGGCAGGTCGTTCGGCGACAAGATACGCAAGCGATACAGCGACCCCGCCATCCTATTCGGCAGCTGCGTCATCACCGCCGTCGGCATCTTCACCATCATCGTGAACACAAGCTTCCTCTTCGCCGCCCTCGGATTCTTCATCGCAGGCTTGGGCATCTCCTGCCTCGTCCCTATCATCTACAGCCTAGCCGGACGGCAGAAGGGCGTAAACCCGGGCATGGGCATCGCCATGGTCAACACCATCAGCAGCACCGCCTTCCTCTTCGGACCGTTCCTCATCGGCGCCATAGCCGACGCCACCAGCATGCGCGTGGCCTACGGATACGTCTTCGGACTCACCATCATCATGACGGTGCTGACATCGATATTGAAAAAGAAAAGCCGGTAGAGCTACAATACTGCCACTTTTTCGAACCAGTTGCTAAGTTAAGAAAATAAAGTTTAATTTAGCAGTCATGAAAAGTAAGAGAAGAAGTTTCACAGCAGAGTTTAAGGCTCAAGTTGCTATAGAGGCACTGAAGGACCAAGAGACATTGGCGCAGTTGTCAGAGCGTTTCAATGTGTCGAATGTGATGATTTCCAACTGGAAATCGGAGTTTTTGTCGAATGCCTCAGCAGCCTTTACGGAAAAAAAGAGGGACGACTGCGCATGAAATCTTCGCAAAAACACAATCCTACCATTGCGAAAATCAAAAAAAATTATCTTTTCGACTGTATGTTAAGTTTTGCAAAGATGATTCTTTAAAATAAAAAATTGAAATATTAAATCAGTCAAAAAGGAATAGAGAAATGAAGTTTTATTATATTTTTTTGTTCTTGCTTTTATGTGTGACAAGAGTGTCAGCACAGCAATTATCATTAGTTTTTTGTTATAAGACATATGAAATTTCTATGAATAAATCATATGTAACTCAGAAGTATTATTTTTTAAATGATTCTGATACCATTTGCATGAATATGAGGATTCCTTTTAATTCTGAAAAAATGGAAATTAACGATTGGGGATTATATTATAATTGTCATTTGCTCAAGGATAGTACATATAAATTCTCTTTAGAGAAAATTAATTCTCTTCAGATTCCTGAATGGGAAGATAGTTATTATAAGAGTAATGTAGAATATAATGATAGTGACATTTATAAGTTTACTGAAAAAAAACAAGATTCTCCATACTCATTAAAAGGACATTATTATTTGTATGTGGACATTGATAACATCATATATAAGATTTTATCGGTTCATCCAAATGACAATTGCTTTTATCCTTTTTAATTAGAATCAAATCTTCGTTGAGGAGCGCAACGGCGTATGGAACACCCCATACCTTTTCAATGCCAAGGAGTTGGACGAGGAGACTGGTCTCTACTACTACGGTGCCCGCTATCTATGGTTTTAAACTTAATACAAAAAAACAATCCTGTATAAACCCATTGAATAAATATGCAACCCCTCTGGGGTTGTCTGCGTGTTACGAATCTATGATTCTACAGACATGGAACCCCTCTGGGGTTTTTGCATGGCACAAAAAGGAATAGGATTTCGGATGTGGTGGAAAAAGAATGTGTGGAAACAATTGTTATAAAGGCATTTACAATATATATTGAAAAATTCACGGGGGGGGCAATATTGTTCTCGTGATGCATCCCTAAACCTCAGCGGGGTTCCATATCTATAGCAATGATTCGTAACGTGATGTTTCACAACCCTAGCGGGGTTGCATAATTTGAAATGGGCTTGTCTCAAGTTTTTAGGTTCGTATCCGCTATATTTCTGTATGTTAGGATTTTATTTTCACGTTTAGTGGACAGTAATAATTATTTCCCAAAAATAGTTATATATTTGTCTCTAAATCAACACGTCAGTTATGACAGGAAATCGTTCCGATATGGGTTACGCTAAGATAAACTTCTTCTGTCACCCCGATCACTTGGGAAGCACCTCTATGGTGACCGATGCAGAGGGATACATCACGCAGAATGTAAGTTACATCCCATACGGAGAAGTCTTCGTCGAGGAGCGCAACGGTGTATGGAACACCCCATACCTCTTCAACGCCAAGGAGTTGGACGAGGAGACTGGCATGTACTACTACGGTGCTCGCTACTTGAACCCTAAAGACACTCGCTGGATTAGCGTCGATCCGCTGTTTGAAAAGTATGTGGGGATGAGTCCGTATGGGTATTGTGCGGGGAATCCGGTGGGGTTGGTGGATCCTGATGGAAAAGCTACTTATTTGGTTGTTGAAACAAAAGGAACTGGACACACTTTTATTCTTGTAGTCACAGGAAAAAAAGTCATAGTATACACATATGGAAGGTATGCAGAAGGTGGTGTTATGGGAGGTCAAGGCGTTTTACTAAAACTTGAAAACGAAGCTGCAGAAAAATATATGAAAACTGAATTATATAGAATGGAAGCTAATGCATATATAGTTAGTGATGCTAATGATTCTCAGATTTGTCATTTTTTCGATAGCCAATTTAATTCATCAACAGAATTGCCACAATCAGGCAAACATGATATTGACACCTATGGGAAAATAGTAGACAAATACTATCTTTTTGGTAATAATTGTACAACAAAAAGTTGTAATGCTATAAAATCGTCAGGTTCCCAAATATTTAATGATCAAGGGATATTGGGATATGATGAAGATTTTGTAATACCATCGTCTTTAAAAGATTTTTTACAAGAGAATGCCATTAATTGCACAAATGATCTTAAAAAACATTTGAGAATTCTCCAACTAAAAGTCCACTAAAGAGTGCAGGATCTTCGGGTGAATCATCTGGTTGTTCTGGTTCTAGTATTGGTTCTTATGCAAATAGTTCAATTTATGATTCATCATCTTCTGGCAATGGATCAGGGTCGTCATCTTCTTCTGGTGGTCAAGATATAATACTCCCCAAAATTTAGACAACGACAAAGGTGCATGAAAAAGTGTATCTTTGCAAAAGAACTAAAAAACAATGGGAAGAAAAAGCAAGTTTGACTCAGCGTTCAAGACGAAGGTAGTCCTAGACGCATTGAAGGAA
>JAZLJL010000085.1:0-11409 GCA_045617845.1 Paludibacteraceae bacterium | reverse complement strand
ATTTTCATCATTTTCATCAAAGTTATAAAAGTCATCTTCATTTATCAGTTTGCTATATGTTGCTATTCCATGTTCATAATCAATTCTTTCATAGTATGTCGTCTCTGTTATTTGACTGACACTCTCATCATTGTATTTTTCCGCCAATTCAAAATCCCCATTACGATAACGGAAAGAATATCCCCAAGAACCATATCGACCATGAGAATATTCAATTATTAATCGGTGAGATTGATTATAATATGATATTTGCAATTCAGGGGGAAAATAGACTCCGCCATCTTCATTTTCAGAAGGGAAACATTCATAATTATAAGACGTAACCTCATAATAATTATCTCTATTCATTACCAGCAAATACCCTCTTGGATTTCTGTCAATAAAAGAATCCTTTTGTTCTCTATAAGCATATTCGTATTCAAATCGACAACTGTTTGTATCTCGCACACAAACCATGTAATCCACTCTTCCATCCTCATCAAAATCTGCTTCCAACCAATAGTCGTCAAATGCATATTCTTTAGGCAACAAAGTAGGAATATCCGCTTTTGTCTTGCATTTTTTAGGCTGATAGACATTTTTATAATAAGAATCGTTTTGATTTTTTGCTAACATAAGACCAGAATGAAAGATATAATACGGTCCCATTTTTGCAATAGAATCCAATGAAACTGTATCCTCTTCCATCTCATTGTTTTCTAGACTGAGAGCAAGGCGAAAACCTGTGCAATAATCTTTAGGAATAGGACAGCTTCGATAGGAGATTCTACAACATAACGTATCATCTGTTTTCCAATGACCACCACGAATCACATGATAATCTTGTAAAGGTTGTGGAGAGATGAATATTGGATTCATGTTGGGTGAACGTTTATAGAAATCTTTGTCAAAATTATCCGAACACCATTCATTCACATTTCCACACATATCATACAAACCTAACTCATTAGGGAGTTTTTGAGCGACTGCATGCAACCTATTATGATTAGATTGTGCCAAATAATAATGTTCAGAAGAGCCACCAACTATCGAATCACCCGAGTTGCACCAATACCATGCCACATCATTCAAATCATTGCTTCCCGCATATTTAAAATGCTTGCTTTTCTTACCTCCACGTGCTGCATATTCCCATTCCGCCTCTGTTGGCAAACGAAAACGCATACCGGTCTTGGCATTTAGCTTTTGCAAAAAGACAATAATTTCTTTCCATTTTATAAAATACATGGGAAAGTCACTTCCTTTTCCATAGCGTGAATCTATCTTTTTCATTTTTTTCTGTCCGTCTTCACCCATTACGGCTTGCCATAATGCCTGTGTTACTTCAGTCGTACCGATATAATAATCCGACAAAGTGACAGAATGGGCAGGTTTTTCATAATCATACACATTATTTCCCTGTTCTTCTGTTGCACCCATAACAAATGTACCACCTTTCACTTTCGTCATTGTGAAAGTCACACTATCCACCGTAAACGTAAGTTGTTTGTCCTTTTTATAATCGTATTTTGTTGTCTTACAACTGAAACAGCATATAACCAACATACATAAGATTCCACAACTAATTTTTTTCATATGAAATAAACCTTATAAAAATCCAACACAGATTAAAAAGATGATGGAAATGATTTAAAAAATTAACTATGCTTCTTTCATCAATTACAATTAGTAACTGGGTTACCGCAAAGCCAAGAAGCCTCAATCCACCCCTGATATTTTTTATCTATAGTCATTACTTTCACCCACAAACCTTTCCGTTCGAGAGGACGAAATTGGATCTCTTCCGAGAACGAATACACCACCTCAGACTTACCATCTGGCATCCTTCGCAACGATAATTTTTCGCCGCCATAATTACGGGAAGAGACACATAATACAGAAGAATGAATCCATCCACCTGTTTCTGGTAAAACAATCGGATTTCCCTCTACACATTCAATGGGGCGACAGATATACCACCATTTATTTTGAAATTCACACACGGTTATCGTATAATCCTCTTTGTTTGAAAGTGTTTGAATCACCTTACCAGATGGTGTAGCACGTATATTCGTCACATCACCATCATGATCCAACAAATAAACTGACAAGTAATCATTTTCCTTGCCTTGTGAAAACACAAACATATCACAAGAAAAAAATAGAGCTAAGAATAATAAAATTTTTTTCATGATAAAAACAATTAAAATTGATTGTACAAAAATAAAAGAAATTCCAATTTTTGTATTGGGATTTGAAAAAAATACAAATTCAGACAAATACCCATAGCGTCCCGCCGATTTAGGGCTGAAAGCCCATTATTGCATAGCCCATGGGCAACGCCCTGGGTATGGGAGGAACGGTGCGGCACAATCGCCCTGAAAGGGCATAAGTGAAATAATATAGTAGGATTTATAAAAATTATTTACCTAATTTTATGGTCGAGAGTGATTATAAATAATCTCTCCGCAACCATATGGCTTCCACATTAACCATCGACGCAAATATGAGACACATCCAATATATCGTATCGCTTTTTTGCTTATGCTTATGCATATTCTCGGCACAGGCACAAAGATTAGCATGCTATGAAAAAAAAGACCCATGTTATTTCGAAGTTATTTTTGAATTAGACTCGACATTTAAGGACGTGAGATATGTCAACCCGTTGGATTCCGCCATAACCAAAAGACAATTATTAGGAGCGCAAAAGATTATCATACAACATATTTTCCCGAATGACGGAGTATATAAAATGTATATTTATGAAAGCAAGCTGACGTCATTTACATCTACCGGATTGTCAGACGATTTGCGTTTGAAAAATCCCAGCCTTTTTACAATGAAAGAAAAAAAATTCATAATCAGACATTTAGGTATATCACCTGTTTGGTTGAGTTTTGTGGCAATAGGTGAGAGGTCGGAGAAAAGGAATATGTGTCCTATTGAGATTCGAATTATAGAAGATCCATAAGAAATGAACTGATCATCGCAACGCTCAACACAAAGGCTTGGTGCGCCGCATCTCCACGACCATGCGTCATCCATCTTCCCGCTTAGTTTGATTTGCGGATATTTTTTATTTATCTTTACATAACGTGATTTGTAGAGACGTAGCGCGCTACGTCTTGCGCTATGTCTCTATGTTGGTCCGACAATTTCTAAATGATTTTCGACGCAAATATGAGACACATCCAATACATCGTATCGCTTTTTTGCCTATGCTTGTGCATATTCTCGGCACAGGCACAAAGATTGGCCGGGTATGAAAAAGATGATCGATGTTATTTCGAAGTTATTTTTGAATTAGACTCGACATTTAAGGACGTGAGATATGTCAACCCGTTGGATTCCGCCATAGCTAGAAGAGAAATGTTGGGTGTACAAAAAATAAGCGTAACTTCTTATATGTTGAGTATTGGGGCAAACGAAACTTTGAGAATTTTGAATGCTGAATTAAAAACACTCACATCCGCTGGTTTGTCTGACGACTTGCGAATTGAAAATCCCTATCATATTTCTCCTATTGAAAAAAATATTTAAAAAAGCATTGTGGGAAAACAACTATATGGTTGAAGCTTTGGGTTACTAGTAAGAATTCATGCTCAAGGATTCTACCACCTATTGAAATTCGCATAAAAAAATAAGCGGTTGACTCGTTTCGCTTTTTAAGAGTTGGAGGGAAAATGCTTTTTTTCTGTTCGGATAAGGTACTTCCCCCGATGGTGTCAGAAAATAGTATTGAATATAAAGCATATTATATGGATTATAATAATTCATTTAGTATTATATTTGTGGAATTACAAAACGTTGAAATTATGGGTATGTTAAAAATCATTCTGATTATTGTTGCGTCTATCTGCGCCTTCCTCTTCCTTTTCGGAATCTTCTTTTTGTTGATTTCGGTCTTGCATGACACGTATGGCAGGAAAGAGGAGACTTTCCGTAACAAGTTGACTAAGGCTAGGAAGTACTTAGGGAAGCTTCAGTGGTTCGATGGGTTGAAGAGCGAAGGCATCGTCACCGAGGAGTATATCACCAACCATGATAAACTACGTCTTCATGCTTACTTCATTCCCAAGGAGAATGCGGTGGGTACCGTGATATTGGTTCATGGTTACTCCGGTTGTGCCTTGCAGACTATTCCGCAGGCTAGGGTTTACAGGGAGGATTTGAATTTCAATGTCGTGATGGTGAATTTGGCCCATCATGCGCAGAGCGAGGGACGAGTCACGCAGATGGGTTGGAAAGACCGTCTTGACGTCATCCAATGGATAGACGTTGTGAATGAGAAGTTTTTGGGTGCGGATGGGCAACCTCTACCAGTCATCCTACATGGTATTTCCATGGGAGGTTCCACGGTGATGATGGCATCCGGCGAGCCGATGCCCGCAAATGTGAAAGGCATTATCAACGAAAACGGGTTCCAGTCCGCCGAGGTTGAATTCATCCACGAAATCAACACGAAACTCCATTTGCCAGGTTTCCCATTTTTCCAAGCGGCGAACTTCGCCGCGAAATGCTTCTTAGGCTGGGCGTTCACGGATGCGGATGCGATCAAGATGGTAAAGAAGTCCGTCTTGCCCATATTTATCATACATGGTAATTGTGACGAACGTGTTCCTGTTTCCAACGGCAAGAACCTATTCGCGGCCAAAGAACAAGGGTACAAGGAGATTTGGATCGTGCCTGGAGGAGACCACATCACCACCGTCAAGCAATATCCTGAAGAATATGTGAAAAGGGTGGGGGACTTCATTCAGAAAGCCATTGCCACCTCTATCGATTAATTTTATAAGATTTTCATCGCCTCATGTAGCGAGTGAATCTCATACTCCACCGGTTCGGTCGCCTTGAACGATTCAGGATGGCGGTTGAAGAACATTGCGTGAAGACCCGCCGCCTTGGCGCCTAGGATGTCCGTGGCGAAGTTGTCCCCAATCATCAAAGTGTCTTGAATGGATGCCCCGGAGGTGCGAATGGCATAGTCAAAATATGCCTGACTTGGTTTGTTCGCACCGGCGTCCTCTGATAGAATGACGCCGTCGAATGCATCTAACAGATTGGAAGACTTTAATTTACGATATTGTACTTCGTGGAATCCGTTGCTGCACATATAGAGTGCGTATCCTTTTTCCCTTAGGTAAGCCATCAGTTCATGAGCGCCATCCACGACGCCCGGTTTGTCGGCGCAAAAGTCTAGGAACACATCGCTGACATGTAGGCAGAACTCCTTTGATGGATCGAAACTCTTTCCGGAAGCGTCCTTGCCCTCGGCTAGAGGGCGACGGAACCTTTCGACAATAAGGTAGTCACGTTCGATTTCCCCTTTGGCGTATGCGTCCCACAGCTCGACGTTCGTCTTCCAATAAGAACGGTAAAAGACGTCGGGGTCCGGGAAATATTGCCCTAATTGAAAATGGTCGAACATCTCTCTCAACGAGAGTTCGGCGTTCCCCCTTGTGTCATACAAGGTATCGTCAAAATCTATGAATAATGTCTTATACATTTGTTGGTCAATTTTGTTGCGCAAAGATAATAAAAGTGTATAATATACTTATCGTACAATAATGCAAGAAGTGTAAATTGGGGATAATATATTGAAAAAATCCTATCATAGAAACTAAGTAAAAGGGCGTACGCTTAAAAATTTATACGGAAAAATGTTTTAATTAAGAAATAAACATTTATATTTGCACAGTTTGATTGGAAGTCAATTAGTTTGGCAAGCAATCTTGGAAGTTATTCGATAGTAAAAGTTATTCGATAGTAGTTGAGTTAATAATTTCCCGATTCGAAACATTGGTAGGAATTATAATTGTTCGATTGTCTTTATGTGCAATTATGGTACTTCGTATGTGGTGACGGGAGATACAAAGATTTTAGTATATAGTTTTTTTACCATTAAAACACTTAGAATTATGAAACATATCATTAAGGCATGTGTCGTATAGCGTAAGGCGTTTTACATAAACGACAGTCAATTTAATCATTTGTTATTCAATATATTAATAATTAAATATCATGGAAATGAATAGAAAAACACACAAATTACGTCGGATGTGCACTGGCGTGCTTACTGTTGGTGCTTTGGCATTTTCAGGGCTCAATGCTTTCGCCGAAGATCCATGTGATATGAACCTCACTATGCAGGCAAATCAAAATGCACAGAATGGTGGTACGCATGATATTTCCGGAACGCCATACAATTACGAAATGTGGACAAATTCGGGAAATAACGCTTCGATGAAATACTATGCGAACGCGGATTATTTCCAATTCCATTCGGAATGGAACAACCCGGACGATTTGCTTTGCCGTCTGGGACTTTATTGGGGAACAGGTCCCAAGCCGGATGAGTTAGACGGTGATATCCATTGTGATTTCAATTACTCAATCGGAGCAGGAAGTTCCGGAGGTGGTTACAACTATATATGCGTCTATGGTTGGACCAAGGTTCCTAATGAGGTGGAGTACTATATCGTTGAGAACACATTCTTCGGAAGCACTTCGAAGCAACAGGGATTGTATTATGGAGCGAACAAGGTTTCCTCCTATTCGATAGATGGTGAGGGTTCCTATGATTTATATATCGGTACACGTAATAACGCTCCATCCATTTCAGGAACATCCACATTTACGCAGGTGTTCGCCGTAAGGACAAGTCCACGTACATGTGGCCACATCTCCGTCTCAGAGCACATGAGGCATTGGAAAGGCAATGTAACCCTCGGCCAACTTTACGATTGCAAGTTCCTTGCTGAGGTTGGTTCAGGTTCCGGTAGCTTTGATTTGCATTATGGAAAGATGTGGGTCGGTGACGCAGATATAAACGCCATCAGATTCGAATCTCCTGAATCTGGGAAGAAAATTTCTGAGGGTGACGAAGTTACATTCACTTTGAAGGCGGACACAAAATCAGAAGTCAAATCAATCGCTCTTTCAGTTGATGGTGAAAATATCGCCAATTTGACCTCATCTCCATGGAGCGCAAAATGGACCGCTACTGCCGGTAACCACACAGTAAAAGCGACCGCTACCTTGGCGGATGGCAGTAAAGTCGAGTCTTCCAAATCTATCCGTGTAACCGAACCACAAGCTCCTTATACGAGTGCGTTTGCAATTCCTGGAACCGTTGAAGCAGAGGATTACGACAAAGGTGGTCCGGATGAGGCTTATGGCGATTCTGACGAAAAGAATGAAGGCGACGCGAAATATCGTACTGACGAATATGTTGATATCGTAAAAGCCGGTAATGGCAAGGCTGTCGGATATACTACCACTTCAGAATGGTTGGAGTATACGATAGACGTTGCCGAAGCGGGCACATATGATGTTGAGGCAAGCATGTCCTGTGGTAGTGGCGACCCATCAATCGACCTTTCGGTTGACGGCAAAAAATTAGCCACTTTGAAAGGGACAGGAAAATCGAACGATTGGGATACTTATTCGTCAGCGAAGGGAACAGTTGAGCTGAAAGCCGGGAAACAAATCTTGAAGGTTAGCATCAAAGCCGCTAACACCAACGTGGATTATATCAAGTTCACTAAAGCAGGTACTTCCTCTCAAGAAGGAGAACAGCAACAGCAACAACAACAACAAGGTCAGCAAACAAATCAAGGCCAAGGTTCTGCAGGAAGCTCCGCATCAAACGATCCGGGCGTTTACCCTATTTCCTATAATGTGGAAAACACAGGTGCCGGCTGTTCTGACCCAATTTCGTTGGATAAAAACAATTTGAAATCTTGCAAGACGCTCCCTAACCCATTCGAATGGGCCGATGGTAGCGGAAAAGTAACTGATTTCTGCGACTGGTCTTGCCGTCGTAACGAAATCAAGCGCGAGATAGAGTATTGGGAAATCGGCGAGAAGCCTAAGTTCGACAAATTGGAGGCTTCCTACTCGGGCGGCACATTGACCGTGAAGGTTTACAATGGTAGCAATAGCTTGACGCTTACGTCAAAATTGCAGGTTCCATCGGGGAATGGACCTCATCCTATCGTTATCGGTATGGACGGGAACACGGGTAGCATCTCTTCCTCATATTTCTCCAAATGTATCCAAGTTCCGTTCACCCACTCCCAAATCGCCGAATACAATAGTGGTATGGGTGGTGGCGGAAGGAGCCAGAACGATCCGTTCTACAAGCTTTACCCAGGCACCTTCAACACGAAGGCGGACTATTGCGCTTGGTCTTGGGGTATCAGCCGTCTGATCGATGGTTTGGAGATTGTGAAGGACCAGATCAAGGCTGACCTTGGACATATTGCTGTGACAGGTTGCTCTTACGCCGGAAAGATGGCGCTTTATGCAGGTGCGTTCGATGAACGTATCGCTTTGACCATCGCTCAGGAGTCAGGAGGTGGAGGTATCAACTCTTGGCGTGTAAGCTCGGAAATCGGTAGTGACGTGGAGGGAATCTCCAACACTAACTATGATTGGTTCCTAAGCAGTTTTAAGAGCAATTTCCAGTCGCAGATCGACAAGTTGCCTTACGACCATCATGAGTTGATCGCAATGATTGCTCCACGTGCCTTCTTGGCATTCGGAAACCCTGACTATGTATGGTTGGGCGACGCTTCCGGTATCGCATCGTTGAAGGCAGCGGAAGAGGTTTGGAAAGCTATGGGTATCGAAGACCGTTTCGGTTATGTTGTTGAGGGAGGTCACACACATTGCCAGGCTTCAAGCAACCAAAACAAGGCGGTTCAGGCGTTCATCAACAAGTTCCTTCATGGCGACAACTCACAGAACACTAAGGTCCGCACAAGCACGGTTAACAGCAACCACAGTAGCGGCAAGTACGATTGGGGTAACCATAAGATCGTCAACAATGGTTGCGGAAACACTTCTGGTAGTGAAACGATTGTTATTGATCAATTTACGTCTGCAGAAGGCTATAGCTTGTCGCAGAACACGCCAAACCCTGCCAGTGACGAGACTACCATTGAATTCACTATTCCCGAGAGCGCCTTTGTTTCGGTTGTCCTATACAATCAGTTGGGCGTGAAGGTGATGGAAATTGTGAATGAGGATTTGGAAGCTGGCACGCATACCAGGACGATCGACATCTCCAACCTTCCTGTAGGTGTCTATAATTATGTATTGATCACGAATGGTTTTGTGTCTGATAAAACTCTATTGAAGAGATAATTCTCTTAAACATAACACTGTTTTTTAACAGGTTGTCTCATGGTGAGGCAACCTGTTTTTTAATTTTGTGAGGGGGGGGGAATGTCCGTAATTACAGCTTAAAGACTCCTGATAGGATGAAATATCACACGAAAAAATCTCGAAGACCCCATTTGTTGTTTTACTTTATACATATTGATAATCAACTATTTAAGAATGGCTTGCAAAATTCTTCATAGCCTATTTGCCGAAAAATTCACTCATATTTGCCGAATAACTCATATTGGAAGAGCTGAACCTCATCTATATTTGCTATCGATGAAAGATTGAGATGTGTTGTTGTCGAGTATAGATGGACAGCGAGATTTTTAGAAGAAGTATCATGAACCATTAAACACATTGCATTATGAAACATTTATACACTATTACAAAAAAGATGACGAACCTTGAGACACTCAAGGGGACTATTGCGAAATTCGGTTTACGAAACTTTACATTATTACAGAATTTATCAACTTTAAATCAAATAGAAAACCAAATGAGAAAAAACATTATTAAGTGGCGACATGCGTGCATGGGCGCACTTACGGTTGGAGCTTTGGCATTTTCGGGTTTCAACGCTTATGCAGAAGATCCTTGTCAGATGAGTCCGTCGATGCCAAACGGTCAAAACGCACAGAATGGTGGTACACATGACATTCCTGGTACACCTTACAACTATGAGATGTGGACCAATTCGGGAGGCAATGGGTCAATGACGTATTATGCGAATGAGGATTATTTCCAGTTCAAAGCGCAATGGAACAATCCGGATGACTTGCTTTGCCGTCTCGGACTCTATTGGGGTACTGGTCCAAAACCATCTGAACTAGATGGTGATATTCATTGTGATTTCAACTACTCGATTGGTCAAGGTAGTTCCGGAGGTGGTTACAACTATATTTGTGTCTACGGATGGACAAAAGTTCCGAATGAGGTCGAGTATTATATTGTAGAGAACACCTTCTTCGGAAGCACCCAGCAACAACAAGGTTTGTATTATGGTGCGACCAAGCGTACCACCTATACGATCGATGGTGAGGGAACATATGATTTGTACATCGGAACACGTACCAATGCTCCGTCCATTTCAGGAAATTCCACATTTACGCAGGTGTTCGCCGTAAGAACCAGTCCTCGTACATGTGGTCACATTTCCGTTTCCGAGCACATGAGACATTGGAACGGGAATGTAACTCTAGGTCAGTTGTATGACTGTAAGTTCCTTTGTGAGGTTGGTTCAGGTTCTGGTAGCTTTGATATGAAGTATGGTAAGATGTGGGTCGGTGACGCTAACCAAGGTCCAGCGGATCCTGAATTCAAGATCCAAAAGCCTAACGCAAACCAATTCTGCAAAGGTGAGAAGTATACGATAAGTTGGACAATGGATGGTGATCCTGCTGACAAGACTTACTCTTTGAACTGGGGTGAAGGAACTGATGGCAGCGCAATTGAGGTTTCGAAGGCTAAGGCATCTTCAGAGTGGGGTGAAACAGCAAGCAATCCTATGTGGACCGCAGATAAGATCTTGAAGGATGACGGACAACACGGAGGTAGCAGCCGTTGGGGAACCATGACTGGGTCGGACGAGTGGATAGAGCTCGATCTCGGAAAGACTCAAAGCGTCTCTGGAATCAAGATTGACGAATGTACTGAATATGATGTTGTTAGCAGTTTCGAGGTTCAATATGATGATAACGGTACTTGGAAGACGATCTATACAGGTACTTCTATCGGACATGACTTCAAGGCTTCGTTCAGCCATGAGGTGACTGCGCAAAAGTTCAGACTCGCTATCAAGAGCACAAAAGGCGGAGATGGTTGTAACATCAACTATGTTCAGTTCACTGGCGCTCCTGGTTATGTCATCAAAGATGGAATCAAGGCTTCTGGTTCAGTAGAATGGACAGCTAAGAATTCTGGTTCCAACGTGCTTACTATTACCAATCCTAAGGGTAAGGTGGTAGCTTCTTCAAGCGCTATCAAGGTTGAGAACTGTAATGGTGAGGAGGAAACATATGATGATCCAGTATCTGACGAACCAGGTCAGGGACAGGGACAAGGACAAGAACAGGGACAAGGTCAACAGCAACAGACTACAACCGGAGCTACCGTATCTACATTCTTCGACGAGAACGGCGCATACTTCGGACCTGACTGCGACAGCAAGAACGGAACGGGTGCATACTACACAGGCAACTATACCAGCCCATTCAAGACATACTTGGGCAAGACGGACGAAGAGATTCAAAAGAAGTT
>JAZLJL010000084.1:0-68875 GCA_045617845.1 Paludibacteraceae bacterium | reverse complement strand
AACGAAGGAGCAGTGCGGGCACTGTGACTGAGTGAAAATCAGCAAGATGGCGACAAAAGTTCAAAAGCGCACAAAAGATTAAAGAATAACCTATATAAAAAAATATTTAATAATCGGGGAATTTATAGAAGTCCCCTTTATTGAGAATTATTCGGAATAGTTTGTATGTCGATGGTGCCGAAGATATTTTTTGTGGATACGGAAGTCTCTGTCGCGGACGGGAAGGTGCGCGATATGGCTGCCTTGTCTATGCAAGATGAAAAACTTCATACACAGTCGATTACACATTTCCTTCAGTTCGTCTCTTCGGCTGAGTATCTATGTGGGCATAATATCATACACCATGATCTAAAACACTTGCCGGCGGAGTTGGATCGTTATGCGCATAGGACGATTGACTCTCTTTATCTCTCTCCGTTGCTTTTTCCTCGTCGACCTTACCATAGGTTGCTGAAAGATGACAAATTGTTGGTGGATGAGATTAATAATCCGTTGAATGATTGTGTGAAGGCGAAAGAGCTCTTTTTAGATGAGTTGAATGCCTTTTTCGCACTGCCGGAAATGTTGAAGCAAATCTATTGTTCATTGTTGTATTCTTTCGATGAATTCGGAAGTTTTTTTGATTATGTGGGCGTCCATCCTGACGCTCAAGGGCTAGAAGATCGGATTTATCAGTTCTTCAAGGGCAAGATTTGCGAAAACAAGAATATCCGTTATTTGATTTCGCAAAGTCCTGTGGAGTTGGCGTATGCGCTTGCTTTGATTAATACGGACGATCGTTGTTCACTCACTCCTCCTTGGTTGTTGAAAAATTATCCTCGCATTGAGAATATCCTTTCCTATCTGTGTAACACGCCTTGTGAGGCTGTTTGCCCATATTGCGCCCAACAATTGGATGTCTATAAAGGGTTGAAGGATATTTTCGGGTACTCGCAGTTCCGTTTGTTCGATGGGGAGCCGATGCAGGAAAATGCGGTGCGCGCGGCGGTTCATGGTGATTCGCTGTTGACTATCTTCCCTACGGGTGGAGGTAAATCTCTTACTTTCCAATTGCCCGCTATTATGGCGGGTCGTAACGTCCATGGTTTGACGGTGATTATTTCCCCTCTTCAGTCTTTGATGAAGGACCAGGTGGATAATCTTGTGGAGCGTGGATTGACTGAGGCGGTGACCATCAACGGTATGTTGGATCCTGTTTCGCGTTCTAACGCGTTCATGCGTGTGGCGGACGGCTCTGCGACGTTGCTCTATATATCTCCGGAAATGTTGCGATCCAAAACGATTGAGAAGTTGCTGCTCTCTCGAAATGTGGTCCGTTTTGTGATCGACGAGGCGCATTGTTTCTCGGCATGGGGACATGATTTTAGGGTCGATTATCTTTATATTGGCGATTTTATTAAAAAACTTCAGGAGAAAAAAGGGCTGCAGAACCCTATCCCGGTCTCTTGTTTTACGGCGACCGCCAAGCAGAAGGTTATTACAGATATATGTGATTATTTCAAGCGTAAGTTAAGTCTGGATTTGCGTCTCTTCGCCTCTTCGTCTAATCGTAAGAACCTGAAATATTCCGTGTTGTATGCGGAGACTGAGGAGGAAAAATACAATCTTCTTCGTGGCTTGATGACGGAGCATAATTGTCCGACCATTATTTATGTCTCCCGTACAAGACGTACTAAAGAACTGGCGGATAAGCTTTCCAGCGATGGTTTTCCTACCTATCCTTTCCATGGGAAAATGGAGGCGAACGATAAGATCAAGTACCAAAACGCCTTCATCCAGAATGAGGTGAGGGCGATTGTGGCGACTTCCGCATTCGGTATGGGTGTGGACAAGAAGGATGTGGGGCTGGTGGTTCATTTCGATATCTCGGATTCTTTGGAGAACTATGTGCAGGAGGCCGGGCGCGCCGGTCGCAATCCCGACATGGAGGCGAAGTGTTATGTTTTATATAGCGACAAGGATTTGGATAAACATTTCATCTTGTTGAATCAGACGAAGCTGAGTATTAGCGAGATTCAGCAGGTTTGGAGTGCGATTAAGGGTTTTACAAGGCAACGGAAGAGTATCAGTTGTTCTGCGCTTGAGATAGCGCGTGAGGCTGGCTGGGATGATAGCGTGGCCGACGTTGAGACGCGTGTGCGCACGGCGGTGGCTGCTTTGGAGGATGCCGGCTATATCACTAGGGGCAACAATGTGCCGCATGTCTTCGCTACGGGTATCATGGTGAAGAATATGGATGAGGCTCGGAAAAGGTTGACGGATTCACCTCTTTTCGACGAAGAGACACGGGTGAACGCTATCCGTATCATTAAATCGTTGATATCCTGCAGAAGTATTGAAAATTCGCAAAACGATGAGGCGGAGTCTCGTGTCGATTATTTGGCGGATATTTTGGGCATGACAAAGACGGCGGTGGTGTCGGCAGTTAATCTGATGCGGCAGGATGGTATCTTGGCAGATTCGCAAGATATGTCCGCTTTCATCGATAAAACTGAGAATCGTTCGCTCCAAATTTTCCATCGTTTCGCTGCATTGGAGAAATATTTGTTGCAACGTGTGGAGGAGCATGAAATAGAGTTCTCTTATAAGGAGTTGAACGAACAAGCTGCGTTGAATGGTGTGACTGATTCGTCGGTGAAATCAATTCGTACGTTATTTTACTTTCTTACAGTGAAGGGTTACTTGCGTAAGTATGAGGTGGTCGCCAATGATAGCATACGTGTGGTATTGTCGCAATCGAAGGATAAGATTTTGGAGAAACAGAGCCGAAGGTTGATGGCTTGCGATTTCTTTATACATCGTTTCTATCAGTTGGCGGTCAATACTCCTGGAAAGGATGCCGCATTGGTTCAGTTCTCCCTTACTAGTATGTTGAAGGAGTACAATGCTCAACATTCCCAATCGCTTTTCGCCCCGCAGGAGAAGCTTCAGTTGGAGGATGTGCAGGATGCCTTGCTCTATCTCTCTAAAATTGGTGCGATGAAACTTGAAGGTGGCTTCATGGTTTTGTACAACGCTATGGAGATACAGCGTTTGGTCGATAATAAATATCGATATAAGATGGAGGATTACCGGATGTTGGATGAGTTCTACAAACAGAAAATCCGTCAAATCCACATCGTGGGCGAATATGCGAATCTAATGGTGAGGGATTATAACGCTGCTTTGCGGTTCGTTCAGGATTACTTCCAGATGGATTTCAAAAAATTCATTTCGACTTATTTCGCCGGAAAGCGTGCCACTGAGATTGAGAAGAACATCACGCCTGCCAAATATGAGCAACTATTCGGGGAGTTGTCCGTTTTGCAGAAAAACATCATTCAGGATAGCCGTTCCAAATATATTGTAGTGGCTGCCGGACCGGGTAGCGGTAAGACGAAGGTCTTGGTCCATAAGTTGGCTTCGTTATTGTTGTTGGAGGATGTGAAACATGAACAGTTGCTGATGTTGACCTTCTCCAGGGCCGCCGCGACCGAGTTTAAGAAACGTCTGCTGGCGCTGATCGGGAATGCGGCTCATTATGTCGAAATCAAGACCTTCCACTCCTATTGTTTCGATTTGATCGGGAAAGTAGGTAATTTGGAGGATGCCGGCGATGTGGTTCAAAAGGCCGCTTCCATGATTGAATTGGGTGAGGTGGAGCCGGGTAGGATTAATAAGACGGTGCTTGTCATCGATGAGGCGCAGGATATGGATGAGACCGAGTTCTCTTTGGTGCGGGCTTTGATGAGCCGTAACGAGGAGATGCGTGTCGTCGCAGTTGGTGACGATGATCAAAATATATATCAGTTCAGAGGGGCTGACTCTGCCTATATGCGTTCGATGATTGACGAGTTCGGCGCATCAAAGTACGAAATGGTTGAGAATTACCGGAGCAGCGAGGGCGTGGTACGTTTGGCTAACGCTTTCGTCCAGCAGATTTCTGTCCGCATGAAATCGGCGCCTATCGTTTCGATGCGCCATGAGAAGGGTTTCGTCTCCATTACGGAGTATGGGGCTGGTGTTCATATGGAGCAGCCGTTGGTCGACCAGATTATATCCACTTGCAAGGGTGAGAAAGCGTGTGTTCTGACGCGGACGAACGAAGAGGCGCTTCGAATAGTTTGTCTGTTGAACCGCCATGGTCTGAAAGCGAAGCTGATTCAGTCGATGGACGGTTTCCGTTTCTCTAATTTGGCTGAAATCCGTTACTTCTTGAAATTAATTGATAAAGATCTTAAAACGCCTGTTATCCCTGAAACTTTATGGCTATCCGCCAGAGAGAAGACTCTTCAACTCTATGGGGAGGGAGAGATGTTGAATCTATTGCGTAATTTCTTCTCGGAGTTTGAGGCGATTAACGAGAAGGTGAAGTATAGAAGCGATTTGACGGATTTCGTCTTCGAGTCGAACGTGGAGGATTTTTGTCAGGAGAATGGTGTGATGATGTATGTCTCTACGATTCATAAGGCGAAAGGGCGTGAGTTTGATACGGTCTATATGATGTTGTCCAACTATCGCTCTATGACGGATGACACTCGCCGTAGTTTGTACGTCGGATTCACCCGGGCGAAGAACTGTCTTTTCATCCATTGTGATAATCAACTCTTTTCTCCTTTCCGTACCCTTTGTGACGAATACCGTTTGGATACGAAAAAGTACGATGAACCCGATGAATTGGTGATACAACTCTCCCATAAGGATGTCTATTTGGATTTTTTCAAGGACAAGAAACGGCTCATCTTGGGGTTGCGTTGTGGAGATAAGCTTATTTATGATAATTTCTATTTGAAGAATCAAGATGGTCAAAGCGTAGCGTCGTTGTCCGCTAAGGCAAAGAGTGTGGTGCAGGAGATTATGAAAAATGGCTATGTACCCCAGTTCGCTAAGACACGTTTTGTTGTGGCTTGGAAGGGGAGTGACGATAAGGAAGAATCAGCGGTCCTTTTGGCGGATCTGTTCTTGAAACGTGAAGGTTAATTTGTTTCCCGAAATGGTTCTCTTTCCCCCGATAGAAAGGTCTTTTTTTGTCTTTTTATATTGAAAAAATTGCTGTTATATCTAATATGTTTTGACAAATTTATCCATTCTTTTGGTTTATTTTTAACGGGGAGCTTAACCCTTATTCCTCTATATTTGCAATGGTTGTTAATTAATGAGTAGATTATATTTCGGTTCTACATTAAACGATTGTGAAAAGATTGTTAGGGAAAAACCGACAGAAGATTTCTCCCTATTTAGGACAGGTTTCTTTTAGGGAATGGTAGTCTTATGATTTGTTTGTTGTCAATGATTTTGATTTTATTGGGGTCGGATGGCGTCTTCGGATGCCATCTGTTTTTTTTATATACAAGGAAGGCGTGCCGTTCATGGGTACGCCTTCCTAATTTATTAGTTTATAATGTATTAATCCATTTCGCATCTGTCTTCGTCGGAAGCGGATGCCTCTTCCACCGAAACGTCGACGCCTTGGCTTTTCATGGTTGATACCATCGTTTGAATTTCGGATTCTGTCATCAATTCGTAGTTGATGCTTATTTGCCCCATGATACTTACTGTCATTTTCCAGCATCTTTCCTCTTCCTCTTTGCTATTTTCGATGGTTTGTCTCATCTTTTCGGTGTTCGGAAGTACAGTTATTGTTCGAATCGTCATCTTTGCAATTGAATAGGGCCACGGAAAGTCCCGCTAATAGGATAAACAGTTTCTTCATAAGCCTTCTAATTTGGTTATATAGTTTAGTTTCAATATTCGGTAGTGTTCACATTAACAACTTATTATCGTTGAAAATAGGAATAATATTTGATATATGCAAAAAATTTCCGTGTTTCGTCATATTTTATTATCGGGGAATAATACTAGACGCACTTAATTTCTACATTAAAGTTGGCTTTGAAAAAGCGGAATTTGATATTGGTAATCCTACTTTAAGAATGTATTTGGTTTTACACGGAGAGATAGAAAGCGAATGATGCGAAGATATTTTGATTCTAAATATTTTTGAATATCTGGTTTGTGACGTAAAAATCTTCAACGCACTGAAGAAATTTATATAAATTTTTTCAATTGGTTGAAGATTTTAGCTATTTTTGCCATAATAACAGGTTAGATATGGAATATTTGGAGAGGCATATAGTATCAGAGATGGTGCAAAAGTTGCAGCCCAATAAGGCAGTCCTATTGTTCGGCGCACGTCGTACAGGAAAGACTATTGCGATAACTCAGTTGATTTCTAAGGTCGGTGGTCATCCTCTTGTCCTAAATGGTGAGGATGCGGATGCTCGCGCTTTGTTGGACAATTGTAGTATCGCAAATTATAAGAGATTGTTGGAAGGATATGACCTCTTGGTCATTGATGAAGCACAGCATGTCTCGGAGATAGGAAAAAAATTGAAACTGATTGTGGATGAGGTGCCAAATATTAGGGTGGTCGCCAGCGGATCTTCCTCTTTCGACCTGAAGAATCAAGCAGGAGAGCCGCTTGTCGGACGTGCCTCTCAGTTCTTGCTTACCCCTTTTTCGCAGGCTGAAATCAGTGCGACTGAATCTCTTCTGAAGACTCGTCAAAATCTAGAGAACCGTTTGTTGTATGGCGCATATCCGGACGTGGTTTTGGCGGAATCGAATAGAGACAGGGCTGATTATCTGCATTCCTTAGTGGATGCTTATTTGTTGAAGGACATACTTTCTGTGGATGGCTTGAAAAGTGCTAGTAAAATGGTTGATCTTCTTCGTCTAATCGCTTTCCAGATCGGAAGCGAGGTCTCTTACGATGAAGTTGGGAAACAGATAGGTTTGAGCCGTAATACGGTGGAGAAGTATCTGGATCTCTTGTCTATGGTTTATGTTATTTATCGAGTGGGTGGTTATGCGAGAAATCTTCGTAAGGAGATATCGAAGGCTGGTAAATGGTATTTCTATGATATCGGTGTTAGAAATGCTGTGATAAACAATTTCTCTCCGCTCTCCCTTCGTCAGGACGTGGGCGCTATGTGGGAGAATTATCTCATAAGCGAACGTATGAAACGTAATCATAATGGACGATTGCACCACGAATTTTATTTTTGGAAAACGTATGATAAACAGGAGATTGACTTGATAGAGTGTTCGGACGACTCTTCGATAGAGGCTTTTGAAATCAAATGGGGTGATAAGAGACCTAAATGTCCGATAGCCTTCTCGACAGCCTATCCCAATGCGTCATATACTGTTTTGTCAAGGGAAAATTATTTGGAATATTTGGCTGAAACGTAAAAATCTTCAACGAACTGAAGAATTTTACGTAAATTTCTTCAATGTGTTGAAGATTTTCGTATTGTTGTTGGACGAGTTTATGGCCTGCTCTTCATATATTATGACAAAAAATGTTTTCTCAATTTGGGGGGCAATCACTTGTTTGTCTAAAACGTTGTCTTTAGATTGGCGTTTGTGTGGAAATTTAAAATTTGTTTAATTTTGTGGAATGACGCAAATAAAGTGTTTAATTATGTGATTTTGATGTATAATTCTAATATTCTAAGTGTATGAAGAAAATCTTTACGCTAATTTCTTTGCTGCTCTTATGTATGCAAGGAAATGATATGAATTCATAGAGATGAGAGGTCAAGTTGATTATAAGGATGGTGTGAGGTTTATGGGAATACCATTGGCTCCATATTACAGCGCAGAGTATGGATTATATGCTTATTATGCTGGTGAGAATGGAACAATATGGTCTGAGAAGGAACAAAAATTTCTGGAACCTATCTTTACTCCTTCTGGCTATTACCGTATACGTTTGAAATACAAATCGTATAAGGTTCACTTCTTAATGGCGTATACATTTTTTGACGTGTTTCGACTTAATCCTCAGATGGATGTTCATCATATCGATAGGAATAAAACGAATAATGCGTTGAACAATATTCTTCCCGTCATGAGGGATGAACATGAGGCGATACACGGAAGGAAAATATTTTAGAATTATTATTGTGGGATAGACGACAAATAATAGAACATGGTTCGTTTTTGCCAATAATGATTCGCCTTTTAAAATCCATGGATAATTGAATGCAGAGATAATGCACCCCGAAAGTTATTTGACCAACTTTCGGGGTGTATTGTGTTTGTTATTATTCTCGATGAAATCGCCCTTTATTTGCAAGCCCCGCATCCGCTGCAGTGGGAAAGCTCACCGCGGAAACGTTGCTCGACGAGCATCCTGATCTTATCTTTCACGGCTTCTATGCGGATGTTATCCAGCACGTCGCTCACAAAGGCGAACATCAGCAACATTCTCGCTTCAGCTTCCGGGATACCCCTTGAACGAAGATAGAAAAGTGCCGTTTCATCGATTCTTCCCGTTGAGGCTCCATGGCTACACTTAACGTCATCGGCGTAGATTTCCAAGTGTGGTTGTGTGTACATGCGGGCGGTAGGCGACATGCAGACGTTTCGGTCGGTTTGGTACGCTTCCGTTTTGTAGGCGCCTTTTGCCACCATGATTTTACCGGAGAATGCGCCTTTCGCCTCGTCATTAAGCACATATTTGTACAACTCCTTGCTTTTGCAGTTAGGAAAGTTGTGGTTGATAAGTGTCGAGTTGTCGATGTGTTGTTTGGCGTCGCCGATTGCCATTCCGCTCAAGGTAGTTTGGCAATGTTCCCCGTCGATATCGATTACGATTCTGTTTCTTGTGAGACCGTTATGGAGTGTGATGTCGTTCACAATCAGTTCGGAACCTGATTTCTGCTTGATGTTGAGCGAAGCCAAGCTGACTGACTTCGAATGTGTGTTCTCCAATTTATAATGGTCGTAAACGGCGTTTTCATCGACGAAAACTTCAGTCACGCGGTTGGAAAGTTGTTCGATTTCCCCTCTGGTGTGGGCGCACAGCAAAAGTTTCGCTTGCGCGTTTTTCCCTATGATGATTAAGTTGCGTTGATTACCTAACATCGGGGCTTTCCCGGTCATGACGCAGATAAGTTGGATGGGCTTATCGAGAACGGTGTTGTCCGGAACGTGAAGGAAAAAGCCATCTTGCGCGAAACTAGTGTTGAAGTCGACCAAAGGATCTTTCCCGCAACTCGCCGTTTGACCGTAATATGCCGCCACCAACTTGGGTTCTGTTTTTGAATACTCCCTTAAACTACCGATGGAAACGCCTTTTTCGCGTAATTCATCCATCGCTTTTATGCTTTCGGGCGGGCAGAAGAAAGTATCGTTGACGATGTAGAAAAGATAAGCGTTAATACCCGGAACGTCGCAACGGAAATTCTCTTTCAGCTCAATTCTGTTGAGGTTCATGCCGTAGTTAACCGCGAATTGTTCGCTCAGGTTGGTGTATTTGAAATCCTCTTGTCGTTGGGTAGGGAATCCGGTCTTTTGGAAGGATGCGAACGCTTCATCCCTTAGGGCGTTCATGGGGTCGGCGCTGTTCTTCTTGATGACGTCGCCGTATTGCTTATAAATATCTATGTATGATTGTTCTACAGACATATTCGATTCAATTATTCGCCCAATTCCTTTTTAATCCAGTCATATCCTTTCTCTTCCAGTTCAAGCGCCAGTTCCTTTCCTGCAGTCTTCACTATTTGGCCTTTGTAGAGGACATGGACGATGTCCGGTACAATGTAATCCAACAGACGTTGGTAGTGGGTGATCACGATGCTGGCGTTGTCGGCGTTTTTAAGTTTGTTTACGCCGCTTGCGACGATGCGTAAGGCATCTATGTCCAATCCGCTGTCCGTTTCGTCCAAAATGGACAATTTAGGTTCCAGCATCGCCATTTGGAATATCTCGTTACGTTTCTTTTCGCCTCCGGAGAAACCTTCGTTGACGGAACGGTTAGCCAATTTATTGTCCAATTCCACCAATTCCTTCTTTTCACGCATCAGTTTGAGGAAGTCGGAAGCCGACATGGGGTCCAATCCTTTATATTTCCTATGTTCGTTTACCGCGGTGCGCATGAAGTTCACCATACTGACGCCGGGAATCTCCACGGGATATTGGAAGCTGAGGAAAATACCTTCCCTGGAACGGTCTTCCGGTGAGAGCTCCAATAGGTTTTTCCCGTTGAAGTAAACTTCACCTTCGGTAACCGTGAAAGTCGGGTCGCCCGCCAATACGGAAGACAATGTGCTCTTACCGGAACCGTTAGGTCCCATGATGGCGTGTACTTCACCTGCCTTGACCGACAGGTTAATTCCCCTCAAAATCTCTTTGCCATTGATGCTGGCATGCAAATTCTTTATCTCTAACATTGTAGTTAATTTTGAATTTTGAATCTTTGAATTTTGAGAGGAACGATCCACCTCTTAATTCTTAATTCTTAACTCTTAATTCTTTTTTATCCCACGGAACCTTCCAATGAAACCTGCAGCAATTTCTGCGCTTCCACCGCGAATTCCATCGGTAATTTGTTGAGCACTTCCTTGGCGTATCCGTTTACGATCAAGCCTACGGCGTCTTCGGTGCTGATGCCACGTTGGTTGCAGTAGAAAATTTGGTCCTCGTTGATTTTCGAGGTGGTCGCCTCGTGCTCCACGATCGCCGTGTCGTTCTGGATATCCATGTAAGGGAAGGTGTGGGCTCCGCATTTGTCTCCCATGAGCAAACTGTCGCATTGGGAGAAGTTACGAGCGCCGTTGGCGTTCTTCGTCACTTTCACCAATCCCCTGTAACTGTTTTGGCTGTAACCTGCTGAGATTCCTTTGGAGACGATGTGGCTTCTGGTGTTTTTGCCGAGATGGATCATCTTGGTTCCGGTGTCGGCTTGTTGGAAGTTGTTCGTGACGGCGACGGAATAGAATTCACCTACCGAATTGTCTCCGAGTAACACGCAACTAGGATATTTCCATGTGATGGCCGATCCTGTCTCCACTTGGGTCCAAGACACCTTTGACGAGATGCCTTTGCAGAGCGCACGTTTGGTCACGAAATTGTAGATACCTCCCTTCCCTTCCTTGTCGCCGGGGTACCAGTTTTGTACGGTTGAGTATTTGATTTCCGCCCTGTCGTGTGTCACGAGTTCGACAATTGCCGCATGCAGCTGGCTTTCGTCGCGCATAGGGGCGGTGCAGCCTTCCAAGTAGGAGACATAACTGTCGTCGTCAGCCACGATGAGTGTGCGTTCGAATTGTCCGGTTTGGGCGGCGTTGATTCTGAAGTAGGTGGAGAGTTCCATCGGACAACGGACCCCTTTCGGGATATAGACGAAGGAGCCGTCGCTGAAGACCGCCGAATTGAGGGCGGCGAAGTAGTTGTCGGTGTAAGGGACCACGGTTCCTAGGTATTTTTTCACCAAGTCCGGGTAGTTTTTCACCGCTTCGTTGAACGAACAGAAAATGATGCCCAGTTCGGCGAGGTTTTCGCGGTATGTCGTCTTGACGGAGATGCTGTCCATGACGGCGTCCACCGCCATTCCCGCAAGACTTTTTTGCTCTTCCAGTGGAATGCCCAACTTATCGAAGGTCTTCAATAACTCAGGGTCGATGTCCTTTTCGCTTTTTGGGGCGTTTTTCTTAGGGGCGGCGTAATAGTAAATATCTTGGTAATCGATTTTGGGAATGGAGAGGTGTGCCCATTGGGGTTCTTTCAACGTCAGCCAATGTTTGTAGGCTTTCAGCCTGAATTCAAGAAGCCAGTCTGGTTCTCCTTTCTTTTGGGAGATGAGGCGTACAACCTCCTCGCTTAATCCTTTGGGGATGATTTCGGTTTCGATGTCGGTTACAAATCCGTATTTGTAATCTCCTTTGGTGATAGTATCTACTATGTTGTCATTCATAATCCAACCCACATGTTCGTGACGCGAAAATACGAAAGAAATAGGAATATCCGAATAGTACCCTTGCGGCAATTTCCTCCAGATTTCCCGATATATTGTAAGTGCTTAATATTTAAACACTTATCGTTTATTGTTTCAAGACAATGTACAAATTGGTTATCTCGATAGATTGTGCCATCGCCTTAATAATGGGGTGAAACCTCCGGTTTATAGGGAGATTGGCAGTTCCCTTTTGATGCTTTGTTCGAGGCAAATGAGCGTTTCCGTGGCAGATACTCCTTTGATGCTTTGGATTTTTCCGTTTAGGAGTTGCATGAGGTGCTCGTTGTCTTTGGCGTAGAGTTTCACCATCATGGTGTATGGACCAGTGGTGAAGTGACATTCGACGATTTCGGGTATTTTTTCCAGCTCAGGAACCACTTCGGAGTACATGGAACCTTTTTCGAGTTTGATGCCTATATAGGTACAAGTCTGGTAACCTAGGATTTTCGGGTTGACATGGTAGCCTGAACCGATGATCACGCCTAAGTCGGCCAAGTGTTGTACACGTTGGTGGATGGCTGCGCGGGAAACGCCACATTCAGCGGCCACATCCTTGAATGGTATGCGGGCGTTTCTTGTGATGATTTTTAGGATGTCCTTATCTAGCTCGTCAATCTTTTCCATTATCTCAATCGAATAATTTTGCCAAAGTTAGGGATTTTTATCGAAGGTACGAAAATTCGTATAAATATTTTCAATTTTGGAGGTTTGGGCATGTGGTGCGATAGTGGAGGCCAGTTTTTCCCCGTCGGTACAATTGCGATATCCGTCCCCTACGGATATGATTTTATACGGGATTTATTTGAAAAACTTTCCGATGACCGGTATTGCCTTTAATGGCAAGTCCCTCTTGATGATTAACGTCACGAAGAGTATCAGCAGGAGAGTATCTTGCACATATCTGAGGATGCCCTGTGCCGGTGAAAAGGTGTGTATGGCGAAGAAGAGCGCTGTCACACCCGCATATAAGAAAATTGTCTTCAGGTCATATGGGACAGGGTAGTGCTTCTGTCCGATGAAATAGGAGAGGAGAGTGACGATGAAGAAACAGCAGAGCGAGGCAGCCGCGGAAGCCATGTAACCGTATTTTGGCACGAATAGGATATTTACTAATAAGGTGATTATTAGACCTATTATAGAGAAATAGGCGCCATATTGCGTTTTGTCGGTCAGTTTGTACCATACAGCGAGGTTAAAGAAGATGCCTTGGAAGAGGTAGGAGATCAGAATAATCGGCACTACTCGTAGGCCTTCCCAATAGTCGCTTCGAATGAGGAATTTTAGTATATCCAAGTAAAATACCATTCCTAAGAAAATGAGGAAAGAGAAGATGACGAAGAACTTCATCGCATCCGCACATTCCTGCTTCTTGTCGCCTCCCTTATTTTGGGCGAAAACGAATGGTTCGTAGGCGTAACGAAAGGCTTGGGTGAACATCATCATTACCATCGCCACCTTGAAGCATGCTCCATAGATGCCGAGTTGGGCGTCGGCTATGGCCCTATCCGGAATGAGGTATGGGAAGATGATTTTATCCAAACTTTGGTTCATGATGCCCGCCACGCCTAGTATAAGGAGTGGAAAAGAGTATTGGAGAATTGATTTGAGCATAGAGAAATCCACTTTCAGTTTGGTCTTGAGGATTTCCGGCAACAGCATCAATGTGACGAATAGGGTGGAGATGAAGTTGGAGACGAAGATGTATCCCACACCGTATGATGGATTATAGAACCATGAGGTCCATTCCGGATGGGTTTCGTTGATTTTCGGGCATGCTATCAGGAAGAAGAGGTTGGAGAGGATGTTCACCAAGATCATGGCGAGTTTCAAGTATGCGAACCGGATGGGTCGGTTTTGGAAACGAAGGAAAGCGAAAGGGATGCAGTCGAAAGCGTCTATCGCCACGATGACGCAGAGCATCCAGATGAACTCGGGGTGGTTGGAGTATCCAAGTAGGTCAGCGATCGGTTGGCTGAAAGCGATGGCCAGGAGGGCGAAGACGGTGGAGGTGGCTCCGACGCAACACGTTACGGTGCTGTAAACGTCGTTGACTTTTTCTTTTTCTTTGTTGGCGAAGCGGAAAAAGCCTGTCTCCATGCCATAGGTTAGGATAACCAGAAGGAGGGCAGTCCATGCGTAGAGGTTTGTCACGATGCCGTATTCGGCGGAATTGGTGAGCACATACGTGTAAAGGGGCACGAGGCACCAATTCAAGAATTTCCCTAAAATGCTGCTAACGCCGTATATTGCGGTCTGTTTAGCAAGGTTTTTCATCTCAGCCATCTCAAGAAAAAGATTTCATCTATTTGTTTCGCAAAGAAATCTTATTTTTTGCATACCACAAAGTATTATTTCCGTCTTCGTGTGATTTTTAGGAAAAAGTTGCTCCATCAGGTCAAGCCTATACAAAATTCTTTGCGTATTATCAAGCGTATAAGTTCGTTTTTTTTTTGATTTTAAGGAAATTTTATTATATTCGTAATCGAGTTTACAAAGAAAAGGGTAAAAAACCTCCTAATTTGATATGAAACAGAGTTGACAGGGAAGGCGACTTTCCTGATGGGTTTTCTTACCTCTAATGGTGTTAATTTTAAATGAATTGCTTATGAAAACACTAATTCGATTCGGACAGACAAGGGCGGCATTCGTGCTAGCCGGATTGTCTTTTGGGTTTGCGGCGAATGCGGATGTTAGGGTGAGTGAAGTGATGCCATGTAATATTTCAACCTATATGGTAGACCAGAATTATAATGGTTGGGTTGAAGTGTCTAATGATGCTGAACACAGCGTCGATTTGCAGGGGTACAAATTTGTACATTACAAAATTAAATCTGATGGTTCCATTAAAATGGAGTGGGAATGGAAAATCAATGAGTCTATCAAGGTTTCCGGAAATGGATATAAGGTGTTCTGTTTTGATGGTTCCGAAATGGATAGCAAGACGGAGCGTAAACTTGATTCAGGTGGTGGAATCTTGGTGATCAAGGACCAATCAAGCGTTTCCATCGACTCTTTTAGGTATGAGCCCACTTTGACTCACATCTCCTATGGTATCTATAACGGCGTTGCCGGTTATATGGAGCCGACTCCCAAACAAGCGAATAGTCAATCCTATAAAAGTTTGTCTTCCCGTTGTTTCGCTCCTACTTTCAATGATAGAGGAGCGCAGCCGGGTGTCCTTTCGAACAACAATACAGTAATTTATTTATCTACCCAAACTGACGGAGCTACTATTTATTATACGACCGATGGTTCCGAACCATCTAAGGATAATGGTAATAAGTATAATCAATCGATTGGTATTCAAGTCGAGGCGTTCTCAAACATGATCGTAAGGGCAAGGGCTTATAAGGATGGAATGATGTCGAGCCCTATTTTGACAGGTACGTTCCTTTTCGTGGACGAGAAACATAACAATTGTTCTTCCGGTTTCACTTTGCCTATTGTGTCCATCGTGACTGATAAGGAAAACCTGGATAATGACGTGACTGGTATCTATACGGATGGTGCTGAGTATAATGAATATTCTGAAAATCCACATACTTCTTGTCTCCCTGACAGGAAACTTAATTATGTGATGGATTGGGCTCGTCCTGCCAATTTCGAGTATATTGTCAATAACCAACGTGTTTTGTCCCATGAGGTGGATATCCAGGTCATGGGCGGTTGTTCCCGTAAGTACGATGTCAAGTCTTTGAAGATCAAGGCGGGTAATCGTATGGGCAATAAGAATACCAAGTTGGAGTACGACTTTTTCTCGGATAAGATTGGGAACGAATATAAGTCTTTGCAACTCAGGAATGGTGGAAATGGGCACGAAGAGCGTTATATCCGTTGCCGAGATGGCTTTATGCAGTCCATTGCGAAGCATATGAATATAGACTACCAAGCTTATCAACCTGTGGCTTTTTTCTTGAATGGTGAATATAAAGGTTTGATGGGATTGCGTGAACGTACTAATAAGGCTTTCGTCGAATCTAATTATGGTTTGGACGAGAAGGATATCGATGTGATTGAGATTACGAACAAAAATGGTGTTGTCCCTACTTGTGGAACGATTGACGCCTACAATTACTTGGTCGATTTCCTTTCAACGAATAATCCTGAGGCGGATGATTATTTTGACAAGGCTTCTAAGTTGATGGATATGGATGAGTATATCGACTACCAAATTTTCGAGCAGTTCATCGTCAATACAGATTGGCCTGCTAACAACTGCAAGATGTGGAGGGAGCGTAACAATGGTCGTTTCCGTTGGATCTCTTTTGATACCGATTTTGGTTTGGGACTTTATGACGAAAGTAATGGTAACCATTGTGTCCCTTCTGTCGATATGTTCCAGTGGTCGATGGGTGCCGGTTCCCGTAGTAATTGGGCTAATGGTGATAAAGATAAAGGTTTCACTGATGACACGAAGTGGAAAACCATCATTTTCTCCAATTTGATGAAAAACAAGACTTTTAGGGATAAATTCTTAAATAGATATTTGATTCAGCTCGGTACCACTCTGAAGTATGAAAATGTGGAAGCTACTTGGGATAGCATTTCCGGATTGGTATCAAAAGAGTTCTGCGCGTCTTTCGATGGTGCTCAATTGGATAACATGGAGAAAGTACGAATCATGTTGGATTTCGCGAAAGATCGTCCTGGCTATATTTACAGTCAAATGCTTGATAAGGATAACTTCCCTGAGAACGATGGTAGTAGCCTAGTGAGACTGAATTTAGCTTCCAGCTCATCAAAATGTCATGTCTTGATGAACGGTGACCTTGTCCCTTCTTCTTCATTCTCAGGAAAGTATATTTCAGGCAGGGAGTTGACGGTTGAGGCTATCCCTCAAGTCGGATATCGTTTCCTTGGGTGGAAGAGCGAGGGCGAATCTAATAACACGGAGGTGGTCGTTGAGGAGGATCCGATTGATACGACGAGTCTTGCCTATACCCAAACCAGGGAGTGGAAGTGTTATACTTCAAAGGATGGTATGTCCTCAAAGAGTTGGCGATATTTGGACTTTGACGATTCTTCATGGTTGCCTGGTTCAGGTGTGATGGGCTATCATGATGGTGATGACTCTGACTTTAACACTGTCATTGAGAGTGGCGAGGCAGGTAACCATTATGCGGCGGTTTATTTTAGAAGTGTGTTTGATATGGATGACCTTGATGACGTGAAGGCGATTGTCGCGCGCGTTACTTTTGATGACTCTTATATTCTTTACGTGAATGGTCAAAGGGTTGCCTACAGCAATATCGATGTGAACCAAGTGAGTGGAACGAAGTTCTCCAGTACTTGGGCAAATGATTCCGTTGAGACTGTTGTTATTCCTTGCTCTTTATTGGTGAAGGGTAAGAATGTTTTTGCCGTGGAGGTGCACCAGCATGAGGCGAAGAGTTCTGATTTGAAGCTTTCCTTCGAGGAGGCTATCGTTTATGGGACTCCTGCGGTTCCTACTTCCACAGGAGAATATGTCTCTACCGATCCTGTTTACCATGTGAAGGTGAATGGGGATGTCTCTTTGACCGCTGTCTTCGAGAAGTTGGGCGACTGTGAGCAACCTTCCATCAGAATCAATGAGATCTGTGCTTCTAATAACAAGACAGGAGGCACAGCCGACGAATATGGTAATTATCCTGATTGGTTCGAGATTTACAATGACGGAGACGAGACTATCAATCTTGCGGGTATGTATTTGACTGATAATTCCAGGAAGAGTACGAAGTACATGATTCCTTATGGATACGAGGAGACTAAGGTGGCGCCTAAGGGCAGGTTGCTTGTTTGGGCGGATGGAATGTCTTTCCGTGGCCCTTTGCATGTGGGATTCAAGTTGTCCAATACATCTAACTCGTATATTGCGATTAATATGAAATGTGGAGAGGATGTGTATATTGTCGATGACGCTGAATATGGATATACCGAGGAGAATAAGTCATATGGTTTGTTGAGTGATGGTGGTGATGAATGGGTGACATTTGGTGATTGTTCCGGTGGACGTGTCTTCTCTCCTACTCCGGGTACCGCTAATAGTTCTAGAGTATGTAACAGCGATGAGTGTTTTACGACAGATTTGGAGGAGGAGACGGAGTCTGAGGAGATGGTACCTGTCGTTTCTGTCTATCCTAATCCGGTCAGTGATGTCCTGAATGTGAACATCGCGGATTCTTTCGATCTCTTCGTTTATGATAACTTGGGTCGTTTGGTCATGGTGAAGGAGAATGTGAAGCCATCCGAATCCATCGATGTAAAGGGACTTTCTTCCGGAGTTTATCATTTGGAAATCTCCACGGATAAGGAGGTTTATGATGAATCCATCGTAAAAGAGTAATTCATTAAATAAAATTTTTAAGGCGACGATGTGTGAGCCATATGCCCCACACCCCTTCGCTTTTTTCGTGCGCCTTGATATTCCGTGCAGGTGATTATTTCTTAACTTTGTCCCAAACTTTAATTAAGATGGATAAGGAATGGCAAGTCAGGACGAAGCTCCTTTTAGGTGAAACAGTAATGGCTTCTCTGGAGAAGAGACATGTACTGGTCGTAGGTGTTGGCGGTGTCGGCGCATATGCGGCAGAGATGCTTGTGAGAGGTGGTGTCGGCGAGATCACCATCGTTGACGCCGACAAGGTGAGCGAAAGCAATATCAACCGTCAGTTGGTGGCTTTGCATTCAACGTTGGGGATGGATAAGACCGAAGTTCTCCGGAAGCGTCTTCTCGACATCAATCCTGAGTTGAACCTTCATGTCCATGCCGTTTTTCTGAAGGATGAATTGATCCCTCAATTGTTGGATGAGGCCCATTACGATTTCGTGGTGGACGCCATCGATACCTTGAGTCCGAAGGTCTATCTTATCCAATGTGCTATGGAACGCCGTCTGCCTCTCGTTTCGTCGATGGGTGCGGGCGCAAAGAGCGACATCACTAAGATTCAGATCGCGGATATTTCCAAATCTTATAATTGCACTTTGGCGAAAGCAGTTCGGAAGCGTTTGGGGAAACTTGGCATAAAGAAGGGTTTCAAGGTGGTGTTTAGCTCCGAATTACCCGATGAAAAGGCTGTTTTGATGGTACAGGAAGAGAATAAGGTATCGACAGTAGGCACCATCTCTTATATGCCTGCCACATTTGGGAATTTCATAGCTTTCCATGTTCTGTCCTCATTGTCGCAAATGGCTTTGGGTGAAGAATAAAACTTTTGTGATTCCCGTTTTTATTATTTTGATTGAAATCGTAAATTTGCAATAAAGCATTATGAATTAATATATATACCACAATGGAAATGACTGAATTATTCACCGCTGTACGTGACGCTTCCAAGACGCTAAATGGTCTTGGCGACGCGAAGATTAACGAGGTGTTGTTGGCGGTAGCCGATGAGGCAGAGAAGCAAACCGACTATCTTTTGTCGGAGAATCAGAAGGATTTGGATAAGATGGAAAAGTCTAATCCGATGTATGACCGTTTGATGTTAACCAAAGAACGCATTGCGGGAATCGCATCGGATATCAGGAATGTGGCTAGCCTACCGTCTCCATTGGGTAAGGTATTGAAGGATGTGCATCGTCCGAATGGTTTGTGGTTGCGGCGAATCAGTGTGCCTTTCGGTGTGATTGGCGTCATCTACGAGGCACGTCCTAATGTCAGTTTCGATGTCTTCTCCATTTGTTTGAAGTCCGGAAACGCATGTGTCTTGAAGGGCGGTACAGATGCCCATAACTCTAATACCGCGATTGTCGGCATCATTCATTCCGTATTACGTCGGATGGGTGTTTCTGAGGATATCGTGGCTCTCTTGCCTGCTGGACGGGAGTCAACCGGCGAACTGCTTAATGCGGTTGGCTATGTGGATATGATTATTCCTAGGGGAAGTGCCGGATTGATAAACTTTGTGCGTCAGAATGCCCATATCCCGGTCATTGAGACGGGAGCTGGCGTATGCCATATTTTCCTCGATGAAAGCGGCGATTTGAAGACAGCTCAGGATGTGGTCTTTAATGCTAAGACTCGTCGAGTGAGCGTTTGCAACGCTTTGGATTGTCTTATCGTCCATGAAAAGAGACTGTCCGATCTTCCGGTTGTCTGCGAAAGAATGGCTACGAAGAATGTGGTTATTTATGCCGATGATCTTGCATATGCGGCTTTGGCGGGTAAGTATCCTTATTTGGAGCATGCGACTGCCGAATCTTTCGGAAAGGAGTTCTTGGATTATAAGATGTCCATTAAAACCGTCAATTCTTTGGACGCTGCTTTGGATCACATCTCTCAATATAGTTCCAAGCATAGCGAGGCGATCATTAGCAAGGATGACGCTTCCATTGCTAAGTTCGACTTGATGGTGGATGCGGCTTGTGTCTATACGAACACGACGACGGCATGGACCGACGGCGCACAATTCGGATTGGGTGCCGAAATCGGTATCTCCACGCAGAAAATGCATGCGCGCGGACCTATGGCGCTCGAAGAGCTCACCACCTATAAATGGATTATCAAGGGTGATGGTCAAGTAAGAAGTTAATCTTTCTCTTTTTTGCTGATATGGTCCCGTTCCTACAACTTGTCGCGGAAAATTTGACCGCCAAATTCGGCAGTGAACTCTCTCGGTTGACGGTCGTATTCCCTAATAATCGCGCTAGGCTGTTCTTTAACAATTATTTGGTGAGGAGCATTGATAAGCCTATTTGGTCACCTTCTTATACCACGATTCAGGATTTGTTCGCCTCCTGTACGGATTTACAGGTGGCGGATGATGTCAAATTGGTCTGTGACCTCTATAAGGCATATTCGAACAATATCGATTGGCGGGAGTTGGGTGTCGAGCCTGAGACCATGGATGCTTTTTATTTTTGGGGTGAGGTTATCTTGAGCGATTTTGAGGATGTGGATAATAACCTTGTCTCCGCCGAACTTTTATTCCGGAATATTTCGGATTTGGCGAAGATGGACGATGATTTCAGTTTCCTGTCCGAAGAACAGATAGAATCGATACGTCATTTCTTCCGTAATTTTTCCGTGGATGACAAGACGATGTTGAAAAGGAAGTTCATGGCTTTGTGGAATGCACTTCTTCCGATGTATGTCGAATTTAGGGAGAATTTGCGTGCCCAAGGACTCGCTTATGGTGGAATGCTGCACCGCACTGTGGTGGATGAAGTTTTGAAGAAGGAAGGTGTTGGTCGATTTAAATCCGATAAGTATGTTTTCATTGGATTTAATGTGTTGAATAAGTGTGAGATAGAGCTCTTTTCTCGTTTACAGAAAGCAGGGAAGGCCCTTTTCTATTGGGATACGGATGAGTATTACATGGAGATGCCGAATGTGAAGCATGAGGCCGCCACGTTTATGGCGCAAAACTTGGAGAGGTTCCCGAATGAGTTGAGCAAATCGGTCCTTAACACTTTCCGTTCAGAGAATAAATGTTTTACTTGCATTAGTTCTTCGACGAACAATGCGCAAGCGAAATATCTGAATGATTATCTGACCGTATGTAAGGAAAAGAAATATTCCGATGCTGAGACAGCTGTCGTTTTGTGCGACGAATCGCTTCTTTTGCCTGTCATGCATTCTATCCCTCCCTCAGTCGGTGACTTGAACGTCACGATGGGTTTGCCATTGATTCAAACTCCTGTTTTCGCCTTGGTAAAGTCGTTGGTGGAGATGCAGTGTTCGGTGGTTTTGAATGGAGGGAATCCACGCACCGTTCCTTTCCGTCTCATCAAGGAGACTTTATGTAATTCGTATGTCCAAATCGTTTTTGAGGATTCTGTTGCGCTTTACGAGGAGATTGTGAGTAAACATATCTATTTCCCTGCCGTATCTGATTTGAAAAAACGCAACGACTCGTTAAAGTTGCTCTTTTCATTTATCGACCCTACCAATGAAGATCCTTCTTACTCTTTATTAAAGTGGTTGTGCGCTGTCTTGAAGAAAGTCGCTTCTTATTACAGGAAATGCGATGGTGGGGAAGAAGGTGCGACGAATACCGAAATCCTAGAACCGACCGTATACGACGCTTTGTATAAGGAAGCCTTGTATCGGGCTTATACGTTAGTAAATAGGTTGTCTGTCTTGACAGAAAGAGGTGAGTTGAAGGTTTCTATCCAGACGATGGGAAAACTCCTGGAGAGGATGCTCTCTTCCACGTCTGTGCCTTTCTCTGGTGAGCCTGTGAAAGGAATGCAGGTGATGGGTTTCCTTGAGACCCGTAATTTGGATTTCAAAAATGTGGTGATGCTTTCTGTCAATGAGGGAGTATTGCCGAAGGGCGGAGGAGAATCTTCTTTCATTCCGCATAATCTACGACGTGGGTTCGGTATGACCACTATAGAACATAAGAATTCCTTGTATGCCTACTATTTCTATCGCCTCTTGCAACGCGCCGAAAATGTCACATTCCTTTATTGCACCGATACCAGTGGCGGATCCAAAGGGCAGATGAGCCGTTTCTTGATGCAGTTGATGGCTGAGTCTGGCAAGGAAATGCAGTTATTTGATTTGCGTTCTGATATCGAGATAGCTTCCCCTAAGTCCATTGTCGTGCAGAAGAGCGAGGACGCGATTAAGAAATTGCGTTCTATGTTTGATTTTTCGATCAATTCCCAGGCTCGTCCTTTAACACCTTCTGTGTTGAACCAATACATTACCTGTCCGATGAAATTCTATTTTTCCTATGTGTTGGACCTTAGGGAACAGGAAGAGTTTAACGATGAAGTGGATCATAGGTTATTGGGTCTTATTTTCCATGCGTCAATGCAGAATATTTATGAGCGTTTTGGGCATGATGAAATTGATATTGCCGATATTGAGTCGTTGAACGATAAGGCACTGGAGTCTGTTGTGGATGATGCTTTTAGGAAGGAGTTCTTTAAGGTGGGGGAAGGGTTGCCTATCTCGTTCACGGGTAAACAATTGTTGACGCGGATGGTCGTGGTCAACTATGTGAAAAACACGTTGAAGATTGATAGTAATAATTGTGTCCCTTTCCGGATCATCGGTCTGGAGACGAATGAATTTGACCATCCTTTTGAGGTGGATGGAATGCGCTTCAAGATAGGTGGAATCATCGACCGCTTGCAGGAAGAGTCAGACAAGACATGGCGTGTGGTCGACTATAAGACAGGGGCGGCTCCAACGTCGAACATTAAGATAGATGATCTTTCTTCTTTATTTTCCCATAGTGGTGAAAAGTATAAGTCATATGCGTTACAGGTGTTCCTATATGCCTATATCTGTACTATCGAGAAGAACATGTCTGTCACACCTTCTTTGTTATTTACGCGTAATAAAGAATCGGATTTCAATCTTGTCTCTAATAAACAAACGAAGAAAAACTACACCTCATTATCCTCGGAAGACTGTAATGAGATTGAGGCGAACCTTGTGGAGTTAATGCGTGTGATTTTTAGCCCCGAACAGCCTTTTACGCAAACGAAGGATGTGGATAATTGTTCTTGTTGCTCGTTTGTCGAATTATGCAAAGGGAAAAAGATCGAATCAAAATAACCTAAATATCCGACCTGGATTTAAGATGGACACTAAAATAACGCTACACAAGCCGAAAAAGAACCCGACTAATAATTGAGCTAGCGTATGCCTTTTAAGATATAATCTCGCGCTAGCCACAATGCCCGCTATTACGAAGAAGAGGCAGAGCAGGAAGCAGAGGTTCGTGTATGTGCAATACGATGTTACCATGATGGCGCCGATAAGCATTCCCATGCTGGTCGCATGTCCGCTAATTCTCCAGAATTGAGAAATGACCGATTCCAAAAAGATGACGATCGATACGCTGAGAATCATATTGATTACCCATAATGGCATGGCGTAATGGTAGAGCATGTATGCGCAGTAGAGGTAACAGAGACCTATGACTAAAAACGGGATGAGACGCTCCTCTTTTCTTGGTACCCGTATATCGGAAATCGCCTTGAAAAGTTTCAGTATGACGAACATGACGCAAGGGAAGATGATGCCAAAGATGAAAATGGTATTCCTTGCAGAGGCTACATATTGGGTGGGATAATACGAAAAGAGTTTCATGTTGAATAACATAAGTGTCCCATAGACCGGAATTAGGAGAGGAAAGAAAATGAATGAAATAGCCTTCGCAATGTTCTTGAAAATTTTCTTTTGTCTTTTTTTCCTTTTCTTTTTTTGTTGGATCGCTTTTGTCTTTTCCGATATGTCGTCCAATGTGTGTTTTGGGGAAGGATCGTTGCCATTTTGCTCGTTATTGTGCGCCTTCCCGTCTAATTGGTCCTCGTTGTGGCTTATCTTCTCCTCATAGGACTCTTGTCTATTTTCCATCTCCATAATATCCTTCGTTTTAAGTGTTTGTCATAATTCTTTACGTAGTCTTGCGACGGGGAAGTTCAATTGTTCCCTATATTTTGCCACAGTACGTCTTGCGATCGTATATCCTTTTGACGCAAGTATCTCCATGAGGCGGTCGTCCGTGAGCGGGTTTTTCTTATCCTCGTTGTTGATGCACTCTTCGAGGATGGTCTTGATTCCTTTTGTGGAGATGACGTCCCCATCGTTTGTTTGCAGGGCGTCTGTGAATAGATATTTAATCGGGAAGATGCCAAATTCTGTTTGGACATACTTGCTGTTGCTTACTCTGGAAATAGTGGAGATATCATACCCTGTTTTGTCGGCAATATCTTTGAGTATAAGCGGTTTGAGTTTTGTTTCGTCCCCTGTGATGAAGAATTCTTTTTGTGCCTCAGCCAGTGCGCAGATGACGCTTTGCAACGTTTCGTGTCGTTGTTTGATCGCACTGATGAACCATTTGGCGGAGTCTAGTTTCTGTTTGACGAAGAGAGCCGCTTCCTTCATCTCTTTACTTTGGTTGTTTTTGTTGTTGGTGTATTCGTCGAGCATTTCGGCGAAGTTCCTGTTGATGTTAAGTTCGGGGATGGAGCGTTGGTTCAACGAGAACACCAGTTCCCCGTTCTCGTTTTCTACGATGAAGTCCGGGGTTATTTGGATATTGTTGCCACTGATGGAGCTATCCCATGAACCTCCTGGTTTCGGGTTCAGTTTGATGATTTCGGACATGGCGTCCTTAATCTCTTTTTCGCTGACATCCAAATCTTTGATGATTCGGTCATATCGTTTTTGGGATAGGTCTATGAATGATTTTTTGATGATTAGCTTCGCCGTTTCGATTTTTGGTGTCGGTGTCTTCCTTTCCAATTGAAGGTAGAGGCACTCTTCGAGCGAGCTGGCGCCGACGCCGGCAGGGTCGAATGTCTTGATGAGCGCCATGGCTTCCTCCACTAGGGATTCTTTAATGATTTTACCGGTTTGGAAGGAGTAGTCGTCTACCATGGATTCGGCCGACCTCCTTAGGTATCCGTCCTCATCGATGTTCCCGATCACATATTCAGTCGCCTCTTTCAGTTCGTTCGAAGTGGTGTGGAATCTCAATTGGTTGATCAAGTGCTCTTGCAGCGTTTCTCCGTTGAGGAAAGAGACGCCTTCCCTTTGGGCTTCTTGTCTGGATTGCTCTTCCAAAGCGTATTCCGGAATGTCATCCTCACTTTTATAGTCGTTTAGGTAACTGTCTTTATCGAAGTCATGTTCGTCGAAGTTATCGTCCGCTTCCTCACCTTCCTCGTTCTTTTCCCTTGTGTCGGTATTATTGGAAGTTATAGGGTCGTCCACGATTTCGAGAGCGGGGTTATCCTCCACTTCTTGCCTGATACGTTCTTCTAGTTCGAGCGTAGGGATCTCCAGCAGCTTAATCGTCTGGATCTGCTGCGGGGAAAGCTTCATTTGCAGTTTTTGCTGCAGTTTCTGTTGTAACATATGGGTCAATCGTGAATTATAACAAAAGCAAAATTAACAAAACAATGAATTTTGGGCAAATGAAATGAAATAGATTTTATGATTTATCATTGGTTACTTCCCGTATTCATGATTCAACATAACTGTTTATGTCCTTCCGCAATATAATCACGTATGGTTTCATATGAAAAATAGGCGCTTTCTTATACGAAGGATGTTTTTCCCTGCTTGTCTCCTTTAAAATGAATATTGGGTAATTGATAATATACAGATATTCAGATGCCTAAAAATCCACATTTTATGGGAAAATACATTATTTTACATTTTTTGTTATGAATATACAAAAGAAGTATATTATCTTTGCCACGCTTTTAACTAATTATGAATGTGGGTTTTATTGTTACTAAATTACAAAAGTTTATGAAACGTGCTTTCGCTTTTTGGACAGTCGCTGTAATGTGTATGGCTGTTTTCAGTTCATGTGAATGTGGCAAAGAAGAAGAAGCTGCTGTTCTTCCTTCTAGTCGTTCAATTGTGGTTAATGGAGTCAATTACAAGACTGCCGCCACATCTCTCTCCACGAAATCTGGCTTGAATTTCGAAGCTACGACGATTAACGATGAATTGACGGTTAATTTGGTGATGAATGAGGGCGAGTTGAATAAAGAGTATGACCTCAATTCTTCGGTTAATGCCGGAGGTAAATATATTCAGATTCTTTTCTCAAAGTCTGAAATGGATAGTTACTCTGTCGCGATGATGGGTCCTAACACTTTGAATGTCATCAAGGAGTGGGGTACTTCCGAGCAACGTGAACTCAAGAACGCAACTGCCAAGATTACTAAGAATGATGATGGAACCTATTCTGTCCTTATCAACGCTGAGGGTGATGGTTTAACGTTTTTGATGGATTTCAGCGGCGAGATCGACCAGGTGAAATAACTAGGTTCGTTTCTTCGAATGACGGGTCGGCTTTCGGATTTTCCATCCGAGGGCCGACTTGTTAATTATTACTAATAATAGACACTTTGTATTCTTGTCTACTATATTTCCCTTTTTTGTTTCTGTTTTTTTCCCTTATTTTGTTTTCATATGCCATTCAAACAATAATTTTATGGGAATTATGCGTATAAAGCTATTATGGGCGGCTCTCCTTTTTTGCCCTTTGTCTTGGGGACAAACTGGATCTTCTTTTTCTATTTGTAAGGATTCCAATACGGTGGTGTCACGTTACCAGAATTTGGACACACGCTTCCAACGTATGCAGCCTGCTAAGGGTAGTTATGCCGCATGGTTGCTTAACTTGGGTTTGTATGATTATGGTTACCCCACTCATCTTTTCGATGGCCGGGAGAAATCTTACCATTGCCAAGTGGGGGTGCTAAAGTTCGATTTCATTGGAAAGGATTTGCAGCAATGCGCCGATGCGGCGATCAGATTGCGGGCGGAATATCTCTACCAAACGAAGCAATATGCGAAGATCCATTTCAATTTCACGTCTGGCTTCCGTTGCGACTACTCAAAGTGGGCTTCGGGCTATCGTGTCCATTTCGGCAAAAATTGGAGCGCTTATTGGCAGAAGGATGCCAAGGAGGATTATAGCTATGCTAATTTTAGAAAATATTTAAATACTGTCTTCAACTATGCGGGTAGTCTCTCTTTGTCTAAGGAGATGGTTAAAGTCCCTGCTTCTGATGTGCGTCCGGGTGATTTGCTCGTGGCGGGTGGTTCTCCCGGACATGTGATTACGGTGATGGATGTCTTGCGCAGTGCTGATGGTAAGCGGTTGAGGCTGATGTTCTCCCAAAGTTATATGCCTGCCCAAGAGATTGAGATCCTACGTAACTATGAGGAAGCAGGTTCTCCTTGGTTCACGGTCGATTTATCTGATAACGACGAAGTGATACGTACGCCAGAGTGGAATTTCACGGAGAATAATTTTATGAGGTGGAAGGAGTAGAATGCTATGGAGAAAACTTTTATGTCCCGTTTCCCTTTGTTGTGCGTATTGGTTTTCGCCTTTTTTTCTCCCTGCTTTGCCCAGGAAGGTATAGGGGCTCTTCAGCTTGATTCTATGACAATCCCTTCTGGCGCACGTAAACTAATGCGTGTTTACCCGGATTTCATCAAAGGATTCTCTGAAAACCGGTTGCTCTTTTCCGACGGTACGTCTCTTCGCTATGACGATGGTCTGGAGAAAGACTTCTTGGCGAAACTGGATCATGCCGATGTGGAGGACATGTTTTCCGTCCCGTACGACACGTCTTCGAAGACGCCTGCCTATTTGGCGGATGCGGGGCGTATTCGTTGCGAATCTTTATTCCGAAAAATGTATGGCGATACGCAGCAGCTTGTGCGTTCCCATTTGGTTAAAGTGGACTGGTTCGGGCAAAAGATACCTTTCACGTCATTGAATGGTGCCGCGGATAGCCTCCGCGCCGTCGCGGCTGATTTGTCCCGCCTTCCATCCAGTTATGCTAAGTATTTTCGCAATTCTTCCTCTTTCTATTGGCGTAAGGTGCGTGGCGCCGATCGTCTTAGTGCGCATAGCTATGGCATGACGATAGACATTTGCGTCGATTTTTCCGATTATTGGCTTTGGGCGAATCCGGGAAAGAAAGAATTGGATTCCATCAAGTATAAAAACCGTATCCCTTGGGAGATTATTCGTGTTTTTGAACGCCATGGGTTTGTTTCCGGCGCCCGTTGGTATCATTTTGATACTATGCATTTTGAGTTTCGTCCTGAATTGTTGCCTTAATTATTATTTCTAAATGATTTGAAAAAAAAGAAATATTTTGTTGTGATTCTCTATTAAATTTTTATCTTTGTATAAGGTTGTCCCAATCGGAGACGATGGGGTGACTTGTCATTGCATTGCTAATTATAAAAATATACGATATGAAGGTTTTATATAGGAGATTCATTTTGGCCTTGCTAACGGTGCTTTCAATAAGTCTTTTCCCATCTTGCCAGGATGAGGACGAGATGGAGGATATGATTATAACTGGGGTTTGCTGGGAAGGGGCTTTGCCTGTGAAAGAATATTACGGACAAGAGAATTATTTCAGCAGATTCTTCTTTTATGATGATAATTATAAGTATGGTTACGAGGAGGTATATTATAAAGGCGTTTACCAAGAGACTTACGAATTCGGTTGGTATTGGTTGGAGGACTGCGAGGGTTCGTATGGCGTCATGGCGTTGAACTATGGCGGACGTTGGGGCGCCGACATCGCCTGCATCGACATCTCTAAAGTGACGAATAACTATATTTATGGTTATTATTTCATGGATTTAGCCGATTACTGGGCCTACAAGGATGGAACTGTATCAAGCCGCAGCGAAAACTATTTTGAGCTGAAGCATGTAGGATCATCCAGACATCAGGATTAAACCATTCGTTGGATTGCCTCTCTGTAGTGCGGTCCTTAAATTAGAGGGGACATACGCCCCATAATATTTTATGAGTTAGATCATCAGAGGCAGGTCTGATAGTTCCGGAGTTCTTTCCGGAGTTCTTTCGATTTGTTGTCTGTGAAAGAGTTCACGAGCGTCCAAAACCGCTCGCTATGGTTTAGCTCCACGGTGTGACAAAGCTCGTGAATTAGAACATAATCTACTAATTGTTGCGGAAGCCGCATCAGGAACATATTGAGACTGATGTGGCTTCCTTGTGTACAGCTCCCCCATCTTGTTCGCGTCTTGCGGATACGGACGCCTGCGTATTTCAAACCACATCTTCCAGCCAAATAGTCCAGCCTTTCCGGCAGCACTCTCTTAGCTTCCGCTGTCATGGCTCGTTCAATTATCTTGCGGATGAGCTGTTGGACGTTTTCCGCCTCGATTTCGGCGTTTTCCGGGCATAGGATAGTCAACCATCCGTCCTTGAGCTTTGAGTGGAAATTTAGCCCGTTAAAACGCTCTATTCGCACCGTGAAGGTGAGTGTCTTATATTCCGTGTTTTCGTCGATTATGGATGGTTGGTCTGTTATTCTTTTCTCTTCGATTTTTCTAAGACATGTTATGATCCACCCTTTTTTCTTTTCTAGGAAGGAGAGTGCGGCGCTGACCCTACATCCGATAGGCACGACCAAGGTTACTTGCTTTGAACTTACTTTGATGGATATACGTTTTGCCCTGATGCTATGGTTTATTGCCACTTTCCCTATGCCGTCAACATCTATTTCTTCCACTTCTTTGGCCATTTTTGTTTTTTTGTCTCAAAATACTACGCAAATATAGTTGATAATCAGTCGAATGAAAAATATTATTAAAAAAAAGTCCTAAAAAGTTTGCCAGTTCGAGGAAAGTACCTACCTTTGCAGTGCAAAAACGAAAAAATGGTGCCATAGCTCAGTTGGTAGAGCAAAGGACTGAAAATCCTTGTGTCCCCGGTTCGATTCCTGGTGGTACCACACAAAAAAGCTGACTTTTACGGGTCGGCTTTTTTTGTTTTAGGGCATATCTATATGTTATTCCTATTGGTAGGGGGATATAGTAAGGGGAAGCGTTCCTAAGTTAAAGTAAAGTTTCTACCCTAAACAAGAGATGCCTTCATAATCTATTCCACAGCTTATTTTTTGTATATTTGCAATAAAGTTGAACGAAAATTAATCATACAAAACGGGGAAATTGTTAACCTAACATATTATTAATCATAGCGTTTGCTGCTATTCTGAAATCATTTCAAATCAATGCCAGAGAATTTAATAAGCAATAATAATTTATACATCGCGATTTCTTCCGTTTTGCAAAAAGCAAGACAGACGGCATATCGTGCTATAAATTTCACAATGGTAACAGCTTATTGGGAGATAGGTCGTTTGATAACCGAAGATGAGTTGAAGTGGGAACGTGCCGAATATGGCAAACAGGTGCTGAAAAACTTGGCAGAACGTCTTACAAACGAGTTCGGAAAAGGATTCGATGAAAGAGAACTCAGAAAAATGCGTCAGTTTTATCAGTTATTTCAAATTCGGGACACACTGCGTCCCGAATTAAGTTGGAGCCATTATCGACGATTGCTTAGCGTTGATAATAACGAGTCTCGATTGTGGTATATGAATGAGGCTGCCAACGAAGTTTGGTCGACAAGACAACTCGACCGACAAATATCGACACTATACTATGAACGATTACTTTCGAGCAAAGAAAAAGAATCAGTCGTAGCAGAGGCAAAAGAGAAGTTGTCGCAAATTTCACCGTTGGAGTTTATTCGTGATCCATACGTTTTGGATTTCCTTAATTTGAAAGATTATCCATCTTTGCATGAATCTGATATAGAGAAGTCTTTGATCTCGCATCTCCAAGATTTCTTACTTGAATTGGGAAAGGGATTTTGTTTTGTGGCTCGCCAGAAGCGGATGCGTTATGAAGAAGAAGATTTTTATGTTGATTTGGTATTTTATAACAGCATTCTTAAATGTTATGTGTTGATTGACCTTAAATTAGGGAAATTGACTCATGGCGATGTTGGACAAATGGATAGTTACATTCGAATGTTTGATGAATTAACCAAGCAGACAGATGATAACCCTACAATTGGCTTGATATTGTGTTCCGAAAAGAACGAAGCAATTGTAAAATATTCCGTTTTAAACGATGCAAAACAGATATTCGCATCTAAATATAAATTAACTTTGCCTTCAGAGGAAGAGTTGAAACTAGAACTCGAAAAGGAAAGAAATAAATTAGAAAAATAAATATTACAAAACAGAAAGATTTTTGAATTAACATATTATTAATCATAGCGTTTGCTATTTATTCGGTATCATTCTGAAACGTGAGAAATTTTAGATAAATGTAATTACTCGAATAAGTCAGTAAATGCCTGCGTCGTATGGCGTGGGCTTGACTTATCTGTAATTACGGGCAATCTCACGGCCTCAGGATGTGGATAATGTTGAGTCCACGTTCTTTTTGGCCAAAATGATTGCCCGTTACTGCTGAAATGGATAAGTGAGCGCACGAAAACATAGACGGCATGGCGGCGAAAAGTATCGAAGAGAAAGTCGAGGATATTGCAAAAAAGCAACTCGACAAATTGGGTGTGCAATACCACATAAAAACCGATAATATCAATAGTGAAATAGACCACGCATTACAAAGCGCAAAGTCAAAATCCGGTGGTCAAGGTGGAAATTACCCTGATATAAAGTGTTTGATTAAACTTCCAAGTAGTCAGCAGTATGTTCCTGTAATGATAGAGGTGAAGGGGACAAAAGGTGATTTCGAAAAGTTGGAGAATGGGGAAGTTCATAATCAAGACGATAATGGTAAACCGCTTTACAAACATATAAAGAAATACGCAGTAAATGGAGCGGTGCATTATTCCGAAGCCGTCGCACGAATCTCTAAATCTTTTAGTGAGGTTATTGCTATTGGATTTAATGGTTATGAATCGGGTAGTACTATAAACACAGAGATGGGCGTTTATTTTGTGAGCAAAACAAATATGTATTGCCCCAAAAAGATTGATGACTACACCGACTTTTCTTTCCTAAAATCAGAAAACCTTTCTGCTCTTGAAACTAAACTTAAAGACATTCTCCTTTCAGATGACGAGAAAGAACGTCAGACTCGTGAGTTAGAAGATCGTATCGAGAATACCCTTGCCGAACTTAATCAGGATATGCGCGATAAGATGCGTGTGTCAGAGCCTAAAGACCGATTGAAATTGGTGTGTGCTTTAATTATGGCTGCACTTGGCGTGGAAGGTAAAGTTCCTCCTCTTGAGATTGAGGATTTGAAAGGTCTGCAGACTGAGGAAGACCATGATGGAGCAATTATTTTGAGAAAGATTAAAGTGTTCTTGAATGAGAAGCACATCCCACAAGAAAAGCTCGACAATATATATTCGCTCTACAAAGGAATACTGAATGATGCGCTTTATTATAAGTCTAATAATGGTGAAAGTACCATTAAGACAGCCTTTATTTATGTCAAAGAGGAAATCATGCCAATCTTCACTATGGGTGAGGAAGTGCATATTGATTTCACAGGAAAACTGCTTAATGTGTTAACAGGCTGGATTACGGAGCGCGCAAGCGATGATGAAAAAAATGATGTTGTGCTTACTCCACGCTATGTAACCGAACTTATGGCAAAGTTGTGCAAGGTCAACAAGGACAGTTATGTTTGGGACTGGGCAACCGGTAGTGCAGGATTCCTTGTTTCGGCAATGAAATTGATGATTGACGATGCCAACAAAACAATTCAAAGTGAAGATGAACGTAAGGAAAAGATTGCAAGTATTAAGGTAAACCAGTTGCTCGGTATTGAACTTAGACAAGATATTTATGTTCTTGCTGTGCTTAATATGATATTAATGAAGGACGGTTCAAGCCATATTCTTAATAAGGATTCCTTAAAGGAGTACGAAGGAAAATATGAGCAAGGAATGAACAAAGATGAGGAATTCCCTGCCGATGTGTTCTTATTAAATCCTCCGTATTCAGCGGAAGGTAAAGGTTTTGTCTTTGTAGAAAAGGCTTTGAATAGAATGAACAAAGGTCGTGCGGCTGTGATTATTCAGGAAAATGCTGGAGGTGGCAAGGGCGATGGTTTTACCAAAAAGATTCTGGAACATAGTACCTTGCTTGCATCTATCCGTATGCCTATAGATTTGTTTATAGGTAAATCGAGTGTGCAGACTGCAATCTATTTGTTCGAGGTTGGAACTCCGCACGATACAGACAATCTTGTTACCTTCGTTGATTTTAGTAATGACGGCTATGCCCGACAGAATCGCAAGAAATCAAATTCTAAAGTGAATTTGAAAGATGTGGATCATGTAAGGGAACGATATGCGGAGTTGGTGGATATTGTGCTTAATCGTAAGACAAAGACAAGTTATTATACTGAAGTGAACGGACTTGTGGTAAAAGACTCCATTTCGCTCGAAGGCAACGACTGGACATTCAACCAGCACCGCAAGATTGACACAATGCCAACTGAGGCAGATTTTCGCAAGACAGTAGCGGACTATTTGAGTTGGAAACTCTCAACAATCATTAAGGAGGACGCTGCAAATTTTTAGTAAGCCCTCGTTTGACAAAACTCAAAGAGGATTTTGAGGCAAGCGGGGGAGCGTTTAAGGAGTGGAGAATTGGGGATTTGTTTGTATTGAAGTCTAATCCGCAATTAGATAAAGACAATTTCGTTTTTTCAGATAATGCAAGGTATCCGTATTTTACAAGAACAGTTTTTAATAACGGAATATTTGGTCGTGTGGAATTCTTTGATAATGAGCATTTAATAAAAGGAAATAGTATCGCGGTCGGAATGATGGGGATGCAGTTCTTTTATATGCGTGATGAGTTTTATGCTGGACAATTTACTAAAACAGCATATCCTAAATTTCCGGAATTTAATGAACGTATTGCATTATATTTTATTTCATTGTTAAATAGATTCCAAAAGAAGTATTTAGGTGTCTTAGTTAGACATTTTGAAGAAACTTTTTACAATACGGAGGTTTTTCTTCCAACATTCAATAACGAACCATCTTATTCTTACATGGAGCAATACATCACTATGTTAGAAGAAGAGAAGATGCTTCAAGTAGATAAGTTCCTTAATGATTCAGGCTTGAATGATACCACACTTACTGCAGAAGAAACAGCTGCACTTGAAAAATTTAGAAATGGCGAGGTTAAGTTTGAGGAGAGGAAGATTGGGGAGTTGTTTGATAAAATTAAAGTAAATGGCTTAAAATATAAAGTTAAAGAGCTGGAGTGTAAGCATGATGACATATTTAACTTACCTGCTTTAACTGCTGGCATAGAAAATCAAGGACTTTCGTGTTTTGTTCCACGAGCAAATGCAACTATTTTAAAGAATGTAATAAGTGTGTCGGCTAACGGAGCAAATACAGGCGTTATGTTTTATCAACCTAATGAGTTTACAGTTCTACAAGATAGTTACGCTATGAAACATATTAATAAAGAAGATACTTCAAAAAATGAATATATGTTCTTTGTTTCTGTTTTGCAGAAAACAGTAAGAGGCAATTATACTTGGTCGGAAAAGGCAGGATGGGAAAGAATTAAAACGGAAAATGTTTCTATTCCTTTAACTGCTGATGGTAATATTGACTACTCCTTTATGCAACACTTCATATCAGCCCAAGAAAAGTTGGCGATAAAAGGCGTGGTGAAGTATAAAGACGAACAGTTGAATGCTCATCATAACCCCTATCCTTATTGTTCTGACAACTATAATTTGGTAGCGGAATCCCCCAAGCAATATGAATAATATGTAGTATGGTATGCAACCCCTCTGTGGTTGTGTGCACGTGTCACAAATCCATTATTCTGCCAATATGGAACCCCTATGGGGTTCTGCGAGTACGCAATAAGGATCTGTAACGGCTATGTGATGCGTGAATATAAATATCAATTTATTCTTAGTGTGTAGGTCGTTGGGGGGAATCCGTTTTTTTGATTACCTTTCCGCCCATCCTTCCCCATTTATTGAAATAGTTTCCTATTTTTGTCTCTTCACCCACTATAAGTACTTAATGAAACGCATTTATGCTTTATTGATATCCCTCTCTTGTGGCGTCCTGTCACTCATGGCTCAGCATGACACATGGACCGGGGTCGAGAAATATGTATATGAAGGAGATGTGAATAGTGTCCTATCGTTTACCATCTCTTGCGTCTACGATTCTCTTGGTAATGGGTCGAGGGATACGATTCAAAAGAAAACCATTCGTTACTTTAGGGACAAGCAATGTGAATCGTACGATGTGGTTTCTTATTGTCACAAAAATGGAGAAAAGGATTCACTGCTTGATTTCAAACGTTTCAATGAACGTGGCGTCCTTTTAAGGACACAAAATAAGGATTATTTCGGTTTAGACTATGAAGCTATTGTGTCAGATGATGGGACCATTCAAGAAGGACGCTATTATAGGATTCGAAAGCGCGGGAAATTTTGTGGTAATTCTGTGCCTATATTTGATACAGATGCGCAACTTTCTTCCTGTAGATATTATGACAAAGAGGGACGCGATACGGCATGGGTCTATTATGACACACTTGGCAACATCGAAAGTGTCACAAGAAAAGTCTATAATAAACAGGGAAATCTGATCGAAAGTAATTATGGTACAAGTAGATGTGTTTGTAGTTATGATTCGAAGGGTAGAGTGGTTTTGGATTCTTCGTCGTCTTTTATAAAGAGATATGAATACTACAAAAGAAACCTAAAAAGTGTTTACGAGTATGATAGATCGGCCCAAAAATGTGGAAAAATAGAACGGTACGATAGGAGAGGACGTAAGGTTTTTTCTTATGCCAACTCTTATATGGGTGAGGTGACCCAAATCTTTGATAAACAGGGGAAAATGATTGAAGAGCGGACATTCTACAGAGGATGTGGTCCTAGTGAAACGATAAAACGATTCGATGACAATAGCCTCTCTTTCATTGATTATGAACGCAGGGACTATCGGAACGACACGCTCATTTGTGAATATATCAATGTGAAAAACCGGGAAAAAGGGAAGGAACTCATTACCAGTTTCCGTGCCTATGAGGATAGTGCCATTAAGGGCGCAATGGTTTATGATACATTTTTTTATGCCACAACATTTAACCAACGAGGTGATACGTTACAAAAGAGCTCTTCTGACAGGAAAGAGGAGTTTCAGCTTGTCGACTATTTTTATAATGATTGGGGTGGGTTAGATTCCATTGTCGCCGCCAAGGGAAAGATTTATAACAGCGTATATTGCTCCACTTGGAAGATCGTCAATAAATATGATGAAAAGCGCCGACTTGTCGAGAATACCACTTTCAAAAGAAGAGATGGCAAATATGATGAAAAGGTAATCTGGCATTATGATGCGGATGACCATTTGTATGCTAAGGATAGTGAAGCGTTTGGAGGTCGAATAAAGACAAATTACCGATATGATAAGCATGGTAATTGTGTCGAGCTCATCACATGTCGGAAAAACGTGTTGAATCAGATTATGAACCAGAAAATCACAACATATTCCTACCAATATTACGACGAGTAGAAACTTTTTAAGGAATCGTGGAAAGTTTTTACAACCGCAATTGAGTGATGTGAGTTACCCCAAAAAAGAAAGCCACCCGAAAGGATGGCTTTTCTTTTTAAAAAACGCAAATTAGAACTAAACTACAAATTTATAAGGAAAGCATTTCACAACGCCATTATACATAGTACAAAAACCGTGCCAAACTTTCCGAAACCCGTAATTTATTATTTTACTTCAATTTTTTTGCAATAAACACCTACAGGATAAGTGGAGTTGGAGACTTGGTTAGCATCCGCCTTATCGAAATATTTCATCACTTGACGAAGGTCGTAAGGAACTTCCGTGGCGATGAGGATGAGGTTGTCGGTTCCGACTGGCTCGGAGAACTCCACTGGGTAGGTGGTCAAGTCGATCGTGCAATTTCCTGGAATCAACAAGTGGGACATGGTGGTCGCGTCGTCGATTGGCAAGCAATCATACTTCTCACCATCTTTGTTGATGTCGAGGATATTGACGTACAACGGAGTGTCGCTGTTGTTCTTGATTCTGAACACTGCTTGGCTATCCAATGCTACCACACCTTCCAATTCAGCTTTCGTCCTACGGTCGAGGATAGAGAAGGAGATAGCGTAATCAGTGTTGGCATTGTTCATGGAGCCAAGTGGGCTACCTTTGTGTTTCGCCAAAATCGCTTTTGCGATGTCGTTCTCCACGATGTCTCCGCGGTAGGTACAACCTGCCGCCTCATGGCTGATTCTGTCCGATCCGCCGTTGAAGAGTGACTTTGAGGCGTGTGACACGAAATTAGAGGCGTAGCTTTGTTTGCTCTTGTAGTTGGCGATCAACTCGCTCACTTTTTGGCCATTGTTTTGCGAGATGGAATAAATCTTCTCTGCCTTACGGTCGATGAAGGACAAAGCCGAATTGTTACCTACACGGATCATGTCGGTCAGTTGGAGTGGATTCCTTTTCTGCAATGCCACCCATTTGCCGTTCTCCTGTTTCTCCGCCTGTCCGATGATGGAGTAGACGTAGATATCTTGTGCACATACGAAGCTAACCAGCATCGATAGTAGTGCTATTAAAAAACATTTTCTCATATCGTTCTTTTTTAATGGTTTATATAATCTAATACAAAAAATATGCCACTTTGTAAATACGCACGGCCGTGTTATGCCGTGCGTATCTATGCCGTGCGAATCAAAAGTAGAGACGGACGGCCGTCCGTCTCTACTTTTGATTCGTGCGATTATTTCTTCTCGAATAGGATGAAATTACCTTGTCTGTTCTCGAAAATAGGCATTTGTCTGCCGTTCGTCGCTTGTCTCACTTGGTTGCGTATGTAGAGCTCCAAAGCGTCGAGCGTGATGTTGCCCTCTTCATCCACAGCCTTTCCGTTCATACCTTCGAGCAATGCCTTGGTAAATATACCGTTCTCCCATTGCTCAGATTCGTTAGACTTTTGTGCCTCCGTACTAGAGTAGAAACCGATGATGTCCGGTTCTGCCATGGAGAATGTTTCAGCGGCAGATCTCACACCATACATTGAGCCTGAGTGGCATGCGTCCATGAAGATGATGATGCGGCACTTCTTATCCTTCAATCTCTTCAGTGCGCTGCGGATGATATCGAAGTCGACCGCTGTAGCGAAGAGGTCGTTGCTCTCGGCGTTGCATGAGAGGTAATAAGTCTCGGCACCTTCTTTCGCACCATGTCCGGAGAAGAAGAGGAGGACGACATCGCCTTGGCTCGCACCATTAACCAAAGAGGAGAGACCCTTCTTGATGTTCTTGTCGGAAGCGGCCTTGTCTTGGATGAGGTTAGCCGTTTTCAGAGATTGGTATTGCGACAAGTTACAGGTCTTGATCGTGTTGACGAAATCTGCCGCGTCTTTAGCCGCGTGTTGCAGTTTGAGGTCCGCCTGGTCGTAGTCGCTGACACCCACGGCGAAGACGTGCAAAGCTGGTTTAGGACGGTCGCCACGGTAATGAAGCAATACTACGGCAGGGTCACTGTTTTGTCCCCTGTTGTCTTTAGCGATTAATTGCACACGGCAATCGTTCACGCGTGGTAAGGTGAGTGTAACTTGTTTCCCGACGCGTTTCACGCCTTTGGTGCGAGGCATTAATTCACCGTTGATGTAAGCGATGATTTCAGGTTCGCTGCCGTCGTGTGTGGACGTTTCGTAAGTGAAGGTTACCTCTGGGGAAGAGTATTGCGCTCCGTCCTTAGGAGACAAAATCTTGATTGTTGGGGCGCCTTCCGCCACATGGGTGACGGTTGGTGTAGGTTCCACTTTGCTAGGCGTGGTGTTCCCTCCCGTTGTAGGCTTAGCCGGAGTAGGGTCAGGTCTCTTTTGAGGTTCTTGTGCGGCCAGGTTTGGAGTCTTATAAGCGAAAGATTCCAGGTTAGGCACTTGTGAAGAGGCGATTCTGCCTTTAGGGTTGTTAGCTTGCCATTTCTTTGCCGCGTTCTTCGCCGCGTTCATGTCTGGGAATGTGGGTTTAACCACAAAGTTTCCAGCGCGGTCGATAGCGCCCCATTTCCCTTTATATTTCACGACAGCGTAGTTGCAGGTTGCGCTGAAAAGGGCGGTCTTATCCACGTTTTCGAACACTGGTTTCATTGTCCAGTTACCGAGGTAGTTGATGAAACCGATTTTCTTCACTCCGTTTTTCAAACCGATGTAGATGTTGTCGCCCAAAACGGCGCCCATCTCCATCTCTTTCGCGGCCTTACGGGCGTCTTCCTTGGATGTGAAGAATGGATTGATGACCATAACACCCTCACGGTCCACGGCACCCCATTGTTTGTCGAGTTTCACGATGGTGTAGTTCTTCCCTTTGTCGAAGCAAAATTCATTATCCACTTCTTCGTAAATAGGGCGGAAATACAATTCACCTGTATAGTCCACAAATCCCCATTTGTTCGCTGTGTTGTCGTAAGTTGCGCTTAGGAAAACACTTCTGTCGCCGCCCTTCACTGCTAGTTTAGCGGCGCGTAGAGCGATTTCCTTGGTCGCGAAGACGGGTTTGCAATAATATTTGCCGTCTATGCCGATGGCGCCCCATTTGCCTTGGAGTTGCACAATCGCATATTTTTTCCCTCCGAAGGCGTTGTATGGGTCAAGGTTCTCGTAGATAGGCTGAATCACCCATGTGCTACCATTCATGAAACCCCATTTGCCTGTTTTGGGGCTTTTGTTCGGTTTTTGTGCCGGCGCATTGGCAACGGCTAAAGCCAACATACATAATGTCAATAAGTACTTTCTCATTCTTTTATCGTTTTTCTATATTTTCTACTATTTCCTGTTCCAGCGTTTTCCCACCTTTACGCTTCGCTATCTTCTTTTGTATCTTAAATACAATGAAGTAGAATATTTCCGCTCCATAACCAGCGAGACCTGTTCCCAACAATGCATAGAGCAGTGTGATGTTGTATTGATGTTCAATGAACAGATATCCACCGAGGAAGACGAGCGCCAACATCATGACGATCTGCAGGGTGGTGGATAACACGCCCGAGACGTCGTTGTATTTCTCGTTGATCCAACAATAGATGATGCAATACAATAACGTGTACAATAGACCTAGGATGAGACCATCCTTCTCGCTCATTTGGTTAATGAGTCTGCCCGGTTTGGTCAGTGTCGAGATGGCGTATCCGTGGATGGTGGTTCCGCAGATTCGTCTGCTCCCGTCTATGTTGATAGGGATGTCGTGGAAATCCCTAAGGTCCATATAGTCTCCCAAAAGGACGATTTTGTCTTTAATCAAACCTTTGAAATATTCGTCTGTTTCATTCGCTCCTTGAAGCATGATCTCTTTTTCGATAGGCTCTTCAAACTCCATGTTTTCTATGGCTCTTCTAGCCTTGATCATATCTAATACCTCCAGTATTTCTATCTTTTCGTAGAATGTCTGTTTGTAATGGATCAGTTCTTCATTTTCTTCTCTTTTCTCCCATGCGTCGTAGATGTCTGGATAAGCCATTTTGACGATTTCGTGTACGAAAGTGCTGAGTGTAGTGTCTCCGAACGTGAGTGTTTTGGAGAATTTACGGATGGTCTCGTTCTCCACGTTCACGCAGGCCTCCACGCAACCTGTGTTTTTTACGAAGTAGGATTCTTCCTTCTTGTACATGTTGATTTTAGATTCATCGCCGTTCGCCGCCACTTTCGCCAATGGGTCGTAGCTTGGCACCATCCTGCAAGCCGCGATGACGTTTTTGCATCTTGATACTACATGCTCCAAGCTATCGTTCGCGATGCTATCGCCGTCGCCCGCTCCTCCGAAGATGACATCCAACGCAATTACTTTGGCGCCCGATTGGTTCAGGTATTCGATACCGGCGGCGATGTCCGCCCTTGAATAGCATTGTGCCAAGTCTAGGATCATGACTTCCGAACTGACGTCCGCTTCTTTGTCCGCCTTGTCGTTTTCAGTCTGGAAATAACTATCGGTCATGGTGAAGTTACCCAAGATTTGTCCCACTGGGTCCAAATAGGAGCTGCTGTATCTCAGTTCGTTCACAATCGCACAGATTGCCACGATGATGACCATGATTCCCACTGAATGCAGTATGTATCTAAAAATCTTTCTCATAAGTATACACTTTGTCACAAATATACAAAAGATTTTAACTTTCGCATAGGATTCAGCCAAAATGTGCTGTCCATGTCCGTTCCTGTAAGTGGTGATTCATAGGTGTTAGTTTTTGAAAAATGCCTTCCTTCTTTTGAAAATTTAACGGACTTTAATTATATTTGTGATATAACGATCATATCATGAAAATAGCATTAGACGTACATACCCATACCATAGTGAGCGGGCACGCTTATAGCACCATGCAGGAAATGGCGAAAGCGGCTTCCGAAAAAGGTTTGCAGGTGCTTGGTATGGCTGAGCATGGTCCTACTATTAAGGGGGCTTGTGATGCCGCTTATTTCAATAACTTGAGTGTCATACCCGAGGAGATGTATGGTGTGAAAATTCTTACCGGTGCTGAAATCAACATATTGGATACATATGGCTCGCTGGATTTGAGCGAGAAGAGCATACGTAAGCTGAAAATACGCATTGCCGGTATCCATCATTCGTGTTTCAAGCCTGGCACGGTCGAAGAGAATACGGATGCCGTGATCGGTGTCATGAGGAATCCTCTTATCGATATCATCAGCCATCCGGCGGATGGTACCGCGGATTTGGATTTTGAGCGTCTTGTGCAGACCGCTAAGGATACTCGTTGTTTGTTGGAGATCAATAACAGTTCGTTGAGCCCTAGTCGCGGGAAAGAGCGTGCGTGGGAGTGTCACAAACAGTTGTTGGCGCTGTGCAAGAAGTATGAATTGATGGTTATTATGGGCAGCGATGCGCACATTTCATTCGATGTGGCTAGATATGACCATGTTTTCCGTCTGATACAGGAGATGGAATTCCCCGAGGCGTTGATTATCAATGATAAGCCTGATTTGTTTTGGCAGCGCCTTCAGCGTGATGAGAAATAAGCTATTTCATGTAATAACGCATCCATATTTCCGGGATATCGCCTTCGCAGGCTGTTTGATAGTCGGAAGGTAGGCATGCGTATATTTTGTCGCCTGTTTGTGTGGGTATTTTTATCCACCATCTCCCGTTGACCCTATTGTGGTAAAAATGAATGTTTTTTTCGTTTTCCGATGGGAAGATGGCCACTCGTTCCTCGTATGAACTAATTTCTTTTTTGGGATAGTCTCCGTAACGGTTGTCTATTCCTTCAAGGAAGTGCCATATGATTTGGGCCGCGAGCGATGCGGTCTGGTCGCTGTCGTCGAATGATGGGTTTACCTCGAAGAGACCGAAGGCGCATATCCTGTCGCTCAGTCCGGCGTAGTGGGTGAGTTGGCATATTTCCTCCCCTGATAACCCATTAGGAATCGCTCTGGCGAAACCCGGTGAGTCCGCATGCCTGATAGACGACATGTCGATGCTGAGCAAATCGGTGTCGCGTAGCAAAGGCTCGGTCGTGGCGATGTTTCTGAACATCTCTCCGACGCGCATCAGTTGACATTTGGTGTTTTGTAATTCGTTCATGTATGGCTTGGGGCAATAGTAGCTTTGGTATCCCAATAGTTTGAACTCTTCTGTGGCGGGGTCGTCGATGATATGGTCCAGGAAGGTGTTCGCGTCGAAAATTTCCGTTGTGCTAAATGGAAAATCCAGTTTACAGTCAACTACAGAAACTGTTAGTGCTTGCGTGTGTCTCTTTATCGCCTCGAAGAGTGGTAAAGTGAGTTCGTGGCTTCCGCCGAGTACTACGGGAATGATTTTTTGTGAAAGCAGCTCATCCGTCACATCCCGGAGCGCCGCATAGGTGTCGGCAAGGCTCTTCCCTTTTTTCAGGTTGCCAAGGTCTTTAATCCGAATGTTCTTGAATCCGCCGCGTAGTCCGAAAAGTTGTTGCCTGATGGCATCGGGCGCTGCCGAACTGCCGGGATTCACATCGTTCATTTCGCTTTTCACTCCTATGAGCGCGATATTATATTCCTTATCCACTAAATCCTTCATCAAGGAGAATTGAGGCGGAAAATAATTATAGGCGACTTGTAGGTCGTCGCATTTGTCGAAATAAAGTTCTAACATTGGAATAATTTTAAAAAGCGACTAATACGCGAATTTAGGTAAAGTGGAAGAGAAAAATAAGCGTTGTGAAGAAGTTTTAGGATTTGTTCTTAACTTTGTCGAAAATATATCCCTGCGATGAACAGATTTTCACTTTTCACTTTTGGACTATGCCTTCTGCAGCTCACCTGCTCTTGTAAGGATGATGAGTCGCTGATACCTGACAGCGAGGTTTACGTGAAGACATATACGAGTGAGTACAACACTTTGCGTACGCCTAATCACGCCGTAATTTATGAGTTTCAAGGCGTCTATCCTTCCAATTTCAAGTTAGGTTATGGTGGCGTGGCGATTTTCCGTGATTTGGAGGGGAAATTGGGTTGTTGTGATTTGGCATGTCCGAATGATAAGTCGAGGATGAATCCGTTGACCATCTCTATGCCTTTCGCTTATTGTCCGTTGTGCGGATCCAAATTCGATTTGTCCTATGGCGTCGGAAACCCTGTGGAGGGTTCTGCTAAGTCCCCGTTGAGGCTATATCGTAATATCAGGGATAACGGAGAATATATCCTGGTCACTAATTGATTGTGTTTTATGTCCGATAAGTTAGGAAGAAATTTTTGGCATCTGATGGCCGTTCTGACGGTTACCGTCTGGGGAACGAGTTTTGTTTCCACGAGGATTCTGCTCAACTATGATTTTTCGGCTGTTTTCATATTTTTCATGCGTTTCGTATTTACCTACCTGCTTCTTTTGGTCCTGTCGCATGATGTGTGGCGTGCGGAGAACTGGAAGGATGAGTTGACGATGATGATAGGCGGTGTGATGGGCGGTACGCTCTATTTTTGGATGGAGAACACTGCGCTGACATTGTCTCCCACTTCTAACGTGTCGTTGATTGTCTGCACAAATCCTTTGTTGATTATGATTACGGTGAGTCTTTTGTTTAAGAAAGAACGACTGAGTGTCAGACAGATAATCGGTTCCCTGCTCACTTTTGTAGGCATGGTGCTTGTGGTGCTAAACGGGCGCTTTGTCCTCCATCTTTCTTTGAAAGGTGATTTGTTGGCGTTGGGGGCGGCTTTGGTCTGGGTGGTCTATTCCATCAGCATGCGACGTTTGCATGGACGTTATTCTCCTCTTTTCATCACACGCAAGGTATTCTTCTATAGTTGTCTGACTGCTCTTCCGTTGTTGCTGAGCGATCCGAAAGTGATTCCTTGGGAAAATATTACTGTGCCTGCCGTGATACTGAATTTCCTTTTGTTGGCGCTTTTCTCCTCACTTTTTGGCTATTTGGTGTGGAACATGGTGTTGAAAAACCTTGGGACGGTTTTAGCTTCCAATTATATTTATGCGATTCCTTTGGTAACCATCATCACGGCTGTGGTTGTGTTGGACGAACGGATTACTTGGGTGGCGATGCTCGGAGCGGTTGCCATTGTGGTGGGGATGGTTATGGCTGAGCGGAAAAACTAGAAAAAAGGAGCATCCAAAAGAAATATCCCTTGGATGCTCACGTTTTGCTTTAGTTCTTCCTATTGGTTGCTAAACTTAATAGGATTTATACGCCAAATTTAGATAAGGAGTTGATGCCTATCGCGAAAAATACGATCGCGCCTATGATGACAATGAGTAAAATCCATACGGCGAAGAAACTCCATACCCCATTCATTGCTTTCATGGCTTTTTCCATACTCTTCGGATCATTTTGTTTCAATCCGATCTTCGCGTTCGAGCAGAATTTAAACATTCGGCTGATTGGAATCAGGGAGATTAGAATCACACCAATAGATACTATAGTTGTGATAGGTCCGTTCCCTATTCCAGCTAATAAAGAAAGTATGATGGGGAGTATTTCAGTGATCAGCATGAATACCGCGATAATTTTTACCCATGAACACATATCCTTTACCGCCTTTTTCGCTCCTGTAGTGTAAAACAACTCTGTGGCTTGAGGTGCCGCTTGTGTCGGTTGAGCCGTTTGTTTGGGCTGTGTCGGTTGCCCAACTGGTTGTGTCGTTACTGGCTCTTGCTTCACCTCAGGAGTGTTTACTGGGTTGTTTACTACATTTGAGTTCTCATTCTCCAAGTTTGGAGTTCCATTGTTTAATTCTGACATAGTTTTATGTATTTATTTGTTATTAATGTACATACAATATATTGTTATTTTTGTGATAATACTATATGATTAAGGCTATTATCTACAGAATGTATTGTTTTTATCGATGAATCAGGCAAATTTATGTATGGATGTGAGGCAGGGGGGTGCCGAAAAAAAGAAGGTTGCCACCTTGACAACCTTCTTTGAACTTAATTGAAGAACAATTCCTTAGATTTTATCGTAGGGAATGGAAGCTAGCATCTCAGCTATCTTGTCCAATCCTTGTTTCAAAGGTTTTTCAATCATCATTTTAATCATCATGTTGATGTCAGCCTTAATGGTCACTTTCATCCTAGTGTCGTTTTCCCCCACTGATTTCAATTGAATCCAAAGGTTGAAGGCGATAGGTGATTGGTCGGAGCCGAACTTGATGGTCTTGTTCGGTTCACGTTCGATGATACGGATGGAGATAGGACCTATAGGCGCCTCTGCGATTTCGAACGAGCAGCTATCCTTGTCGAAGGTCATATTCTTCACTTTATCCTGTGGAAGCCTATCCTTGACACGTTCTATATTGGAAAGGTCGGAAAGAATGTTGAAAATCTTTTCGTCGCTATAGGGCGACTTGGTAACCGTACTTTCGATTGTTGTCATTTCAGTTGTAGATTAATTATTTACCCCATGTGTCAGGACTCTTTCTCCACTCTTTCAAAGTGGCTAATTCGTTCTCTCCGATGACTTTGTTGTCCAATAGGTGTTGGAGAACGGCCTCGTAGTTGGAGAGGGTGGTCAATTCCACGTTAGCGGCTGCGAATTGGTTGGCGGCCAAAGGGAACCCGTAAGTGAAGATGGCGACCATACCCATCACCTCAGCGCCAGCCTCTCGAAGTGCGTTCACTGCCTTTAAGCTGCTTCCGCCGGTAGAGATGAGGTCTTCTACGACAACAACTTTTTGTCCTGCCTTCAACTCTCCTTCGATGAGGTTCCCCATACCATGGTCTTTCGCTGCGGAACGGACATATACGAATGGTTTGCCGAGCAAATCAGCTACGAGAGCGCCTTGTGCGATGGCACCTGTCGCTACACCTGCCACGACATCTGCGTCGTTGTATTTCTCACGAACAATATTAGCCAACTCCTCTTTGATGAGGCTGCGGATTTCGGGGTAAGCTAATGTCTTACGGTTATCGCAGTAGATTGGAGATTTCCAACCGGATGCCCATGTGAAGGGGGAAGATGGTTGCACTTTTACAGCCTTGATGCCGAGAAGCTTTTCGGCGATCAGATTTTGTACATTGCTCATATCGATATAGTTATTAGTTTGAATTTTTATTTTTTTGAGAGGTATTGTTTCGCGTATTCCGGGGTGATGTAGTTCTCCAATGTAGTGCACACGTACGATGAGAAGTCTATCGCATAGCGTACGATGGCGTCCCAACGTTTTTCCGAAATACCATCTTTGAGTTCCTCCAGTGTCACGTTTTCCTTAATGAGACCGAAGATGATGCCTGCGTTGAAGTTATCGCCCGCGCCCACTGTGCTGACTGGTTCTATTTTATTTCCTTTGTAAGCCTTGTTGAATTTTTCTCCGAAGACGTGCGCTCCTTTCTCACCTAGTGTGTAGATGAAATTCTTTGAATAGAAGCCCACATGGTCGTTGTAAATTTGTTCGGCGCCTGTCTCTCCGTATATGTTCAGGAAATCCTCGTCAGACCCTTTGATGATGTCCGCATACTCGAAGTTGTCGAGGATGGTAGGCATCAGGTGGCGGACGTCGTTGATGTGTGACTTGCGGAAGTTCACGTCATAGTAGATGATGGCTTTTTTTGCTTTGGCTACTTCCAAAAGATCTACTAGTTTATCGTGGAGGACAGGGTTCAAAGCGAAGTAGGAACCGATCATCAGTATGTCATCCGCCTGGATTTCAGGCATGATGTAATCTAGTCTGTCGTGAGGGTAATCCTTGTAGAAGAGATAGTCGGCGTTTTGTTTTTCGTCGAGGAATGCTAGCGCCAAAGGGGTTTTGCCTCTGTCGAACGAATAAATGAATTCTGTTTTCACGTTGTTCTTATCGAGGAAATCCTTGATGATCATGCCAATCCTATCATTCCCGATTTCACTGATGAAAATAGGTTCTAACCCTAATCTTCCCAAGGAAATTAACGCATTATAGACGGAACCGCCAGGTTTAGCGCTGATGGGTTGAGTTTCTTTAAACAAAATGTCGAAAACAGTTTCTCCGACGCCGATGATTTTTCTCATTGTATTAGTTTTGATAGTTCAAGTCGTCTGCTGTCAATTTGTTCAAAACGCCTACATATATTTTATTGGAGACGTTTGATGCGGTGTTTCCGCTGACAAATATTATTTCCCCTTGGGTCGAAAGGAGGAATGTGCCGGAATTGGCCAATCCTTCAGTCTCGCCTTTTAAATCTTTGTGCCAATCGTGAACCCATTTAGCCCCTCCGTTATTGGAAGAGAAGCAAAGAGAGGAATATGTTCCATCTTCATTTTCTCCACCGACGATTCCAAGCATTTCGGAGTATTGGAACACGTTAGGGTTTTTCAAAAATGGTATGGTACCGTCCGGTTGTTGAAGGACACGCGCATTCCCTTTGCTGTCGATTGACCAGATTGTTCCGTATCCGTTTTGTGTAGCGAATAGGTAGCCAAGTGACGTGTATCCGGAAGGGGATGTGAAGGTCGTGATATTTTCCGTAGGGAATTCCGTAGGAAGAGTCGATTGCGCTTGGAATTCACCTTCTTTTTTGGATAAAAGTGAACGCCCGTTGCCATTGTCGCCGATTGCCCATAAGTTGTCGCCTATCGTAAAAAGTATTTTCCCAATTTGGGCGGAGGTCGGGAATTCGGAGAATGTCAAGTCGCCGAGATTGGCGGCATATAGGGTGCTATCATCTTTTTGGACGAAGATTGAGTCTCCCAGGATGGCTGACGACGTCCAATTGGCATCTGCGATGTTGAGGTCCTTTTTTGTCCAGTCTTTTAGGTCAGTGGAAAAAAAGAGGGAGCTTGTTCCGTTTTCGTCTGTGCAGAACCACAGTTTCTTTTCGTTGTATGTGAATGATTTCTGTGATGCGATGCGGGAAGTGATTCCTATGGTAGCATATTCTTCCCACGTGAATGCGGAAACGTCGTAATTGTGGACGCGTAAATCGATTGTGTAAGTTTTTTGAGCGCTATTGTCTTGTGAGGTGCAGAGTATCTCCACTTTATTTGACAGGTCGAGCGCTGACCCGTTCTTAAACTCAATCCAATTTCCATCTTTTTTGTATTGGATGGTTGGTTGAGAAATATATCCGTAAAAATATGGGTGGCAGGAGGTTAAGTTGGTGCCTTTGTCCAAAGAGTCATAGTTGAAGATAATCGCTTCGACGTCATTGACAACAATTTTGGAGGTGGCATCGATAACCATCGTCCTAATACGCGGGTCGCTTAGGTTTTTTGATTCGTTAGTATCGTTTTCATCGTCATCGCAAGCCACGAATAGGGGCGATACAAGTGCCAAGGCAAATAAAAATGATTTAAAAAACTTATGTTTCATATAAACTTGTTTAGACTGCAAAAATAAAAAAAATATGGGAGAAAAATTAACCTGCGATGTAAATGTGTAACATCATCCAAACGAAGTATCGTAGGCCTTTACCCAATGCGATGAATAGACAAACGAGCCATGCGTTGCTCCTAAGGTATCCTAAAGCCACTTCGATGACTTCCCCGACGATGGGAAGAAAACCTAGTACACCCAAGAAGGCGCCTTTATTCTTCAGTTTTTCACTCCAGTGGACCACTTTCTCCTCCTTGATGCCGAACTTCCTCTCCAACAGGTCCATTTTCCCTTGTTTCCCCAACCAATAACAAGTCATTCCGCCTATGGTATTGCCTGCTGTGGCGGATACTAGACAAATTATGGGGTTAGCACCTGCGATCAACAGTCCGGAGAGTAAGACTTCAGAACTGAACGGAAGAATCGAGCCTGCTAACAATGCCCCGATGAATAATCCCCAATAACCATAATTTGCGAGAAATTCGACCATTGACTTATATTAGGTTGGGTTGGATGAAAAATATGAATGATGCCGCCAAAAAGATGTATAAAAGTATCTTGGACAACCAAGACCATTGCAGGGTGAAGTATTGTCCTATGACGAAACAACAGAAGAAAAGGCACGTCGGTATGAATAGTTGGGCATGGTTCATGTCCATCATTATTATCACCAGAGTTGTGAAGAAGCAGGCGATGAGGAAAACGACCTCCTCACGGCTCCTCACGTTTTGGTGTGAACGTGTATGCATGAAGTGTAAAAGCGAAACAAGGAATAGAATCCCGATGAGTCCTGTATAGATAACTCCTTCCAAACCGTTAGCTGAGGAGAAGGAACCTTGGAAGTTGATCCATGTGCTCCAGTAGGCTGTCCATGCGTTGATGTCGTTTTGGTAAATGGCGGCTAGGATGCAATAGAAATAGGGAAGGATGATGCCTGTCAAATAGGCGAAAATCATTTTTACGTTCAATGAATTGCATCGATAGAGCAGGATGAAGAATGGTAGTGTAAGGATAATGGATTGGACCGCGAAGAGCGTTGAGAGGGATAGGATAAGTCCTGCGTCGAACGCCCTGATGATGAATTTGTCCGAACTGCCTTCAACCAGTCTGAAAGTAGTGTTCACAAAGAACACAATGCAAATGGCGATGATCCATGAGGTGGAAAAACAATGCGGGCGCATCAGCAATGAGACGATGATGGCGAAGAAGAACGCCGGTAGTATTGTCCTCACATTGATGAACGAGAAGGTCTCGTTCAACCATATCATGGAATAGGCCGTGATGATGACGCACGCCAACGCTAGAATGCGGCAAGCCCAACCATTGAAAGGCAGGTAGCTGTTCCATAAAAAAGCAAGTGGGGAATCTCCCAAAATGACAGATTCCTCACTTACCAAAATCGATGGGGAAAAGACTTCGTACCATAATACAAAAACTACGACAAGGGAAACCAAGATGGTTGATACGCTTGGTAATATGTTGTCTTTGTATTGTAAATACTGCATGCGATTCCTGTTTTTGGGGGACATGATTCCAAGATGGAAGTACGCCCCTCTATGTTATTGATGATTCCGATGAATCACTGGATTCATCTTAAGTCTTTTCCTATGTCCGAACGGAAATATTTTTTGTCGAAGTTGATCTTCTGGGCGTTCTTGAAGGAGACGGCCAGTGCCTCCTCTTTGTCTTTCCCGTACGAGCTGACGGAGATTACGCGTCCGCCATTGGTCAAGAGCTTCCCGTCCTGCATCTTAGTGCCGGCGTGGAACACGATGCTGTCTTTCACATCCTCTAATCCTGTAATGACTTTCCCCTTCTCGTATGCCTCCGGGTAACCGCCTGAGACGAGCATCACGGTGACAGCGGCGCGTTCATCCTCCATCAATGTCTTGCCGGATAGATTGCCTTCTGCCACACCTTCGAAGAGGTCAACTAGATCCGATTTGATTCGAAGCATTACGGCTTCGGTCTCCGGGTCACCCATTCTTACGTTGTATTCGATGACCATCGGCTCGTTCTTGACGTTAATTAATCCTAAGAAAATGAATCCTTTATAAGTGATATTTTCTTTCTTCAAACCTTCGATGGTAGGGATGACGATGCGTTTCTCGACTTTCTCCATGAAAACTTTGTCGGCGAATGGAACCGGTGATACGGCGCCCATTCCACCAGTGTTCAATCCGGTGTCGCCTTCCCCGATACGTTTGTAGTCTTTCGCAACCGGGAGAATTTTGTAGTTGTTCCCGTCTGTCAATACGAAGACGGAGCACTCGATTCCCGAAAGGAACTCTTCAATGACAACTGTAGAGCTTGCGGCGCCGAATTTGCCGTCCAACATATTGCGCAACTCACTTTTCGCCTCTTCTAAGGTAGGAAGGATCAATACACCTTTCCCCGCTGCCAAACCGTCAGCCTTCAAGACGTATGGAGGTTCCAATTGGCTAAGGAATTGGCATCCCTCTTCGATTGTTTTCGAAGTGAAGCTCTTGTATTTGGCGGTAGGGATGTTATGGCGCATCATGAATGCCTTGGCGAAGTCTTTGCTACCCTCCAACTGCGCGCCTTCTTTGGAAGGACCGATGACAGGGATGGATTTGAGTTCGGAATCATTGGCGAAGAAATCGTAGACACCGTTCACCAACGGGTCTTCCGGACCGACCACTACCATGTTTACGTTGTGGCTCAGAACAAATTGTTTGATTGACGGGAAATCGTTAGCGGAGATGTTGACGTTCTCACCGACGGAAAGCGTGCCTCCGTTTCCTGGGGCGATGAACAACTTTTCCACTTTTTTGCTTTGGGAAATCTTCCATGCGATGGCGTGTTCCCTTCCTCCTGAACCTAACAATAGGATATTCATATTCCTTTTCCTTTTATGTTTTCTTGTGTTAATACTTCAAACTTATAGCCTTCCCCTATCAAATAGTCGATGGCTTTGGGTAATGCGTAGCGGATGTTGTTTTCCGCTTTTAGAGAGTCATGGAATACGATGATGGAACCGTTGCGCGTGTATTTCTTAACGATTTCCAACACTTCTTCTCCGGTCAATTTTTTATTGTAGTCGCGAGTGACTACATCCCAAAAGACGATATTGTACCGGTGCCGGAGGGTCATGAATTGGATATACCGCAGTATTCCATGGGGTGGCCGAAATAATGGGCTTCCTATCAGTTGGTTGGCCTTCTCGACATTCTCGAGATACACTTCCGATGAGGTGTAAAGGCCTTGCAAATGGTTGAAAGTGTGGTTGCCCACAATATGACCTTCATCTAATATTTTTTTAAACACGTCAGGATGTTTCCGAACGTTGTCTCCCACGCAGAAGAATGTGGCTTTTATTTCTTTTTCTCTGAGCAGATCTAGTACGAAAGGGGTCACTTCCGGAATCGGACCGTCATCGAATGAAAGGAAAACCGTTTTTTCTTTTTGCGGCAGTCGCCAAACTGTGTCAGGAAATATCTTCCTGTACACAGTCGGCAATTGTTCTATGAACATTTTATTGATTCAGTTTTTTGTATAACTCATAGAATCTGTTGACCTCATCATTGTCCTCTGTCGCCGCTTCGTCCTTCGCCATCTCTTCTATGAGGGCGATTTCGTGAAGAATGGAGAATTGTTCATTGAATACGTCAACAGTCGCATTGTTCTTCTTGAATCTTGGTTGTATATTTTGGATCCATTCCAAGTGTTGGATAGCCGATTTCTTCATTGCGGAGAAAATAGGCTTCGCCTTCTCGTATTGGTGAAGTTCAAAATACTGTTTCGCCATCATGAGGGATGCCGTATTGTATGGCACCTGAGGATAAGGCAATACCTTTTGAGCGAAGTCCAATACTTCGATGGCGCGTTGTTCACGTTCATCGGCGTAACGGTTGAGGGCGGCGGTGTCTATCTTTTGGGCATAGTTTCTGATGGCTACGCTCAACTCGCTTCTGGTCAACGATTCGTATTGGTTGCCAAGAATTCCGATCGCGGCGGTGCGGGCATGCGCGAGCAAGGTAGAATCCGTATAAGAAGTCTGTCTGGCAAGGCGCTCGTTATCGTAATAGTTCGCCGTGTAGTTCCTATAAGTCGACATGTATCGGTTATCCCTTTGGTTGTCGTCCGCCAATGCCCAATGGAGCAATTCGCAGTAGTCACGTTTCATCCTTGCTTGTTTTGCCTCCATGATGAGGGCGTCGACCAAACGAAGGAACATGTACCTGTGTGTTTGGGTCATTCGCAAGTTGTTCTCTTCCAAATAGATATTAGGATTCTCGGCGATTCCTCCCCATTTGAATTTGTGGAGCATATTGTCGTACATCTTGTCCGTATTGACGCGCTCGTTAGCGAGGAACGGATCTTTTTTGATTGGAACGACACGGTATGCCATACCTTCAAGTTGGAGGTAGTCGTTCATGCCGGTGAAGCTTTCCTTGCCTACCGTTGTGGCGAAATACATAGGACGTTCCCAATGGTTGTTGGCAAGAAGGTCGAGGATGAATATCTCATGTTTGCCCAAGTAGTTCTTGCCTCCGAATCCGATCTCCATCTTGGAAACGATTTGGTCCTTGTCTTTAGGATCTACCGTTCCTGATTTGATCGCTTCATCCGGGTTGACGTCCATGTAGATGTTTTTAGCAGGGAAGAACCATACTTTGTCATTGCTTCTAAAAATCCTGCGTTTAAGCTTTTCGTCGTTTTCCACCAGTATCTGGTTGGCGGTCGTCAAATTGATTGGCTTGTCGAACAAATCCACGATGTAAGCGTAGTCCATTCGTCCATTCATGTAGTGCTGTGGCTTCAATGAAAGAGGAAGCGCTTTGGATAGGTAAGCGTCTCGTTTCATTTGGTCTACGTACCATCCCATCTGCAGATAGCTTAGGTTGGCTACACGTTGGTCTGTGCCGACGCCTTCCACTTCTTGGTTGTACCATAATGGGAATGTGTCGTTGTCTCCGTTGGTGAAGATGACTCCGTTTGGATCCATCGTCAATAGATAGTTCTGTCCGAAGTCACGGCATGTGAACCTGCCGGAGCGGTCGTGGTCATCCCAGTTTTGGGAGGCCATGAGCGCAGGACCCGCAAGTAAGCAGATGGCTGTTGATATTGGAGCGCCCAATTTCGGAGAAAGTAAATCCTTGTATAATTCTACGATGGCCGGTACTGCCATTCCAATCCAGATACAGAATGCATAGAACGAACCTGCATAGGCGTAGTCACGTTCCCTAGGTTGTAGTGGTGTCTGGTTTAGATAAAGTACGATTGCCAAGCCTGTCATGAAGAATAGCGTGAAGGTGACAACAAAACTTTGTATGCCCTCGTTTGGATTCTTTTTGGCCTTTTGGCTGCATTGATAGCAAATGCCTAAGATACCTAGGATAAGTGGCAGGAAGTAGTAGGTGTTTCGCCCTTTGTTGTTAGCCATTTCGTCCGGTAGGCCGTCTTGGTTGCCGACCAATAAGTCGTCGATGAAGCCGATACCGCTGATCCAGTTTCCATTAATGTTTCCTCCATCCGCTTGTATGTCGTTTTGGCGACCTACGAAGTTCCACATGAAGTAACGGAAATACATGAATTTGATCTGGTAGTTGAAGAAGAAGCATAGGTTCTCTCCGAAGGTAGGAACGATTTTAGTTTTCCTTTGTCCTTCTTTATTGAAATACGTCGCTTTCTTTCCTTTGATGTTACCCCATTGCTTGTATCCCGCTATGTGGTGTGCTTGCGTACTGTACATACGAGGGAAGAGCATGCATAGTTGGTGCTTGTAGTTCTTCTTAACGTCGTATTGCTCGTATTCATCCGCATCGTTCGGATTGGTTTTCACCTTTTTGGCGTAGAGGGCCTCCCCTTCGCTGTAGTCAGGCGTTCCGTCGTTCTTGTATTTGTATTCGGAAGCGTAGCTTTCTCCGTAAAGCAATGGAGTGTCTCCATATTGTTCGCGGTTCAAGTAGCTCTTCAATGCGAATACGTCGTCAGGGGAATTCTGGTCCATTGGGGTGTTGGCCGCCGAACGGATGATGATTGCCGCATAGGAAGAGTATCCGAGCAGGATGACCATGCAGCACGTCAGAATGGTGTTGAGCAAAGATTTGTTGTAGAACTTTTGACCCATCATCAAGAACACGGTGATTCCTGCTGTAATGAGCAATCCTACAAATGTGTTGATCCTTCCGCCTAAGAATGGGATGCCTAACAATAGAATGGAAAGCACGAATGGTAAAATTGTGCGTAAAGACATTCCTTCCTCTTGTTTTGATTCTTGGGCTTTCATGGTCTCCCAAATGCCCCAAATCATACAGCCAATCAGTAGGATGGCGTAGATGATTGTTCCCGTGTTAAACCCACAGCCGAGTGTGTTCACGAAGAACAATTCGAACCATCCGGCAACTTCGACGAATCCAGGGATAATACCATAGAGTACCGCGACTAGAATGACGACGGATACACCGAGGGCGCAGAATGAGCCTTGGATGGTAGCGTCATATTTTTTGAAGTAGTATACGAATACTATTGCCGGGATGGTCAAAAGGTTCAACAAGTGGACACTGATTGACAGACCCATGAGGTAGGCGATCAACACCAACCATCGGTTGGCGAATGGCTTGTTCGCAACCTCTTCCCACTTTAGTATAGCCCAGAAAACGGCTGCTGTGAAGAGGGAGGAATAGGCGTATACCTCACCTTCGACTGCCGAGAACCAGAACGTGTCTGAGAAGGTATAAGCGAGTGCTCCAACCGCTCCGGCTCCTAAGATCGTGATGATTTGTGAAGTCGAAATCTCTTCCTCGTCAAGCGAACCAACGACCAATTTGCGTGTCAGATGGGTGATGGTCCAGAAGAGGAACAAAATACAAAATGCGCTACACAGTGCCGAGAAGGAATTTACCATCATGGCCACGTGTGCTTGGTCTGAAGCGAATAAGGTGAAGATTCTCGCCGTCAACATGAAGAATGGTGCTCCCGGTGGATGCCCAACCTCCAATTTATCTGCTGTTGAAATAAACTCACCGCAGTCCCAGAAGCTGGCTGTCGGTTCAATCGTCATCAAGTACGTTACCGCTGCGATGGCGAAAACCACCCAACCGGTAATGTTGTTTAATAACTTGAATCGCTTCATTTTTTTGTTTTTGTTAGATATTATAATTTTTTTTATTTCATGTTTATTTGGCGATTTTCGCCCAACTGTCCTTTAACGCTACGGTACGGTTGAATACGAGTTTCTCCGGTGTGGAGTCTGGATCCACGTTGAAGTAACCGATTCTTTGGAACTGGAAGTTCTGGAGGGTCTTGGCGTTCTTCAGCCATGGCTCCACGAAAGCGTTGGCGATGACCAATGAGTTCGGATTGAGCAACTCGCGGAAGTCTTTCTCTTTCTCGTCGCCTGGATTCTCCACGTTGAAGAGTCTATCGTAGAGACGAACCTCTGCGGGAACCGCATGTTGTACGGATACGAAATGGATGGTCCCCTTCACCTTGCGGTCGCTGCCTGGCATACCGCTCTTTGTCTCAGGATCATATTCCGCATAAACTTCCACAACTTTACCGTTCTCGTCTTTCTTGCAGCCTGTGCACTTCACGATGTAGGCGTTTTTCAGACGAACCTCGTTGCCTGGGGTTAGACGGAAATATTTCTTAGGAGCATCCTCCATGAAATCGTCGCTTTCGATATAGAGTTCGCGGGAGAATGGCACTTCGTGTTTGCCCATGCTCTCGTCCTCCGGGTTGTTGATGGCTTCCAACATCTCCACTTTTCCTTCCGGATAGTTGGTAAGGACCAACTTGATAGGGTTGATTACGGCGCTTGCCCTCATGGCGGTCGTGTTCAGCTCCTCACGGATGGTGGCCTCCAAAAGTGACACGTCGATGACACCGTCGTACTTCGTGTAACCGATGCGGTTGATGAAGTTACGGATGGAGGATGGGGTGTATCCGCGACGGCGCAGACCGCAGATGGTCGGCATACGCGGGTCGTCCCAACCACGTACCAAACCGTCTTGCACAAGCTGGAGCATCTTGCGTTTGCTCATCACGGTGTAGGTGATGTTCAGACGGTTGAACTCACGCTGTTTAGGGCGGTAGTCGCTATCGGCGAATTGGTCGATGAAATAGTCGTATAATGGGCGGTGCACCTCAAACTCCAATGTACAGAGGGAGTGTGTCACGCCTTCGAAATAGTCTGATTGTCCGTGGGCGAAGTCGTACATCGGATAGACCTTCCACTTGTTGCCTGTGCGGTGGTGTGGATGGGTCGTGATGATACGGTACATGATTGGGTCACGGAAGTGCATGTTAGGGTTCGCCATGTCGATTTTGGCGCGGAGCACCATTTTCCCGTCCTCGATTTTCCCTTCGGACATCTCCATGAAGAGACGAAGGTTTTCCTCTACCGAACGGTTACGGAACGGACTCTCGGTTCCTGGAGTGGTAGGTGTGCCTTTTTGTTTGGCGATCTCCTCCGCGGTCTGTTCGTCTACGTATGCTTTCCCCTCTTTGATGAAACGGACTGCCAAGTCCCAAAGCTGCTGAAAATAGTCGGATGCGTAATAGACATTGGCCCATTGAAATCCGAGCCATTGGATGTCTTCTTGGATGGAATCGACGTATTCGACATCCTCCTTCACAGGGTTGGTGTCGTCGAATCGTAAGTTACATATTCCGTTGTATTTCTTCGCGATGCCGAAATCCATGCAAATCGCTTTCGCGTGTCCGATGTGTAAGTATCCGTTAGGTTCCGGCGGGAAACGGGTTTGAATTCTTCCTCCGTTACGTCCCTCTTTTAAATCTTCTTCTACAATTTCCTCTATGAAGTTTAAATTCTTTTTTTCTTCATTTTCCTGAATATTCTCAGCCATTGGATTCTAATTTTTTAGACAATTTATCCGCAAAGTTAACTCTTTCATGTGAATTTTTCAATTTCAGTTAGTTAATATGTTTGAATAAATGAATTTTTGATGGGTAAGGATGGTGTTTTTGTGGTTATTGTCCCCCGATTCTTATCTTTGTCTCTCTCTTTGGGTTAATTATTCTAATTTCCCTTCCATCAGGTTGTGTTTCATCCTTACCTGTTCGAGCGCTATCTTCAGTGCGTCGTTGATGTCCATGATTTCTCCGAATTCTTTCTCTTCTTCGTCGATGTTCCTCCCTTCCAAGGCTGTCTCCGCCATTCCGGGAAGTTCGTCGTGTAACTCTTCCTTGTGAGGGTTTTTCTCGTATTGTTCCTTCAGCCATTTACAGCCCGTGTATTCGGTTTTGTCTCCTTTTGTGTGGTAGAAGCTGTCCCCGAAAAGTCTGCAGACGAAAGGCCGCAACGTGTAGACTCCGCAGTGTCCCCATCCTTTCGATTCGTCGTCGTTGACGAACCCGACGCAAGTTATTTCGGCGCAGTTTGCGTTTTCTAATTGTTCAAGGTATTTGTCCGCCTCTCCTTTCACTTCTAGTTCGATGGCTAGTGGCAACATCTCGAAGGGGGTGGCTTCTTTGTTTTCCGCATGTCCCATGCAGCATGCTCCGCAGTTTCGCTTGCAGTGTAGGTTGTAATGGTTCACGGTTTTGTTGATGTTGGCGTCGAGATGGTCATAATATTCACGTAGTTTTTCTGCCCCTCTGAAATGGGCGTACAGTTGTTTCCTTAGCTCTTCTTCCATTGCTCTATTTGTTTGTTAATTAATTAGTTGCGGGTCAATGGTTAGAATGCCATGGCGGCAGCTTTTTCGAGTGCTAAAGTATATTGTTTTTTGATAGGTTGTTATGAGATGTCCGCAAAATATTTGCGTTTTATGGATAAATATTGTCTTCGTTCGCGCACTATCGTTCTTTTGTGCGGAGTGCTCTTTTGGATATGTTGGTGGAATTTATTATTTTTATTTTCATATAGTTACGTGCTATTTTCTATTGCTAGTGTTTTTTGTTTTGGGGGGATATGTAAGGGTGAATGGTTTTATCATTTAAAAATTTACGCTTATGGGAAAAATAACTCAATTTATATCTATTGGGGTTCTCCTGGCTTCTGTCTTGTTTCCTTTCTTTGGTGCTGTCGCGGCTGGGAAGGTGGAGGTTGATGGCGTTTTTTATCAGTTGAAGGATGATGGGAACGCCGAGGTGACCTTCAGAGGTGACGAGGAGGATGGTTGGATGTATTTCAGCGCCGAGGATTTATATGTGGGGGATGTTGTCATCCCTGATACGGTCCGTTATGGCGGGGCATCCTATTGTGTTACGGCTTTGGGGGATGACGCTTTTGCGGGTAGTAAAGCGATGCGTTCGTTGTCTTTGCCGGCGTCTGTCGTTTCTGTCGGGAATGGACTCTTTTCTTTGTGCAATGGTTTATCTTCCATTCAAGTGGATGATAACAATCCTGTCTTTTCGAGCAGGGATGGTATCCTTTATTGGCGTTCTCCTTTCTCGATTTGTTTTGTTCCTAAGGCGATTGCGGGCGATTTAGTGCTCCCTGATGGATTGACGGAGGTGCCTAGTTCCGCTTTCCAGAATTGTGTGAATCTCTCGACGGTGACTCTTTCGGACGAGGTTGTGTCCATTGCGGATGGCGCTTTCAGCGGTTGTTCTGGTCTGCAGGAGATTTTTATGGGTGAAAAGATTGCGGATATTGGGGTGCAGGCTTTTTCGAAATGTCCCAATTTGGTTATCGTTTCCATCCCGTCCAGTGTGAAACGCATCCAGGCGTCTGCTTTTGTGGATTGCCCGAATCTTGCTTATGTGATATTGCACGAAGGACTGGAGGAGATTGGTGAAATGGCTTTTTTTAATTGCGGCATGCTGATGGGAATCGAACTGCCTAGTACGCTTAGGGAGATTGGCTCTCAGGCCTTTAAAGGTTGTGAGGGGCTGGAGGTGGTGAAGAACGAGAGCGGTTTGAACATCGTTTTGGGGTCTACTGATTATGGTTATGTGGCTTATTATGCCACTCAAATAATTTCCAGCACTTCTCCGGCATATTGTGACCTCATCCTTGACGACTCCCCTTCGTTTTTTGTGTCGGGGAATGAACTGGTGGTGACGCGGGCCGCGGGTCGTACCGTTTCTGTCTATTCGCTTGCGGGGCAGTTGCTGTACAGGCGATTATGTGTGGACGATAGGGAAACTTTCTTTGTCGGGCTTCCACGTGTGGTCGTGACGTTCGGGATGTGATGGATTTTCCCGGATTGTTATGCTTCTCATCTTTTTTATTTTTTATGGGGGGAACTCTTGCTATTGTGGGAGTTTCCCTTCCTTTTTTCTTTTTTTTCTCTTCGTCTATTGTTTTTTTTCATTATTTAGGTTATATTTATGACCATATGAGTGATGTGTAAATAATGGTGTCTAATTTAATGTGTACTGGTATGAGAAAACTTATTTCTTTGTTGTTTCTGTCGATAGGGATGATATGTTCCGGATGGGCTGCCGCTCCGACTTTTGAAATTCCTACTGTAAAGCACTACGCTACCGCTGACGAGTGTAGGGCTGATAATGATATGGCTAAGCAGGTCGTCAATTATTACTTCACGACTTCTCTTCCTGATGATCGCACCTACGCTAAGTCTGCGCTTAGTTTCTTGATGTCTTGGGTGGAATCTTCCGATGAGATATTGGTTGGTATTTCCGATCAATGCATGAGCCCGTTTTTGTCTTGCAACATGGATGCGTCCATAATCTTCATGGGCACATATATTTGCGGATGCGTGAAATATAACCGCGAGGTGAAGACTTCCTATGAGTACACGTTCGACATGCATTATTACGCGATGGTCGAGACACTTCGTTATTATGAGAGGAACAGAGACTTTTTGGGCAAGTGTAAGAAGTTGGATAAGATGTTAAAGTCGTTGAAAAAGGATCGTTTGAGAAGCGAGTTGGAACGCACTTTCTCTGTGCCTGAGAAAAAATAATTATTTTCGTTGTTGAGACGCACGGCCGTGCGTCTCAACACGGCCGTGCGTCTCAACATGGCCGTGCGTCTCAACATGGCCGTGCGTCTCAACATGGCCGTGCGTCTCAACATGGCCGTGCGTCTCAACATGGCCGTGCGTCTCAACATGGCCGTGCGTCTCAACGATTTAATTATTTATAATAAGAATCGTATAATAATTTTCGTTTCCGACCTTGAGGGTTACTACATAGATTCCGTCTTTCAGCGTCTCTCTGTTGATGGAGAATCTCACCGTCGAATTATCTGCCTTCACGGATCCTTTTTGTTGGACGACGCCCAACATATCGGTTATGTTCCACAAAATGTTTCCCTTAGTTTGAGCGTAGAACGTTACTTCAGCCGTCTCATTCATCGGGTTAGGGATAATCTCTATTTCTCCATTTTGTGCCATTGTTTCGCAGAGACCTGTTTCGTCTCTTTCAAGGATGGTGAAAGTCCCGTTTTTAACGGCGTCTCCGCCTTCTCCTTTGGCGGTGATGGTGTAGTTATACTCTCCTGGTTCGTCGTCTCCGATACCCGAGAAGCGGATATTGTCATTCTCCGTGGAGTAGGTGATTCCGTTCGGAAGTCCCGTCACTTCGACCGTATAGGCGTCGCTTATCGTGTAGAAGAACTCTACGATGGAGTCGCCTTGTTCGATTTTCTGTGAGCTGGATCCCTCTCCATGTTTGGTGAGGGATGCGCTCTCTTTGAGGTTGTCGAGGTTCTTGAAGTAGGTGAAAGGATCGTAGCCGATGTGAGGCGGTTGGTTGTAACCGCAGTTTTGCCAAGCCACCGCCATATCGTAGGTGTGGTCGTCGCGCAGCCAAGGCAGTTTATAGTCGCTTGACATTGTGGTTGTAAAGATTGTCAGATAACAGTTGCCGTTGTTTTCCGCCCAATAGACTGCTTCTTCACGCCAGTCGCCGTAGAGGTCGGCCTGAAGGCATGGGTTATATTTTGTGCTGTTATTGTTGTTGGCTCCGTAGCCATATTGCCATACGTCGATTACGCGGTCCCAAGTCTTGGTGCCGGTGTTCCATTTGTCTATGTGGGAGCGGTCATGATATTCCTGCAGGAGGTCTCCGTCCCAGTAGATGGCGAAGTTGATGGAGCTGTTTTTGGTCGATCCCGTATGCCAGTCTGCTATGTCTCTCCCGTTGATGTCAAAGAGTTTGCCATAACACCAGATCATGGATTCCGCCCCGTCGTATTGGCTGTCGCAGTCGAGGATGATTCCGCGGCTCGTATCATCGTTCGAGATATGTTTCCCTCGAATGATTCTACCCGTTCTGGCGTCGATTAATGCGCTGTTGTAGCGGTCGTTCCCTTCGGTGATCATGAAATACTCGAGTCCGGGATTGTTAGGGTCGAAGTCGCCAAGGTGCGTCGCGTCGCCGTGTCCTAGTCCCGTCCTCCAAAGCAGTTGTCCGTTGTGGTCGAGAGCGGCGGCGCCCACGATGATTTCATCGAATCCGTCGTCATCGACGTCACCGCAGGTGATGCTATGTGCGCCTTCGCCGTAGATGCCTTGATCCATTTGGTCGGAAGTGTGTTTCCATAATTGTCTGAGTTCCTGTCCGTTCCATGTGTAGGCGGCAGCGTAGGAGTAGGCGTAGATACCTCTATTGGTTACGGCACAAGGTTTCGCCTTACCGTCCACGTCGAGGAATGCGACGCATGCCTTGAACCAATTGCCTCGGTGTCCGTAAGTGTTGGTGTCTGTTTTCCCTTCACGTGGGTCAGCCCATTCTCTTTGGATGTTGAAGTACGGCCAGTAGTCGATAGTCGCGAGTTCTTTCCCGGTTCGTCCGTCGAAGCATGTGATCCATTCCTTTCCTCCGTCGGTGATGACGCCTGACGCATTTACGGAAGAGGCTTGGTGGTTGGCGCCTTGAGCGACTCCTTTCGAAAGGTAGTTGCCTGTTGCGTCTTTGCTGCCTTGGGCGGTCTTGGCTATTACTTCTCCGTAGCCGTCACCGTCGAAGTCGTAGCAGAGGAAGGTGAAACGGCAGCCGGCCAAAACGTTAGGACCGAAATCTATTCTCCAGAGTTGGGTGCCGTCCAGTTTGTAGCAGTCCAAGATTTGGGGTCCGGTAGGAGTCGTTTTCTCTCCCGCGTTGGAAGGTTCCCACTTCACGATGATCTCCTGTTCGCCGTCTCCGTCCATATCGTAGGCGGAGCAGTCGTTAGGGGAGTAGGTGATGGATGTGTTGTTCATCCAGTAATTCTGCGGGCGGTTCAACTTGATGTGGTGGAAGAAGTCGTGGTCGCATTTGACTCCCTCTTGCGAGTCGATGACTTCGCCTTGCTTGTTGAGCACTTCGAGCGAGAAGGTGGCGTTCGCGTATTTGAGGTCGAGCGACACGTTGGTCTTGTCCGTTGTGGTCTCCACGAGGTTGCCGTCGGCATATAACTTATAAGTGGTGCTCTTGGGTGCGTCCGTATTTCTCATTCGCCAACTGACGAAGACGTTGCTGTTTTTTACAGACTGGCAAGCCCAAAGACCTCTTGAGGCGTCCGCCGATGCGTCAAGGCTGGCGGTGCCTAATGTGATTCCTAAGAGTAATAGTGACAGTGTGTTTTTCATTTCAATAAGTGTAATATTAATCAGATGTCGCAAATATAGGTAATAATATGATATAGGGGGATATGGAAAAACGCTAATGTATATGAATTTTGTGTCAAATTTGGTTGAATATAACGTTTTCAGGTAAATGGTATTTGTTTTTTTTGTAAATTTGGTAGACGCACGGACGTGCGTCTCTACGATATAAAAAAACGTGCGAAAAAATGAATAATATGAGCAAAGGCAAACGAAAATGTGAAATCCTGAAGGCCGTGCGCAAGCAAATAGCCGATGCGAACGGCATCCCTTACGAGCCGCGGGTCTGCACCTACAAGGGTGATTGCCAAGGCACATGTCCCGCCTGCGAGTCGGAGGTGCGTTATTTGGAGCGCGAGCTCAGCGCCTGCAGGAAGGCGGGCGGCGCGGTGAAAATCGCGGGGTTGGTATCGGTGATGTCGCTGGCTTCGTGCGGTAGTGACACGCCGACAAACATTAACGTTCCCACGAATGGAGTAGGAGAAGGCGAACCGGTGGAGGCCCCTTTTGATTCCAACGCTTCTAAATCTACTGAGCCATGTACGGGAGACTGTAGAACCCTCGAGGAGTGGCAGGAATACTACTATGGTGATCAATCTCCTGAACCTGATCCCCCTTCTGATTATGATGTAGATGGTTTGGTGGTGGGGTTTGTATCGCCTCCCGAACAGCCAACGGAATCGAAAGATAGTATGGCAACTAAACGCGGGGATGATGATGAGATAATGGGTATGATTGTTGAAAAGAAGGCTCAATTTATTGGTGGCAATGAGGCGTTGAAAGAATATCTCAAAGAGAATCTAAAATATCCCCAAGCCGCTTTGGATGAGAAGATTCAAGGCACAGTTTTGGTGAAATTCGTTGTGGATGAGACAGGAGCAGTTCTGAATCCTCAAATCATTAGGTCAGCTCATCCTGTTTTGGACGAGGAAGCGCTCCGGGTAGTCCGTTCTATGGGGAAGTGGCAACCTGGTGAATATCGTAATGAACCGGTTCGATCTTATTTCACATTACCTATTACTTTTAAATTAAAAGACGATTCTACGAAGATGGAACAGCCCGTCGATACGTCAGACGGTCCCTCTTCCGATCAAACCATATTGTGATTATATGCAAAGACGCACGGCCGTGCGTCTCAACGTAAAAGCCGCGCGACCAGTAATAGGTAAAGCCGCACAGCCGTGCGTCTCAACGTAAAAGCCGCGCGACCTGTAATAGGTAAAGACGCACAGCCGTGCGTCTCAACGTAAAAGACGTGCAACCAGTAAAAGGTAAAGCCGCACGGCCGTGCGTCTCAACGTAAAAAGCCGTGCAACCAATAATAGGTAAAGACGCACAGCCGTGCGTCTCAACGTAAAAAGCCGTGCGACCAGTAATAGGTAAAGACGCACGGCCGTGCGTCTCAACGTAAAAAGCCGTGCAACCAATAATAGGTAAAGACGCACAGCCGTGCGTCTCTATAGATAAAATGAAAATGACATGCGCCAAGGCAACCGAAAATGTGAAATCCTAATAGCGTGCATGTTAATGCAGACACCGAACGTGTTATGCGTTGACGCAAATGGTTATGACTACCTCTATCATTGGTCATATGAGACTCCTCAAGACGATGGTTGGGAGGATCCTGTTGTGAAAAATTTTCTTCGGTCGTCCGAAGAAGTCACCCGCGACAATGGTCGGTCCGATGAAAGGGACCGTGTTGTGGAGGATATGCCTGCCATAGAAAGGGAAGCCCAATACATTGGCGGACAAGATTCGTTGAGGAATTTTTTGAGGAAGAACCTTGTATATCCGGAAGTTGCTATAGATAATAATATTCAAGGAAAAGTTATCGTACAATTCGATGTGGATGATACAGGAACAATTCAGAATCCTCGAGTTATCAGGTCGGTTGATCCGAGTTTGGATCAAGAGGCGCTTCGTGTGGTTGGAAAAATGGGAAAGTGGCAACCTGCGGAAAGTATCTATGGAAACAAAGTCAGCACCGGTGTTTCTATTCCTATCACTTTTAGGCTAAGGTAGAAGAGATGCGGCATGCCACGCCTTTACGATGGCCGCCAAGCCGTTACCGCCGTAAAGATAGTGGATTTCACGGTTGGTTCCATTGGTGTGGAGCACATTTTCGAAGGAGGTCTTTATAAAAGAAAACAACAAACAACCCTTTCAGATACATACTGACGATTGTTTTCCCAGTGGACAACCTCCGGATATCTTACATAGACAAAAATATGGGAAAGCGAGCGCACTTTATTGTGAGCTCGCTTTCTTGAGGAATCAAGGTAACTCAAAATTATTATTTGCTTTCTCCTCTTTTTATCCTTTTTAAAATTTCTTGCTCAGATAAAATGAATTTACTCCACAATATAATTACCGCATCGTAGCCTCCAGATTCAAGTTTTTGAGCTTCATTAAATACATATAATTGACAAGAAGTTGGGGAGTCTTTTCTTTCAATTCTTTCCTTTTCCTTGTCAAAAAACGTTTTCTTATCGCATTTGCCATTAAGAAGGAAATGGACTTTTTTCCCCGAAAAATCAAAAGTGCTTGGATTACCTTTGAAAAAAGCATTGAGGTATGCACTCTCATAGGCATTTAAAGCGGACGAATCATCGACTCCCATTTTATCCATTTGATCCATTATGTTCGATGGCATTTCATTGTAATTTTGAATTTCCGCTGATATTTCAATCAATGGGAAAAATGTAAATATTAATAAAATAAATTTCATACGCTCTATTCTTCTAATTGGTACAAATATGGACTAGCATTAATTCCTATTTCTCTGACGAGCAATTGTAAATTTAACATATGAGGATGGAATGCATAAATTGTTGGTATTCCTGCGGACCATAAAGCTCTTGTAGTATGCCCCACAAAACTATTTAACAACAAATCCCATCGGGAAATATCATGTCCATATTTACTCAATGCAGTTGTACTGACATTATTAAGTTTAATAGTCCAAGTTCCTTTATCTTTAAAATATGTTGACCATTTTACATTTGCTCCTTTTATTGAATTCCTCCATGTTTCTGAAAGATATAAACTTTTTTCGACTGCGCTGTTGGGTCCTACAGAAATTAATGACTCCCCATTTTCCCTTGTTATAGAACTATGTCCCCACCACTCATGATCTCCTTTAGTACATGCGGAATTCACATTAATTTTTTCTCCTCCTCCTTTAACAAATGCAAACGCATCACTCACATTCGCCATCGTCCCAAGAACATATCCAACATTCTCCAAAGCCGAATTTCCCTTCTTCCCGAGGAATCCGAATGCGTTGTTAGTGAAATCGTACGATCCGAATCCGAAATTCACAGAAACAGGAGTCTGTCCCCCCGTATAAATACTTGTCAGTACGGAATTGATGAAAGAAGAGGCAACGATACCGCATGTGTTGGCGAATGGTATGCCGGAAGCCGAAACCGCACCTCCAAGGAATCCGCTGACTCCACCAGCTATCGCTCCGCCAAACATATATCCCCAAGTTTGACCAGAACCATAATCCCAATCAAATGGATTTTTCTGTCCATCATTGGCGATTACACCTCCTGAATAAGCACCCATTGCAGCACCTATTATCACAGGAACAAACCATGCTATTTCCCCATTCGGGTCCGTGTACATCACGGGGTTCCCCATGCAGTAGCCGAAGCGGTTGCAGTTCAGCCATGAGTCGGGTGCCTGGCGGTAAGGGTCGGGGCTGATGAACTGGTTGGTGCGGGCGTTGTAGACGCGGCCGCCCATGTTGATGAGACCCAAATTGGGCAAATGCTCGTGCATGCAGTAACCGCGGGAGAAGCGAGCGGGATAATCATTCACCACGTTCTCGCTCCAGTTCGCCGGGTTGCGGCGCATGCCCCATGGCTTGTAGGCGAATTTCTCCACATTGCAGGTAGCGACGTCCATCACCGCTGTGTTGAGACGCGGCATGCCACGTCTTTACGATGGCCGCCAAACCGTTACCGTCGTAAAGATAGTGGATTTTATGATGTCAAAATTTACCGAACTGTCATGAATTTATTCTTAATTTGACAGATTTTAAGAAAATTTAAGAAAAGAAGTTACACACCCACTTCTCTCTATTCCTGATATGGAAAATCCATCAACATATAACAAACCTCCGCTGTTGGAGGAAATGACACGCAGGAACCAAGCCTGCGAATATCATCTCCAGAAAGATACTATCGAGACTAATCATGCGTCAATCTTTTTATGACATCTTCGATAGGGATATTTTCTCTTCTCCTATACACTATTGCGGCATCGTAACCACCCGATTCTATTTTTTGCTGTTCATCGAAGAGAAGCAATGTGGCATTATAAAGGAAATCAGATGAAACTGTTTTTTTCGTCTTCCTATACAAATAATATCCTTTTTCACCGGGGTTCCCAACTGATCCAATATACCCGACTTTCTTTCCGATGAAATCGAACCCATTTGTTTTGTCATGGAAAATGGCATTGAGTTTTTTGCCCTCCTTTTTGTTTAGAAATTCATCGTCTACACTTTTTTTATGGACATGTATAAAAGAGTCCAGCATTAAGATTTTCCTTTCATTTGAGACTTCCATGAAATCCTCAGATATACGTGAAAGATATGGTTTCAACACCTCATTTTTTTGAAATTCCGATGCTATACTCCAAAACCTTCCCGATATATCACTATCATTCGTCTCACAGGTTTTACTGTAATTATAATAACATGAGATCTCCTCGTCTTTGGCGTAATACGAGTAGGAGAAGAGTTTGAAATCTTCATTCTCATAACGCAAAAATCTAACTTCTCCACTATAATCTATCTTGCCACGCACACTAATCAGTGTTTCGTTTTTTGCCTCTTCCATATCCACGTACTTGGCTATGCTTTGAGTTTGCATTTCATGGGAAGAAGAACATCCCCACAATACAAATGCGAATATTATATAAACCAGATGTTTCATGAAAAATTGTTTAAATTTAATCCAAAACTAAATAAAATTATATTAAAATACTGATTGTCAGTTTGATATAAAAATCATACCTTTATAGGATGACTAGTCCTAAATAACCGTTACAGTTTTAGACTTAGTTTATCATAGGACAAAGTTATTACTTTTTAGAAGATCATTGCAGAACTAGTCCTGCAATGATCTTCTTTTTTTTGTAAGTTTTCACCCTTTCCATCCTCTGAGAGTGCGTCTGACATGGAGTCTTATATCCGCAGGAATAATGAGACCTGACATTATTGTAGATGTTGACCACATCCCTTATGACAAGTTTCATTCCATCCAAGGGGAGGTTTATGTCCTCCCAAGGAACTCCTGCTTGAGTATGCCGTTCACTCGTTCCGCCACAGCATTCGCGTAGGGATCGTAGCTTTCAGTCATGCTGGTCGTCACTCCATACCTCGCCAAACGTTTTTGGTAAGCGTCCGAGCGGTATTGTATCCCTCTGTCCGAGTGATGGATGAGGGGTTCATTCTTATAGATGCGTGAAGCATGTGCCATTCTCAATGCTTACCAGCATATGGTTGGCCCTTAGTATGGTG
>JAZLJL010000083.1:0-6727 GCA_045617845.1 Paludibacteraceae bacterium | reverse complement strand
CTCTTCTATGGATTGTGCCTTGGCTGTCTCGAAGGCTGGAGTGCCCTACGAGGCGCGCTTTGAGCTTTTGGAGTATCTCTTCAAGACCGCCTACGCTTATGAGGGCATCTGCGAGCAGGAGATCCTGCGCTTGCGCAATATAGCGAAGTACCTTGTCATCAAGGAATGGGACTTACTCTCTTTGGAGTACAAGTACGAGTACAAAAAGATGGAGTCGGGGAAATCGCGGACCGACGAAAAGAAAGAGGAGAGTAGGAAGCGTGTCGATGAATTGGGCGACAGCCTGACGCGTCGTGCGTACAGTGTCTTGGGTATCTCTTCCGACGCCACGGACGAGGAGGTGAAGACGGCCTACCGTGAAATTGTGAAGGTCTGCCACCCCGACAAGCTGACGGTGCCGGAGGGTTCCAAGGAGTGGGAGGAGTCGGTGGTGCGTTTCCGCCAGACGAACGAGGCGTATGAGCTGGTGTGCGGGAAGAGGGGGATGGCGTGAGAAGAAATTTCGCCTTCCAGTAAAGAAAAAATATTATTTGTTCCAACAACTTCCTATTCCATACAATGGTACATTCGTAAGCCAATCTTGCTCGCGATAGGAAGACATTGAGGTGCGAAGTCCGTGCAGTTGAGGATTTTTGCCGATGAACGATTTAAGGCTCTTTGCCTGTAGGTTCTCTTCCGCTTTTACTTCGATGGGCACGATTTCCTCTTCGTTTTGCACCAGAAAATCGATCTCACCGCTAGAGTTATCCGCTGACCAATAGAAAATGGATGAAAGGATTGGTTTGATTTGTTGAAGTACGTATTGTTCTGTCAACGCACCCTTATAGTCAACGAAAATGGAGCTCTCTGACAATAACACTTGTGCGGGAATGTCGCTCATGGCTCCAAGTAGGCCGACATCAAGAAGGTATAATTTAAAAGATGAAAAGTCTTCATATGCGGAAAGTGGTAATAAACCTTTCTTCGTCTTTTGTATTTTATAAACCAATCCCGCATCGACTAACCATTCTATGGCTAATTCAAACTCTTTTGCTCTTGCCCCCTCTTTTAATAGGCCATAAATATATTTTTTATTTTCTTTGGCTAATTGTGCCATAATTGACTTCCATACCATTCGTATGCGAGGAACTTCTGATGTTGGTGCGTGCTTCGAAAAATCGTTGTCGTAGGCGTTCAATATGTTTTTTTGAATCATTCTTACTCGTTGAATATCATTTTCTTCGACGAAAGTTTTTACGACTTCTGGCATTCCTCCAACGAAGTAGTAGTATTTCAGGTGTTTACATAATTTGTCGTGGAAGGGTGCTAATGTATCCCACTGTTGTTTTTCTATGAGATCCGCCAATATGGTTTCTCCGTTGGCAAGTAGGTATTCGATAAAAGAGAGGGGGTACAATTCGAGGAAATCAACCTTTCCGACAGGGAATGAGGTGCCTTGATGGAGGGTGATTCCTAGTAAGGACCCTGCCGCAATGACATAATATTCAGGTGCTTTTTCTTGAAAATATTTTAGGGCTGTCACGCCCCTTGGCGCTTCTTGCAGTTCGTCAAATAGGATAAGCGTATCTTTATCTATAGTTGTTTGGCTGGCGATGGATAATTGAAGGATGATTCTTTGTATGTCGAAATCAGTTTCGAAAACGTGTTGGGCTAATTCATTGTCTTCAAAATTGATATAAACCCATTTGGTGAATTCCTTTTGAGCGAATTCTTTCATTAGCCATGTCTTCCCGACTTGCCTTGCGCCTTTGATAATTAATGGTTTACGATGGTTGTCGTTTTTCCATTGTGTTAACTTATCTAAATATTTCCTTTCCATATCGATCTGAATTTTTACAAAAATACAAAAAGTCCGCCTGAAAAATGCGATAATGAGTGAAAAGTCCGCCTAAAAAATGTAAAAAATCACAAAAAGTCCGCCTAAAAAGTGGAAATCCGTCGGTTCGGATAAGCATTTTGCTCTTTATTCCGTTAAGGATTAATTGGAACGGTTCGCATTTCATGATGCCCATGTGCCCTCGAAATTGTTAATCGTAAATTGTAAGCCGTAAATCAGAATGTTTTTGTAATTTTGCGCCTTGAACCGTTACGCTTAACGGATTCAGTTTTAAGAGGAAACAAATATTAATTTGACGATATGAAACTATTTGATGTATATCCGCTTTTCGATGTGAATATCGTGAAGGGAAAAGGTTGCAAGGTATGGGACGACAAGGGTCAGGAGTACCTTGATTTGTATGGCGGTCACGCGGTCATCAGTATTGGTCATTGCCATCCTCACTATGTGGAGATGATGACGAAGCAGTTGAACACGCTCGGTTTCTATTCCAATTCAGTAATCAACAAGTTGCAGGCTCAGTTGGCTGAGCGTCTCGGTAAGATCTCCGGCTACGAGGATTACCAGTTCTTCTTGATCAACTCCGGTGCGGAGGCGAACGAGAACGCCCTCAAGCTTGCCTCTTTCCATAACGGGCGCACTCGTGTGCTCTCTTCCGACAAGGCGTTCCACGGACGTACTTCTTTGGCGGTCGAGGTGACCAACAACCCTAAGATCATCGCTCCTATCAATGATAACGGTCACGTCTCTTACCTTCCGCTCAACGACCTTGAGGCTTGGAAGAAGGAGATCGCTAAGGGGGATGTCTGCGCCGTCATCGTGGAGTGTATCCAAGGTGTGGGCGGTATCCGCATGGCTACGAAGGAGTTCATGCAGGGCTTGCGTAAGGCTTGCGACGAATATGGTACGGTGCTTATCTGCGACGAGATCCAGTGCGGTTATGGCCGTTCGGGTAAGTTCTTCGCTCACCAGCATCTCGACGTGAAGCCGGACCTCATCACTGTGGCGAAGGGTATCGGTAACGGTTTCCCTATGTCCGGTCTCCTCATCTCTCCTAAGTTCACGCCTGTCTACGGTCAGTTGGGTACCACGTTCGGTGGTAACCACATGGCTTGTACCGCGGCTTTGGCGGTCATCGACGTGATGGAGCAGGAGAAGTTGGTGCAGAACGCCGCCGAGGTGGGCGAATACATCATGGCGCAGCTCAAGGCTGCCAACCTTCCGCATGTCGTGGAGGTGCGCGGTCGCGGCTTGATGATCGGTGTCGAGTTGGATTGCCCTCATAAGGAGATCCGTAGCAAACTCGTCTTCGAACAGCATGTCTTCACGGGCTGCAGCGGAACCAACGTGCTCCGTCTCTTGCCGCCGTTGTGCTTGACGAAGGCGGATGCCGACGAGTTTATCGCGCGCTTCAGAAAAGCGTTGGCTTAATCAATTTTAGAAATATCGGGGAGATTCTTTCGGGTCTCCCCTTAATTATATCTTTTCATAATGAGTAATATGTTACAAGCGGTGGTGCAGGATGTTCGCACCAAACAGATTCTTCGTGTGGGTTACGTGAACAGCGAGGCGATCGCTAAAATGGAGGCTGAGAAGGTGGTTTATCTGCTGAATGCGGATCACTCCGCTTTGGAGGTGGTCACGGGTGGCGAATATTTCAAACCGGTGGCTGTGGACGCTTTGGTCTATAATACCGACAAGAGCGCTGTCATCATCAAGGCGTTGCCTGAGGGTTCCACTACGGGCGCCGACACGTTCCGCGGCGACAAGAACTTGGAGGACCTCGCTTTCTTGTCTTACTTGCAGGACTTCATCGAGAAGCGTAAGCGTGAGATGCCTGAGGGTTCCTACACCACGAAACTCTTCACCAAGGGTGTGAACAAGATTTCCCAAAAGGTGGGCGAGGAGGCTGTCGAGACAGTCATCGAGGCCACGAACGGAACGGGCGAGCAGTTCTTGTACGAATCTTCCGACCTCATCTACCACTTGATCGTCTTGTTGACTGAGAAGGGTTATAGAATCGAGGATCTCGCTAGGGAGTTGAAGGCAAGGCATAAGGAATAATCGTCAGAAGGAGCCATGAAGAATTTTTTGGTTCTCATAGGATTATATTCCCTTACCTGCTTATCGATATATTTGATGACAGAAAATAACAGGCTGGCATTTCTTGGGGGCGGTTTGGTGTTCTTTTTAGTTGAGTTGCCGATATGGTTTAAATGGAGATCTGCCAAACTCGAGAAATCCGCATTACAGATGAAAGCCTTCTCGCGGGAGAGTGATGATGATATAATCTTTAATGGCTCGGAGATTGAGAAGCCGGAAAATACGGTACGTTCCATCGTCAAGTTGTTCGCGATTGTGATGTGGAGGGACAACGTGGTCGCGGCTTCTGAGGTCTTGTTGGCGCACGAGTATTTCGACAAGAGGTTCAAGAATTCGCATTGCCTCTCTTTTTTCAATAAGGATAATAAGGAGATGCGTCTTTTGTTGAAGCAGTGTCTCAAAGGGAAAAAATTGCCATCGTATAAGGATTGCGCATTGGATGTCTTGAAGGCTGGCTTCTCTTATGAGGTGCGGTTTGAGCTTTTGGAATATTTATTTAAGACTGCCCATGCCTATGAGAATATCTGTGACGCCGAGGTTTCGCGTTTGCGTGAGATCGCGCAGTTCTTTGTCATCAAGGAGTGGGATATCCTTTCGTTGGAGTATAAATATGAATGTAGAAGGAGGGAGTCCGCTGATAGGAAAAAGGAGACCGAACGTATCAAAAATTTGTCCGATAGTATTATGCGCCAGGCGTACCTCACCTTGGGCGTGACGCCTGATGCCACGGACGAGGAGGTGAAGGCGGCGTACCACGGGATTGTGAAGGTGTGCCACCCCGATAAGGTGACCGCTAAGGCGGGCTCCAAGGAGTGGGAAAATTTGGTTGTGCAGTTCCGCCATACCGTCGAGGCGTACCGCATGGTTTGCGAAGCGAGGAACATCTCATAATTCGTTTTGTATTAATTGATTATCTAAAAACATCCATCTGAATCCTCATGAAGTTTTGCGCATGTGTCATCGCATATTATCCAGACGAGCAGTTGTTGCGGAAGAACGTGGCATGCTACCGTGACTTCGCCGAGAAGGTCTTCATCTGGCAGAACACGCCTATGGCGGAGCGCCATGTGTTGACCGATTTGGGCGACAACGTCGAGTGGATCGGCGGCGAAGGGAATGTGGGCATCTCCCGCGCGCTCAATGAGGTGTTGAGGCTTTGCCGTGAGGCTGGGTATGATTACCTGCTGACGATGGACCAGGATAGTTGTTTCGAGGATTTTCCCCTTTATTTGCGTGAGGTCGAGAGCCGATTGCCTGCTGAGGATGTGCTCGCCTTCGGACCGGTGACGCCGGGTGAGCATGCGGCGGCGGGCTCTTTCGAAGAGAAGGATTATATCATCACTTCGGGCTCTATGGTCTCTGTGGAGCGGGCGCTCGCGATTGGCGGCTATAGGGAAGAGTTCCTGGTGGACGGAATCGATATCGACTTCTGTTTCAAGGCGAAGGCGGCGGGGCTCAAGGTGCTGATGGTCGGTGACGCGTTCCTTCGTCAACGCTTCGGGCAGACTGTCAAGGCGGGCGACAAGGAGATGGTCTCCTATCCGGCGGAACGTCTCTTCTCCATCGTGAAGTCACAATGGATGATTTGGAAAGATTATCCGCACTATTTCAATAAGTTACACTTCCTGAAAATCTTCTATTTGGGCGAACCTTACCATATCCTCTTCTACCAAAAGGACAAGTGCCGCAAGCTTGGGGCGATTCTCCGCGCCACGGTCGCGGGCATACGGTATAAGGGAAAACAATGATTGGTTTTATCCACACCAATGCGTTTTACCCTTCATTTCCCTCAATATCTTTTTCTTTTAATATTTGGTTCGCCCATTGTCGGAAAAATATTCCTTGTCGACTATTAACACGGAATCCGACAGATATGATCATATCAAGATTATAGTGTTCAAGATTACGGGCGACTGAACGATTGCCCTCAATTCGAATTGTTCGGAAATTCCGAACAGTTGTGTTTGGAATAAGTTCTCCTTGTTGGTAGATGTTGGAAATGTGTTCGCTTATATTGGCTTTGCTTGATCCGAAGAGTTGTACCATTTGCATTTGCGTAAGCCACACGGTTTCGTTCTCAAGTATTACTTCCAACTTGATGCTCTCGGACGTTCCGAAAACGTCGCCAAGTTTAAGTCAAAAAACAAAGCTTGACACAGTTCAGTTTATATAACCCACAATGTAAAGAGAGTCGCAATCAATGAAAATACTGATTGCGACTCTCTTTACATTGTGGTATTAAACTATTTTCTTATCTATTTCTTATTGTAAAATTTTTTACCAGATTGTATATAGATACCCTCATAAGAATCAGAAACCTCTCTTCCCCATAGATCATATTTTGGTGCATTCGGATTCCACCCACCCTCACTTTTAATGAGAGGAGCCTTTGAAGGAAAATACTTTGGAGAGATTGTAACCATTGCATTATATCCAATGTTATCCAAATCCACTAAATGTCCACAACTATTATATTTCGTAACTAAATTATATTCACTATCATATGTTTTATAAGAAGAATAATCTTGTCTGTATCGAACAGAATCAGTTGAAAAATCCACACCAACTAAATTCAATTCATAAAATAAATCAATTCCGCTATAATAATTATCAAACAAAGTATCACCATTAATTTGTAATGTAGAATCCTAAGTTCAAATTAGAAGTGCAAATACAAATGCAAAAAAAAGGAGGAGATTCATCGTCCCCTCCCGAAAGTAAACTACATTTGTATTGCTCATGTACAAACAGTTAACTCGGGAGCAAAGATACACATTAGATCTGTTG
>JAZLJL010000082.1:0-9078 GCA_045617845.1 Paludibacteraceae bacterium | reverse complement strand
TATCTCCTTCTCACCTTCCAGGTTAAGCAATCCGTTCAGAAAACTGATTAGTAGATCTTTGTTCGCCTCTGTCCCGAAGATCTTCTTGAAGGCGAAATCCGTATAGAAATCTATGTAGCGACTCATCGCTATTCCTGGCATACACATGGTGGTAGTTGTTTTTTATTAGTTTATTGCAAAAGTAAAATTTTCATTCGATTTCACAAAATGTACTTTATGAATGGATTCGTGGATTTGCGTTTTTATAAATAATTTACCTTTTCTCACGGCTTCGCCCTTGTCAGTGACAGGAGGGTTGACTGACTTTTGCTGTTTTTTCAACTTTTCGGACTTACTTCGTGTTTGCTAAGTTATGTTTATTTTTCTTATTCATCAAGTGGGTCGAAAATGTGGCAGTACTATACATTTGTCTATTAAATTACCAATGAAATCCACCTCGTTTATTTGAAAGTTTTTCTCTTTCTATCGTTTACCTGAATCACGAGGCTATCCATTTTCAACTCCCCGTCACTTTTGTCGTAAAATATTTTGTTTTCCGATCTTATCATTTTTAAGTTTTCACAAGGATATAATTCGATATTGTTTATGTCATCGGAAACATATATTTCCTCAACATACGGGTTCTCCAACATTTTAATTTTCTTAATAAAATCAGGGAATCTACACGATCTATCTTTTTGGGCATAAGGATAAATAATTACTTCATCATCTATATATAGCATTCCGTCCCAAGTTTTATAAGGGCTTGTAGTATCTCTCACTTCTATAAACTCCAAACTGTCACAGCCTTCTAAATGATAAATGGTATAAGAAGACAAATATCCAAACGAAAGCCTTTTTAAACTCCCACAACGATCAAAAGCTCGCAGATCAATACCGACAGTATCTGGGAGAGTAATGTATTTAAGATTATCGCAATTTGTAAACGACCCCAAAATCCACCTAACTTTAGGGGGGATTACCACACTTTCCAAAGAAGCACAGCCAACAAAAGTATTCTTTTCCAAAACACGCAATGAATTGGGAAGCTGTATTTCTTTCATTAATTTAAAATCACAAAATGAAAAAAATTGTATCCTTTCAATGCCTTCGTTTATCTCAACCTTAAGACATTTATCCTTATATTTATTTACATCATCATTTTGGATTTCTCCCTTTCCACTAATTATCAAAGTCGAATCCTTTTGTCTATAGGTGTATATAACTTTTTCCTGCGAAAAAGCATTAAAACAAACAACAAATGTGATGAATAACAATATATTTCTCATTTATCTTCTATTAAATTACCACCACGAATTTCGGTACCCAAATTCGATTCTTCTATATCACGTTTTTTGTCACAAAAACCACCATGCTTATCCATTGTCTCATATCCGTCTATATCTCCATCTCCATCGTATGTATACCTTAAAAATATAAAACTATGTCCACCATCAATTTCGGACCAATATTTCTGAATTGGATCTCCTAATTGAGCCGCACCCGACCAAAATGCTGCTTCGTCAAACAATTTCACTACCTGTTTTTTAGCTAAAGCCATAGCTACACCATAACGATTCCCATCAACTAATCCCGAATAATACAAATCTTTATTTTCCCGAGAGTCAGCCGTCTTACAATCTAGTATATTCGTATTATACACATTTGCATACCCCTTATTTATCATATACATAGTCCATGCATGACACACCGAATAATCACTAAAGTCAAAATAGTTCTTCTCGCTTTTGCATGCATTCCATGTCTCTGCAACTGTATAAGTTTTTCCCGAATATTTTTCTCCCGATTCTGATCTCAACTTGGAATCTGAATATATGTACAATCCCCACAAAGTAGCTTCTGTCTTTTGCTCTGACCGTTTTCCATTTTCTGACCATCCAACATCGTTATTATAATACATATGACGACCTAAATTATTATATTTCTCACCTCCTATATTCACCATCTGAATCTCATCAAAATCATATTTTCCTAATGATATTGAATAAGAACCATCGTCATTATTTCGAGAACAATTAATATGTTCATTATTCACATCTAAATATTCAGCACCTTCCAACTCCACACCATCAATCACCCTATTCTCACTGAACGCACAGGAGCTATTCCATGGGAATTTGGAAGACAATGGATCAACACTGAAGAAACGACCTAAACGGTTATCCGATATACGATATTTGAAGAAGGATGCTTCTCCTCCCCACAACTCCTTTTCCTTGTCTTGTCCTTGGAACCCATATCGGTAATCCTCAGCGCTATAGCTCCTCCCCGGCTCCTCCATACCGAACGGATAGTAGTCCGTCAGGCGCTCGATGACGGGCTGGGTGGCGTCACTTGCATCGGGGGTGATGACAGCCAAGACGTTTCCCAAGTGGTTGGTCAGCTCGTAGTGGACGGCTGGGGCGGTGGGTTCTATTTTTTCGAGATTACAACAACGTTACAAAGCGTTTAATAAAACATATAATGATATATTATTTTTTTCTGAGTTGGATCATATAGTAATCTGCGCAACTCATCATCATTAATTAAATCTTTTTCCAAGATATAGACAGAATCGGAAAGGACGCATTCCTTTAATTCAGAATTCAAATAATTTTTCATATAAATTGCTCCTTTAGATTCCATTAATGATTGCACCTCCAACTCGTGTCCGTCCTTGACGTCATATATCACAATTCGGTAGCCATCGCCATTAAAATCATTCCATTGCTCTTGTTCCGAATAATATTCCACAGATTTTTGTAACTCAATGTCGAAAGTGTCTTTTATCATTGTCATCGAATCCCTACAGGAAACAAAGGCCAAGAAAAAGAAAAAGAAAAAGAAAAAGAAAATTTTACGCATAATAAATCCAGCAATTACACCCTTCGAATTAGTAAATACCGTAGCTGTCCCAAAACGAGCACCACATTACACCATTGATTTTCATGGCCTTAAAAAGCGACGACGGTCATCTCAGAAGATGGCTTCGCCATGGTGGGTAACAAGAAAAAAAAAGAAGTCATAGTCAAAATACCTCAAAATCATTCCACCCAACCTTTTACCCAAGAATGCCAAACATTCGCTCGACAAACATCATTTATTTATCAAAAATATCAAAAAAACATGCAGAAACAAATATTTTCAATAGGGAAAACGCCACATCCATTTAAAATCCGAACAGACGAACGAAAAAAATTTCATCGCACAATATCGTCTTTTAGTTGATGGAAATCAGTTGTTCGTCCTAAAAAACGGCAAGTAGAAGATTAGGGCACAGACTAACTGAAAAAAAATAGGATAAATATTCTTGTTTCTTTCGTTTGAAAATGAGTACATTTGCGGATGTGGATTAGCTTTCGAGGCAAAGTAATTGCTTCCAAGCAATAGGGAGTTTAGAATATTTAATAAATAGTTTTCATAACACAACACCATGATTAACAACAAATTAAGATGGTTGTTGATGCTACTGTTTGTGGGCATGGCACATCTATGTACAGCGCAAAGAAGTGTCAAGTCATTAATAGTGGAACTTAACAACCCTGTAAATGACAACAACGAACTGGTGTTCGCCCTCAGCGAAACGCCAAAGTATTGGACGGAAGGAGGGGACCTCATCGTCGAAAACAAAGTTTTCAAAGCAGAGGTTTCCATCGACAACGTCAAGCAAATCACATTCTCAAAGGCGGTTCCGACCGTTTCCTCTGTCACCGAAAATTTAGCCGACAATGTCAGCGTGTATCCCAATCCGGCGGTAGATAAAATCATCGTCCGGGGTATCAACAAAACACAATCGGTCAAATTATCGGACATATCCGGTCGTCTTCTAGCGTTAGACATGGACCAAGAAGACGGTGAGATTTCCTTCAACGTATCACGCCTCGCACCATCGACCTACATTTTGGAGGTGGACGGGCAAACATTTAAATTCGTGAAAAAATGAACAACAAAGCACTATTAGGGGCGATGTCCATCTTTTTCATCGGACAAGCCTTCGCGCAGAACAGCGTGACCATCCACAAGAATGACGGTTCCACCATCGAATATCCGCTCTCCGCAGTCGACACACTAACCGACAGCGAACAGACACACAAGATGACACTATCCTACTCTAAGGAAGAAAAGAAACTGGCTCCCGTCTCCGTGATTTCCGAAAGGGATGTAGACTTGGACAAAACAGATGTGAAGCAAAGTTATAATGTCTTAAGCTCCATCTCATTCACCAAGGCGAGCAACAGTAGTCTCATGAAAGACATAAGCGTAGAGATCAGTGAGTCCGACATCAAATTGGTTTTTCCATACCTCACAGACCTATCCAGTCTGAAGATGGATTTCGAGACCACAGGAAGTTACGTATTCTTCGACGGGAAAAAAATCGAAAGCGGAGCCAAATGCGACTTCTCCCAAGAGAGGAAATTGAAAGTGGTGGCTTTCAATGGTGACGTCAGGACATACAACATCGCCATAGTCAATTCCGGACTCCCCATCATTGAATTCTCAACCGACGAAAACATGGGCGAGAAATGGGCGGCTGGAAGCATCTCCATCAAAGACTCGAAAGGCAAGGAGACATTCAAGAACTCGGAAGTGAAAATAAAGGGTCGCGGAAGCCACTACAAAGAGAGCCTCAAAAACTCTTACAACCTGAAATTCGAAAACAAAGAGACGCTCATGAGCCTCCCTTCCAGCAAGAGATGGGTGCTTCTTTCCAACGCATACGACAAAACGATGATACGCTCATCAGTCGCATTCGACATCGCGGCGTCAGACCTCTTCTCGTTCAAATGGACACCCAACAGCACACCTGTCGAATTAGTCATCAACGGGAAATACGTGGGAAGCTACACATTAGTGGAGCAAATCCGCATCTGCGAAGGAAGAGTGGAGGAAGGGCAAATCATCTCCGCCGAAAACTCATACGAAGAGGGTGACGACGTCTTCACCGCCAAACAGAGCGGCATGACCTTCATCATGCGAGACCCTGAGACGGGCGTCTGCGGCACCATGCTAATGCGGACACAAGACTTGATAGATGAGATAGAGGCATCCATGATGTCTGGGAAATCCGACTACACGAAGAACTTCGACCTCGAAAGTTTCGCGGACTGGTTCGTGTTCAACGAGCTCATCAAAAACGACGAAGCAATCTCTTCAGACGCCTACATGATAGTTTCAAAAGACAAGGTAATCAGCATGGGACCAATCTGGGACATGAGCAAAGCATTCGGAGGAGAATACGGAGAGAGCTTCGAAGGATTCGTCCTCAAAGAGACGCCATGGTTCAGCCATCTATTAGAAAATTCCAAATTCAAGGAACTCGTTCAATCAAGATTCGAGGCAGTATCGAAAAATGCGAAAGTCCTCACTGAAATCATCAAGAAGAGAGCGGAAGCCGTACAATTATCCGTCGCAGGAAACGAAATGACGTGGGGAAGCCTAGGTTGTTCAAACACCGACTTCGAAACGGTCTCTTTACAATACGAAATAGAAATGAACAAGCTGATCGACTGGCTCGACAATCGCTTAGTATGGTTAAAGGGAAACTTAAATTTTTAATGGACCCACTAATTTTTGAATGACATGAAACGTAATATATTATCTTACATACTCTTGGTTCTCGCCACCACCCCTGCCACGGCACAAAAAGAGATCCAAGCAGAAGGGAACGGAGAAAATGACTTCTTCGATTGGAACAATGTCGAGGAAGTCCGTTATGGCAAGGAAAACCAATTCATAGACTTGAAACTCTCCGTAGACGACATCAAGAAAATCACTTTTTCCCTCAAGGACGAAGTCGATTTAAACAAAGAAGACAAAGCAGTGACAGGCAACAAGTTGGAACGTGTATACCTGACATCAGAAGCCAATGGAGGCAGAATTCTGGCAGACGTCGAAGGGACAAAGGACGGCAACACTTTCTCACTCTTCGTACCTTACCTCACCGATTTCTCTTCGCTTTCCCTCTCCTTCTCGACAAAAGGGAAAGTATACGTCGAGAACGCCCTACAAAAGAGCGGAATCACACAACAAGACTTATCGAAAGGCATCACCTACAAAGTCTTGGCGTCAAGCGGCGAGGTGGACACCTACACCATCAAAGTATTCAACTCCGGATTGCCGGTACTGAAAATCACCACAACGGACGAAGAATCCGTCTCTTCCAACTGGTCGACAACCTGCGGAATTGAAATAAGGAAAGCCGACAACAAAGAGGACTTTTCGGGAGAACTCTCCGTAAAATACAAAGGAGGAAAGTATTCGCAGGCAGTCAAAAGATCGATTAGCCTCAAACTCAGCAAGAAGAACAGCCTCTTAGGCATGTCCAAAGGGAAAAGATGGTCACTTCAAGCAAACAACGACGACAAGACGTTGCTCAGGAACCGTATCGGTTCGTTCATGTCATCAACATGGACAGAGCTGAATTGGACACCAGCGTCACAACCAGTCGAACTCATCGTCAATGGCGAGCACAAAGGGAATTATCTGCTCACAGAGGATATACGTGTCGGCGATGGCCGTGTGAAAGACGGCACAGTACTGGAAGTCACCGAAGACGTTGACGAAACCGACATCCACTTCACCAGCAAAGAATCCAAACTCACATTCAAATTGGTCGATCCAGACGATGTAAACATTACCTCAATCGCCCAAAGCATAGAAAATTTCGAAAAAGCGTTGTATGGTTCAAACTTCAAGAACGCAAACAACGGTTACCGTAGTCTAATAGACGTGAACAGTTTCGTCGATTGGTACCTAATCAATGAAATCTGCCGCAACGAAGAGGCAGGGTTTGACGCTAATTGCTACGTCAACATCAATGCGGACGGGAAAATACTGATGGGCCCTATTTACAACATGGAGGATTACATCGGAAACGGGAACGCATCGACAGAAGGATTCGTCATCAGAGGAGAAGGATGGTTCAAAAGGCTATTCCAAGATCCATATTTCGTGGGATTGGTCGCAAAAAGATTCGATGAAATGAAAGGCAACCTTTCAGGCGTAAGCTCAGAATTAGAGTCAATGAAGAAAGAGATACTACTCTCCTTCTACTCCAATGAAAGTTTATGGGACTGTAACGGGAAGGCAACAGCCAGCGACAGTGAGAAAGAGAAGGCACAAGACCAAGAGATTTCATCCGTCAACAAATGGTTGGAAGAGAGAATCAAATGGCTTTCGATACGCTACGAGAATGATGCCAAGACCGCCCAAGAAGACAAGAACGGGAACAACCAAATCAATGAGTTTTCCATCAGCAAGGACAATAACAGAGACGCATTGTTTACCGATTACAAGGGAACCATCAGCGGTAATGAAATCGATGTGTATGTACCCTATCTGGTACATTTCGACCTTGCGGCCAAATTCAGCGTATCCTCTGGAGCTAAAGTCTATGTGAACGGAGAAGAGATAACAAGCGGATCGACAAAGGTCAACTATGTTAATCCAGTGGAAATGAAAGTGGTCTCCTCATCGGGAGACGTCAGGACATACAACGTGAACATACACAACAGCGGATTACCAGTCCTCTATCTGAACACGCCTAACGCAAAAGGCATCACGAGCAAAACTGAATGGATAGACAAGACAGAGATGACCATGTACAACAAAGACGGTTCCATCAACTACGATTCGGGGGAAGACAAGGTACAAGTGAAAGGACGCGGAAACTCCACATGGGACGCCAGCGACAAAAAACCATACGCCATCAAACAAAACAAGAAGACGGAAGTGTTAGGTATGCTGGAACATAAAAGATGGGTCTTGATGGCCAACTACTACGACGCCACATTCCTAAGAAACGAAATGGCTAACTTCTTGGCAAAAAGATACACGACGGCCGATTGGGCGCCGAGCGGTTTCAACATCGAGTTAGTATTGAACGGTAAACATGTCGGCAACTACTACTTCTGCGAGCAAGCAAAAATAAACGACGCCAGAGTGCCGGGACAATACTTGGTGGAGGCCGACTATAAAGTGAAATCCACCGGCGGCGGTATGTTTAATATGTGGGGCAACAACAGTGGTAACGACGATCCAGGCTACCAATTCGAAGGCGAGAAGAGTAAGAACGTATTCAATGTGAAACACCCTGAAGTGCCAGACAACAGCCAAGAGCTGCAATACGTCAAAGGGAAAATCAATGACCTTGAAGACGCTCTCTACGGAGGCAACTGGAACAAGGTGAAACAACTGATCGACCTTCCAAGTTTCGCGGACTGGTACGTCATCAAAGAGTTGAGTAAGGACTATGACGGAAACATGTTCACCAGCTGTTATTGCCACATCATGGAAGACGGCATCATCCGCATGGGTCCAGTATGGGATTTCGACTTGGCATTCGGAGGTAACCCGTTTGAAGACATGTTCGGCGGCGGTGGCGGCATGTGGAATATGGGAGGCGGCGGTACCGACTACGCTTGGTACAACGAGCCACAAGATTATTACATCGGCGCCAAGGAACAAGCCACAGGCACCAACTGGTTCCTCAAGTTCTTTGAGCAAAAGGAGTTCCTTAAGTTAGTGAAGGAGCGTATAGATTGGATGGTGGAAGACATGGACGTCATCATGGACTACATCGACCAAAAAGGGAAAGAAGTAGAACTTTCAGCCACAGTGAGTCAATCCAGAAATGGAGGCGGTGGCGGAGGCGGCATGTGGAATATGGGAGGTCAATCCTCAGGTTCCAGCGTGACCATCCAACAATACCAAGATGAGATCAAAGTCATGAAGGATTTCATCAAAAACAGACTTCTTTGGATTCAGGAAGACCTTAGAAAGAGAAACTTATAACTTCGTTGTTTTCATGAAGAAAATGCGGTCGGGGTAACCATGATGCCTCGCCGCATTTTTGTTTTGTAGCGTTAACGATGAACGCAAAGGTGGATGACAACTAATGCGCGCGCAGAGTTCGATTGGGGGTTAAGCAATCACAGGAATCGATTAAATACCATAAAATTATTGGTGTCCGCTAAACATTAATATCGTCAACTATACATTCCAGAATACCAGTAAACACAATATTGCAGATTCGCTTTTTTGAAAAGGATCCACTGTCGATTTTATAAATATGCCACGGGCTGAAAGCCCAACAGTTCT
>JAZLJL010000081.1:0-63469 GCA_045617845.1 Paludibacteraceae bacterium | reverse complement strand
TCTCAACGGAGGGTAAGGGTGAAAACTTACAAAAAAAGAAGATCATTGCAGGACTAGTCCTGCAATGATCTTCTAAAAAGTAATAACTTTGTCCTATAAAATTTAAGTATAAAAACTGTAACGGTTATTTAGGACTAGTCATAAACTCAACATCAAAAATGTCATTTCTTGATAATCCGTTCAGTGTGGACAGCCTCGCCATTGGAGATGCGCACTAAATAGATACCCTTCGGCAACGCACCCATGTTAATTTCATTATCCGAAGCGGAAACCTCAGCACTCAACACCACGTTACCCAACACGTTCACCACTTCAACAGTAGCGTTAGCATTCAATGGAAGTTCAATCGTCAAAACATCCTCGACCGGGTTAGGATAAAGTCCGTAAACAAGGTTATCCTGAACCAGTTCAGTAGAAGAGGAGTTACCCATCTTCGCCTTCACGACGGCACGAGCGCAACCGGAGCCCGTGGTCACCTTCCAATCCGCGATTGCCAAGATACCAGTCCGATCTTTTTCCGCGATACCCAAGAATGTGATAGGATCACCTTGGTGAGCGAAGGAAGAGAAGTCTGTCATTGTCTGCAAATAATGGATTACGAAAGAAGAGTTTTTGACAGTCAACACATATTCGCCCTCGCCAGGAATATCAATCGGTTCAGGGAAGGTCACATCCACGAATTGGTCATCACCCTTGACATCGACAGGATCGGACATGAACGTAGTCTTCTTACCGCCATTCGACTCCAGCTCCACCTCGACATTCGTTTTACCATCAGAGTGGGAAGAAATCAACATAGTGAATCCAGAAATGCTGCAAGCCTTATTCGTGCTAAATTTGACAGGCAAGTTAGACCACTTATTTCCACCGGACAAGCTCTTCTTTGCAGGTCCGACCACGATATCCATCGCACCCGCGTCCTGCACATAGAAAGTCTTGTCCACAGTGATTGTCGTAGTGTAAGTAGAACCCGTATGCAAAGGAGTTCCGCCCTCAGCCACATCATACCACTCATATTCGCCTTCATCCTCGACCTTTAAAGTGACATTACCCTTTTCATCGGAAACGGCATCCTCCACCGTAGGGAGCAAAGAGGTCACATAAAACTCAGCGCCTGTGTTAGGACAATTAGCGGCGGAGATGGTCAACTTATACGTACCCGGTTTAGTCACCTCATAAGAAGAAGTTTTAGCATCTTTGATGACCTCGCCATCGACGCTCCACTCGTAAGAACAAGGGATTGGCGACATATCGAAATCCAATAAGACGCTGGCAGGATTGCAAAGCTCATAATTCGTTTCCACGTCAAGCGACGGCATAATCGCCATGACCAAAGTAGTTCCGCTGGTAGTCCATTCGCCGGCGGAATCAATCTCGCAAGTATACTCACCTTCCTCAGTCACATTCAATGTAGAAGCGGATGTGGAAGACTCCACCTGCTGGCCATCCTTGTACCAAGTGAATTTTTTCTTTCCGTCGGCAGGCACCTTCGTATCCAACGTAAGAGACTCCACTCCACAGATAGAGATAGTCTTCTCAAATTCAGGAGTAGGATGACCGAACTTGCTAGTGTTAACAGGATTGATGACAGAGTTGATATAACCCAAAGCACCCACAAGACCTGCATTGTAGTCGATTCCGCCTTCGGATTCCTGGTATTTTTCCAAAGATTCAGTATAAACACCCGTTTGGATGGAAGTACCATTTCCACCCGCCAAGAAGCCTAACTGAATGAACTTATAATTATCGTTAGGGATAGGAGCCTGAGCCATAACATTTCCATCATAACGATAGAAATTACGGTGGTGAGGAACGTGAGGAAACTTTTTTCCGAACCCGACCACAAAAGACTGTTTGGATGGATTCTCACCCAAAACAAATTCGATTGTCTTCAGCGCATAAGAGTTCACCTCTTTCTGACCACTAAACTTCGCGTAAAGTCCCAACGTAAAAGCTTGGTTAGCGAGGTATCTCATAGCGCCCCAACCATCAACCGATTGTTTATTCAAGATATAACCAGAAGTAGGCTTATACATTTCATCAGCATAAAAAGTAAACACATCCTTGGCCTTTTCACCATAAGAAGAGGCATCGCCCAAAGTAGCCATCAAATAGGCGGCGAGGTCCTCGACATGCTCGTAACACAACGTATAATTATAGTTGTAATCAGACTTCTTATCCATCCAAGTACAATACTTTTCAGCCTCAGCAATATACTTCTTATCACCTGTGGCACGGTAAAGTTCCGCATTCAAGAGTACGATGCACGGAACATAATTCACGACACCTCCATAAAATGGTGCAGAAGTGATATGTCCCTTGTTTTGACCATTGTTCACATACGAAAAAGCCACGAGAGCTTTTTCAAGGCACTTAGCAGCATAATCAGGGTCAAAAGGTTTATACAACCTCGCCATCGCCGCCAAAGTCGCACCGGCGAGGGATGCCATCGTAGTCGCATTCGATTTAGCGGCATATATTGCTCTTGACCCCTCTGCTTCACCACCCTGGTCTCTGGAAAGAGCCGATTTAACAGTAGAGGTGCACCAAACCTTATGATCAAGGTCACCGTCACCCTTCTGGTAATAGAAAGTATTTTCATCACGTACCGCCTTCATAATGAAATCGGTAGCATACTTCACCTCATCAAGAATATCAGGGATACCATTCGGTACCCCCTTCTTTCCCTCCCAAGTATAGTCACCGGAAGAGACATATCCATTATAGTCAAAAGAATAAAAATCATCGTAACCCTCAGGAAATTCAGAATAACCTAAGATGAGCATATAAGCCGAATAGAAGAAAGTCTGTCCAAAAAGGACGAAATCACCACAATCGAACCAACCGCCCGTTAAATCATAACTACCATCAGCGTCCTTCAAGTACGACTTGCCTTTCACAAACTTGCTCGCATTAAATCCCATGCCATTCTGAACTTGGTTAGGCTCATGGTCGGCCACCAACCAATTAACGCCATCGCCCATACGTTGGGCACCATAAAACCTTGCGGTCATCCACAAGGCCTTTCGATAATCATCCTTATCAAAAGCCAAATCCTGTGCGACGGAAGAGGACACGCCACCCACGAGAACCAGGAACACTAAAATTAAATTCTTTATTTTTACCATAACACAATTTATATCTATTATAAATATACTCATTAATTTGCTTCATCTTTCGTTGTTTTCACCTAGAATCACAGGACAAAATCAAGAGAAAATAGGCAAGTCACGTTCCAACCACATATTGTCCACGGGGAAAAGGAATGGTTTCGGGAACCATGTCCGTACACCTACCATGACAAATCCTCAACTAAGGGAAAACAATCATACTTAGAAAGGCAAAAATATGAAAAAAAACTATATGAAACCACAACCCTTTTTATATTTCACGATAGGGAACTCACAAAATAATGTTTAAATTCGCGACCGATTCAGCAATGTGTAACGATGAGTAAGAAGTTAGTTTTTCTCAAAGCAATCATTCTCATGTCTTGCCTTTTCTCCTTCGTCACAGCGAAGGCGGACAAGGAAGCGTCGTTGTTCGAGCTGGACCTCACGGATTCACTATACGTAGACACCTCCAAATACCTACCGGTTTTGATATTCGACTCGCTTCGTTCAGAAGAATTGATTCCATTCAAACTGCCCTATAGCATCACATACAAGAAGGCGCCTCGGAAACCCAAGAAACAAAAAATCGAGAAAGACTACGACAGTCTCATGATTCAAAAAAGATTCCAGAGACGGTCCGTCTACAATTTAGCGTACGAACGCCCCGAGCTCATCGATTTCATCGGTTTAGGGCAATTCGACAAATCACTGAATAACGTCCAGACCCAAGAGATGGACATCCATGTAAAAGGGGTGGATGTGCCGCAACTTCTTCCAGAGTTATTCACCATAGAACAACAGAAGAAGAAAAAAGAGAGCGAAGCATGGACGAAAAGAGGTAACATCTCCATCCAATTCTCACAATACTACGTAACCGACAACTGGTATAAAGGAGGAACACCTAACGCCACCTTCCTCACCATTTTCGAATACGAAATCATCTACAACAAGAACAGATGGTTGTGGGAAAACGAGTTTGACGTCAAACTAGGCTTCTACAACACACATGAGGACACCATCCGTGCCTTCCGCGTCAACAACGACGTGACCAAAGCCTCCTCCCGCATCGGCTACCAATCGAAATTCACGAAAAAACTTTATTACAGCGTCGGCATGGACTTCAACACCTCCATGCTAAAGAGTTACAAGAAAACAAACTCCAACGACGTGGTCACTTCATTCCTCTCCCCTACGCGTTTCTTCTTCAGCACAGGTCTCGACTACCGGCACAGCAAGAGCACGACGGTGCGCATCTCGCCAGTGGCCTACAAGTTCATCTTCCTCATGCCGAACACGGAAGTGAATCCCCTTTCCGTTGGGTTGGACAGCAGCCAATACCACACGGGATACCCTGGTTACATGATACAAGCGAAACTCAACTGGAAGTTTTCAAGGGAGGTACAAATCACTTCCGACTTCGACCTGTTCAGTTCCTACGACTGCCGCAACATAGAATTCGATTGGGAAACCATCGGCAAATTCACCATCAACAGATTTCTCAGCACCCGTCTCTCCCTCATCATGCGTTTCGACAACACGCCAAAGGACGAAGACGCAAAAATCCAAATCCAAGAGCAGCTCTCCTTCGGATTTAGCTACCATTTCCAATAGGGATTTAGAAAAAAACACCATTCCACCGAAAAACCACCTGGCGAATTTGAAACAATAATCCGATTGTTTGACACTAAATTCACAACCTGTACAGACGTTTCCCCCTAAATTTGCAATCGTCACAAGCAGAGAAAATTACACTAGACCCAACGGGGTCGATTTATCAAAACATTACTTTACTATTGTATTGAGCACTATAAAGTATAAATGAGTTAACGATTGACAATTAATTAATTTAGAAACCATATAAATACTACACACATGAAAACACTTAGACTAACAACACTATTGTTTTCCGCGGCGCTTACGGCGTCAAGTTGTTTCGCCGGGATCAACCAAAACCCAAATAAATTTTTGGGGAACATCACTACCGGAGGAGGGGAAGATTGCGACATCAAAAATTGCAACCTGACCTATTCAGACTATTGGGACCAAACCACTTGCGAGAACGGCTGCAAATGGGGATCCGTACACCAAGGATGGGGCCGTTTCAATTGGAGCACAGCCGACAAGACCTACAACTATTGCAAGCAGAAAGGTTTGATTTTCAAATTCCATGCTTTCATCTGGGGATCCCAACATCCTGGATGGATCGAGAATTTGAGCGTGGACGACACCAAGAAGGCCATAATCGAATGGTTTGATGAAATCAAGAGGCACTACCCTGACCTGACAATCATCGACGTCGTGAACGAAGCGATATACTCAGGAGGTGATTACCACTCGCCTTACAAGTCAACCAAAATCATCCAAGCGTTAGGCTCCCTCGCTGAGGACAGGGCGCAAAAAGAGACAGGAGTACGTCCTAGCTACAACTGCAACACGAACGGTTATCCGAACGACAATTCATACCAATGGTTGGCAGAGGCTTTCCGTTTGGCGCGCGAGCGTTTCCCGAACGCCATCTTGATATATAATGACTACAACACCTTCCAATGGCAAAAGACTGAGTTCATCAACCTAGTCAATGGGATCAAGAAATGCGGCGGCCCTATCGATGCGGCGGGTAACCAAGCACACGACTTGAACGACATGGGTGGTTCCCAATTCAAAAACGCTTTGGAGGAGATCCACAACAAGACACAATTACCTCAATATATCACTGAGTATGATATAAACAAGGCAGATGATGGCATATTCCTCACCAGATACAAAGAACAATTCCCTGTAATGTGGGAGGCGGACTACGTAGCAGGCGTCACACTCTGGGGATGGATTTTCGGACAGACTTGGGTTACCGACAACGGAGTAAAAGGCGCATCCGGACTCGTTAAGAACTGCCAAAAACGTAGCGCATTCACATGGTTGGAAGATTACATGAAGACAGACGCCGCCAAAAACGCGAAAGCACCGAAAGTGGGCGGACCATCAGTAGGTGGTACGATCAAACTCTCCAGCGAAAGCGTGGAAACCGGCACGAAAGTGGAAATTCTCATCAGCGCAAGCGCATCAGAAGGGGTAGACCACTTCGAATTTTATGTCGACAACGAATTACTCGCCAATCAGACGACGACATCCTTTGTCGCCGAATATACGCCAACCAAAGCCGGTAGCACTGAGCTCAAATTGGTCGTTGTAGACAAGAAAGGGAACAAAAACGAAACTACAGCGACAATCACAGTCTGTGACGCCCGTACTTCATACCATGACGTAATGGTCGATTTGCCGGGAACGATCGAAGCCGAGGACTTCGACTCTGGTTGCGAAGGCATCACCTTCAAGGATAGCGACAACAAAAACGAAGGCGCTACCGAAGAGGGCGGAGATGACTACCGTCAAGACGGCACAGGCGTCGACATCGTCAAGATGAGCAATGGAGGGCACGCATTAGGCTATACCGCGACAGACGAATGGGTCGAATATAGCGTCAACGTTAAGCACGCAGGTCCTTACACATACGAGGCTAACGTGGCTTCAGGAAGCGATGGCTCTAAGTTCCACTTGGAGTTGAACAAGGACGGTCAGTTGTCAAAACTCACTTCCACCATCTCAATCCCCGCAGGATCAGATTGGGACACCTACTCTATCGTGAAAGGAGAACTTTCCCAACAATTGGAAGAGGGAAAACAAACCATCCGTATCGTCATCGACGGCGCTTACGGTAACATCGACTACATCAAGTTCGCTTCCCCTACTTACCAACCAACAGACCTTGAATTAATCTGCGGCGACACAGAGACGGGGGAATACGCCATCTACAATGCCATCGGCTTATTCATCGGCAATATAACCGTAAGTCAAGGCGATTCTGTCGAGGACCTCGTAAAGGGTATCACAGGCGCTAAAGGCATGTACATCATGAAAAATGTAGAGAACGGGAAGACTTCCAAGTTAATTTGCAAATAATCATCTAAATTCTGAAAACAAAGAGGTTTGGTCGGACTCCGCTAAGGATCCGACCTTACTTTTTTATTAGGAAGGGAAAATCAACGGAACGACTCCCTATGGAAGGATGAAGCAATGGATTGCTTAGCTCCGCTTATCATCTAAATAGCGTGATAAATTTCTTATAAGAAAGCCTCAACTTCCAAGTACGTCTCTTATGTTTCTGTTTTTTCTTATCCCTTTCGCTGGTAGAAGAGGCGAAAAGACCTGTTTGGGAGCCTTGGGTGGCGATACAAGGATGGCACCAATAATAATTTAGTCCAGCGTTTTTAATCAACGATGTATGGAAAAGGTCGACCGGCAAATGGCATGTATGCGCATCGACATAATCCAAGATAAGCTGAGCGGCACTTCGGGTACAATAATAAGCACCAGCATAACGGTCCCTCTCATGCGCATATAGATGCCTTCCCTTTTTGCGTTCGCTGCGGGGCACGAAACGAAGACTGCTATCCTCGAAAGAAAGAATCGCATTCTCCAACTTCCGCTCCTCCAATTCGCGCATGCACTCAGAGAAAACCTTCCCGAAGTTTTTGTACAACAACATATCATCCTCCAATATCAATGCCCCCTTCAACTGGTGATCGAGGATATAACGATAAGCCAACAGATGTTTCATGGCGCAAGAGGCTTGGGCACCGATACGCCCCATGTCACGTCCACTAAACAAGCGTTTCACGGTTTCCTCCGTCAGGTCCGGGATGTCCCCATCAAGGATATAAGTGAACGGGAAGCCCCATTCCCCCAACATTTTTTCCATGTGTCTTCCGCGCTCTTCGTAGCCCTTCTTCACATGCAGTACAAGAATTGTCTCGTCCATAAACATCCGTCATTTACAAAAACGATTCAAAATTAACACATTTCATCCACACGCACAATATAGGAGAGAAGGTCCAGAAACGAAAAATAGGGAATGTTCCGAAGAGCATTCCCTAATGAAACATTTGTAAGCGTCATGCGATCTAAACGCACTCCTTCTTAACTCTATAACGATAAACCAACGTGGCGAGCAAGAAATAAACGCAAATTTGAACAATCAAGCCGATACATTCAGTACGCAAATCCGGTATCGTCGCCCCCATGGAATTTATCTTCACGAATCCCTGCAGTCCGAATGTCGAAGGGAAGAAATAGCTCAACGCCTTCCAATACCAAGGAACCGCACAGCCTGGCCATGAAAGGCCCGATATGAACAGGAATATCAAAGACATGAAAACGAGCAGCACATAGGCGACCTCCTTCTCCTTGATGAAAATACTAATGGACATACCGAAGAAAACGCAAGCCACCAAATAAGGCAACATAAAAGCGATAATATTCCAAGGATCACCCACTCGCGGCAAATTGAAAATCATCGGAATAATCCACAGCAAATAGACGCACATGACGCCATAGAACATAAGATAGCAAAGCGCCTTGCCGAAAATAATCCTGAAAGCGCCGCGCCTATGACGCATGATAGGTTCCAAGACGTGGTACATCTTTTTGTCGTAGATACTACCAGACAAAGCACAGATACCGATGATCATCGTTTGTTGGATCAAGAGCATCAAAAAACCCGGTATCAAGAAACTGGCGAAACCGCTCTTAGGATTGAAATAGGCCACATCCTCATACTCGATCGGCGTCGTCGCCACCTCCTCCTCACGTTCGGTCGAGTTGGACATGTCCCGCACCTGAATATCCTTATTCATTTTAAGGGAGACTTCCGTCACGTTCAAAAGGAAGCATTTGTAATAGAGCAAGCTGCTCATATCCGAATAGAGTTGCACATAAGCGTGTTGCCTGTGCGCCAAAGCAGAGGAGAAATCCCTTGGGAAAACCAAAATGCCATAAGCCTCACGACGGCGCAAAGCCTCCTTAGCCTCCTCCATATTCGCGCACATCCCGACCACATGGATATCGGGTGTGGCGTCACACATGCGACGGAACTCACGCGTCTCCGGAGAGTTGCAATAATCCACCACCACCATCTTTGCCTCACGGGCTACCTCCTGGTTGTAGATTAAACTATAGACCACTGGGTAAAACAAAGGGGCGGCAAGGAAAAGCATCAATATCGCAGCGTCATGGATGACGAGCGAGAACTCGTCCCTCCAAACGACAAAGATATCGGACAATCCCTCCCTTATCTGTTTTAAAAGAGTTGGTATAATCTTCATTTTAATATTCTCATTAACAATTCCGCCTATGGTCTATAGACATCATACAAATAAATTTTGCGGAGCCTACCGGCAAAAAGGATAGGCAAGAACAAATAAATTAGCATCGCAATATACGAAGACCAGACATACGAACTAGGATAACCATTCAATCCATTATTCACATACAAGACGAAATAATGGTGGAGAGGGAATACATTCGACCACGTCTGGAGCAGTTCCGGCATCTCGCCCACAGGGAAAGTGAACCCGCTGATGGAGAAAGACAACATCGTGATAAAAGCGGAGAGGCTCATCGCTATACTCATGATTGGGATCAACGTATAGAGGAAGACGCCCAGCGCCTGCGAAACCAACACCAACAAAGCGGTGACAAGGAACATCTGCGGCAAGCCACATTCGCACGGGAATCCCATAATACGGTACAAGACCACATCATAGCACAACGCCACCAACAGGAAAGTCATCGTATAAGGCAACAACTTACCAATCATCACGGAAATGATGTCGTTGTCCGTCTTCGCCATCAAGTTACGCGACTGCATATCCTTCACTTCGGAGCCAAACGCATAAACCGTCAGCAAAACAATGAGCACGCTCAAAATACCAGGCAACAAGACATTGCAGAGATAAACCGCGTAATTGACATGCGGATTGCCCAAAGGATGGGTATCCACTACAATCGGCTGTAGGTCGATCATCGCCTGTTCCATCGTCTGCCCCTTCGCCAAACGGAGCTCCCGACTCACTGCCGCGGAGCCCAGGATGGAGAGCGTCTTCATATCTCGGAAAAGCATGGAGCCAGCCACGATGTATGAATTGTTCGTATAGAAGGATACCCTAGGCTGCTTAAACGAAAGGATACCTTGTTCGAAGCCCTTCGGCACTAAATAGATACCATAGATTTTGCCCTGTTGCATCAGTTTCCTCGCCTCGCTGAAATCCTTTGCGTGAAGGACCACATGGGTCTGTTTGAAGGCGTCCAACTGGCGGACCAACCTACGTGAAGTAGAGGAGTTGTCCTCATCCACCACGGCAGTCGGGATATCCTGAGGCAAGCCATCCTGCATCAGTGTGAGGAAAAAGGTGATGCAAAACAAAGGCATGACAAGCATGGTGACGACATAGAGCTTCCGCGAAAAGATACGCTTCCACTCACGCGTCATGACCATCCAAACCTTATTTGACTCTAACCTTTTATTCATCGTTTCACGATAACAGACATACCAGAAACCAATCCATCAACTTTCTCCGTAGGGACCGCACGGATTTCAAACGTCTTCGAATCAAATTCGCCCGTCACCTTCGTAGCCTTCCATGCCGCGAAAGAACCCATGTCCTTCACATAATTCACCTTCAAGGAAATCTCCTTGTCGCCTAAGGCAGGGACAAATGCCTTGAACTCCCTACCCTCGTTAAATTCGTTCAAATCCTTCTCCCTAAGGTTGAATGTCACCCACACGTCAGAAGTGTCTATCACGTTCATGATAGGAGCACCGGAGCCGACCAACTCGCCTCTCTGAGGAAAAATCTCACTAATCTTTCCTGAAATAGGAGAAGTGAGCATTGTTTCGCTAACGTATGAGCGAACCTCATCGACAGCGCCTTTAGCACGTCTCAGCTGCGCCAAAGCGGCGTCCTTGTCCTCTTGGTCCGCGCCGCGCATAGCCAAATCATATTGTGATTTCGCAGCCTGCTCGGTCGCCAACATGGCTTTATAGTTAGCCTCCGCCTCATCTCTCTTCTGGGCAGGGACCACCTCCTGTTCGTAGAGGGATTGAACACGGTCAAAAGACTTCTTAGCGACTTCCAAACCCGCCTGTGCCTTTTGCCACAACTCATACGCGGCTTTAATCTGTTCCTGGCTTGCGCCACGCAAAGCCTTTTGGTTCACTGCGGAAGCGGCCTTCTCGGCAGCACGAGCCTGTGAAAGTTTCGCCTCGATTTCAGGGCTATCCAAAAGCACCAACGTATCACCTTCAGACACATATTCCCCCTCTTTTACAAGGAACTTGTCTATTCTCGCAGGAATCTTTCCTGATATACGAAGTTCAGTAAACTCAACTTCACCTTGGATAATATCCTTTTCAGGCTCCATCATGAAGATTCCAATCAATGTCACACCTGCCACAATAACCAATAGTACAACAAACGCTATCAGCATATTGACGTCTTTTCCTGAATTATTCATATCACTATTATTTAATTATTATTTTCCTATTTTTCCAATCGCTTTTTGGTAATTGATCTCACTAATCTTCGCATCGATCTCAGCGTCGATCTTGTCTGAGTTAGCGGAAAGCCAAGCCGTCTGAGCCTCCAAGAGGTTAGAAGCCGGGATGACACCCTCCTTGAATCCCAATGTGGCGTAACGCAGGTTTTCGTTCGCACGGTCGAGGTTACCCTTAGCCACCTCCCATTTACGCAACGCCTCGGAATGTTTGAAGGAAGATTGGCTGACTTGAAGTTCGATCTTCTCCTTCACCTCATCCTCCTTGTATTGAGCGATGTTAGCCTCACACTTCGCCGCCTTCATCGTATAGATGTTTTCCCCCCAATGCAACAAAGGGATGTTCACCAACACACCCACGTGCCAATCGAAGCCGAACTCCTTCTCGAAGCCGTTCTTCGTCGACGGGTTTGTGCCAGCATAGGAACCGAACAAGGCGACATTCGGCATCAAGGCGGCACGCTCCACCTTCACCTTCTGGTCATAGATGGACTTGGCGATTTCAAGGCTCTTCACCTCGCCACGATTCTTATAGACCTCGTTCATGTCATAAAGCTCAGGCTCGACAATGGCGATGGAATCACTATTCTCGTCAGCCAAGGTGATATCCTCATCCAAAGGCAAACCGCAATATTGGGCAAGCAACATCTTGGAAAGGCGTATCCCGTTATCCACCTTGAACAAAGCCATCTCCGCCTCATTCTTCTTCACCGAGACGGACAATTCGTCCGCTTTCGTGGCGAGACCGGAACCTATCAAAGCATTGACATCACTCTGCATCTTCTCCAACAAAGCGACCAAACCGGAAACAGCCTTTCTTTTGTTGTTCAAAGAAATAATCTGCCAATAAGCGCCATCCACCTCCACGATGATGTCCTCGTTCAACGTATTCAACTTGCTTTCCGCAAGTTCCTTCTTCAATTCAGTGATTTTGTTGTAAGCGACAATCTTGCCACCCATGAAAACAGGCTGGGTGAGGTTCAATGACGCCAAGAAAATATTCCTGGTATCAAATTCGAGCTCATCCTTCGGGATGATCGTATAATCTTTCCACTGAAGTTTTTCCGGGTTCTTGCGCGGGTCGAAAGGGACGCCCTTGTCATCAAGAGGCACAACGGAACCATTATAGAATGTCCATTTATTATTCAATTGACGGCTAGCTATCGTTCCGTCTGACTGAAGCGTAGGCATTTCGAAGCCGAAGCCTTCACTCGTCAACGTTCCGATAGGAAGATACAAGTTCTCGGAGACCAAAGACAATTGGTCGCCATTCCTCACGTAGGCTCCCCTAAGACTTAAGTCCGGGAAATATTTCGTCCTCGCAGCCTTACGTTCATAGGTCGCCTTTTCCACCTCCTCACGGGCGATTTTCTGCCCCTTGTTATTCTTCAAAGCCAAATAGCGGCAATCATCCAATGTGTACACCGTCTGAGTCTCTTGAGACCACACGATTGAGGTAGCAAAACACATCATTGCCGCCAATAAAAAATTCTTTTTCATATCAATCGTTAATTTACTTTTCAGTCTGTTCACTCTCCCGTAGATTATTGAAGACACGACCCAATAGTTCAATCGCCTTCTTCACCTCTTCTTCGTTCATTCCCTTGAAACATGTCTTCAAGGCATTGATGGTAGCTTCCTTGACAATCTCATGGCAAGCCACGCCTTTCTCCGTCAAGCGTATTCTGTTGGAACGTCTGTCCGAATCCTGCATCTCACGGGTAACCAACTGCTGTTTCTCCATATTATGGATAAGTCGGGTGACGCTCGGCCTATCTCTGAAGGTAGCCTCCGCCAAAGCGTTTTGGGTAGGGCTCTCTCCATCCATCTTTAACCATAGACACATCAAAATCGACCATTGTTCCGGAGTAATATCAACACCAGCCTTCTTAAAACTTCGGGACAAATTGCGATTGATGGCATTCGACACCTTTCCGCTGATTACGGCAAACGCCAATTCAATGTCATGTACGAACTGTTCCATCTCCTTATAAATTTACATTCGCAAATATAGTTGTTTAAACAACATAAAAATCTTAACGAATCTTAAAAATGTTGCATAGACAATTATTTTTACCTAAAGCAATGAAATTGTAATATAGCAATTTTTCGCACACGAAATTGAGGTCATGCGAAACAAAAGGACAAAAAAGAGCATAGAAGTTTGTTTATGTCCATAAATATTTATATCTTAGGGAATTAACAATAAAATTACCTAATGAATACTCTAATTTTATCCACCACTTGGATGTCCAAACTTTAACAAGCGGTCATCCAAGAAGGATTAAACAAGAATTCCAGAGTATCATCAAAACGGAAACGAAATGGTGAAAAAAATATAACTAATGAGCATATCAGACAATTGTATTTTTGGCGCCTAGATTTAAAGTATAATACGGGGACAATCCCCATCTGAAGATTCGTCCGTCGGGCGAATCTTCTTTTTTATTAATATTTGTAGACATGGATTTTTTTATATATTTGTAAAAAAAAAAAGAAAATGAAAAAAACGAAAATAATCACGGCTATAGCCTTAGGTGTAATGTTATCAGGATGTAAAAGCGCCTACGAGAAATACACGAGCGATGAGTTTTCACTTGAATATCCCGCGAAATGGGATAAGGAGATAAAACCATATCCCATCATGCCGTTCGTAACCTTCAGTGAATACCAAACAGCCACAGTCAGCACAAAAATCAACGACACAGTCACTGTGGAGGAATTCGCGAAGATGAGGGTGGAAGCCTTTTCAGAAGAGCAAATAGGCTTCGAACTGATAGACTTAAAAATGGACGGGGAATACGCTCTGATACGCTACGCCAACAAAGATGAAGAATCAGCAATCGACTTAGGAACGCTAATGAAAATAGGCAAAAGAGGCAACAAACTATACGGAATTACTTGTTCATACGAAAACCAAGCTCAGCAAGACACGGTTGAGCATATCATCTCTTCCTTCCAACTGAAGTAAGTAGATGGAGAGACAGTATGCCCAAGTAGGTGAGAACACCGTTCAACAATAACAATTCGTACCCCATTTCATATCCGAATGAGGTACGAATTTTTTTTGACAAGACATACGAGACAAACGGGGAAAGAACAGTCACCCCGAACAACCATCCAGAGTCAACCCGTCCTTTCCTATGCAGAATGCAATAAGCAAACATGCCTAACAACGGTCCATAAAGATAAGAAACCAACTGATAGATGACATCAATGGCATGTTCACTCTTCACCAGGTCAAGCGCCAGCACGCAAAGGCATACACAAAGGGCAACACACAAATGGACCTTGTGTCTGAAGGCAGAAGTGACGGACGAGACATCCTTGTCCATAAGGTCGGAAAGGATGGAAGTGGTCATGGCAGTCATCGACGAATCGACACTAGAGAAAGAGGAGGAGAGCATACCGACAGAGAAACAAGCCAACACCACGGGTCCCGCGCCATCCACAAAATATGGGAGGAGATCATCACCGGAAACGGGCAACGCACCTATCCCGTAATAGGAGACAAGCAGCAGACCCAAAGAGAGGAAAAGCAGATTGACAGGTATAAATAAGACACCATACGCAAGCATGTTACGCTGCGCCTCCCGCAACGTCCGACAAGAGAGGTTCTTCTGTATCATATCTTGGTCCAATCCAGTCATGACAACCACAACAAAAGCGCCACTGACGAAATGCTTCCAAAAATAAGAGCGAGCGTTCCAATCGTCGAAGAAAAAGACACGCGACAAATCGGAATCCATCACGAAAGCCATCCCCGAACACCAATCCAACCCCAACAAGGAGAGCACCTCGCTGAGCAACAGTGCCAAAGAGGCGACCATCAGGAAAGTCTGGAGCAAATCAGTCCAAACAATAGACTTAATCCCCCCCTTATAAGTATAAAGATATACAAATGCGACACACAATACCACAAAGAGGGGGAAAGGCAAACTATCAATTCCAGACAACCGGAAAAACACATACGCCGCAACGTAAAACTTGACCGCCGCCCCCAACAATTTATTGACGAGGAAAAAACAGGCACCCGCCTTCCGTCCCGCATTTCCCAAACGCAAAGAGAGGAACGCATAGATGGAAACACCTCCGGATTTATAATAGATAGGCAACAAAAGGAAAGCCACCACAACGTATCCGACTAAAAAGCCGAGAACCATCTGCATATAAGAGAACGAGGTGGCAGGAACCCAGCCAGGCACAGACACGAACGAGACACCTGAAACGGACGCACCCACCATACCGATGGAGACCGCCCACCAAGGAGAGCGCCGATTCCCCAAAAAGAAATCGGCGCCGCTATCATTTCCACCCACACATTTGGAAACCAGCGTGAGCAAACAAAAATACAATACTAATACCGCTATTATCATCAGGACTTTTTATCGGCATCTTGGGAGTCGGACGATCCGTTCTGTCCGTTACGTCTCTTCTGCTCCTCAGCCATCTGCCTCTTAGCCTCCTCCATTTGGGCCTGCATCTCGAGCATCCTTTTCCTAAAAGATCCGAATAGGCCACCACCAGCATTGTTATCGGAAGAGATATCGTTGATGGCACCGATCACGTCACCACCCACAGACTTACGCATACGGTCGGATTTATCCTTCTGCATCTTCAAATCGGAACGTTTCTTCCTATGCTCCTCTATATCCGCCAACAACTTTTCCTCGTTGATGGACTTACGGATGATGTAAGTCTGGAGCATCGTGATGAACATAGACAAGAAGTAATAATAGCAAAGACCTGAAGCGATCTTATTGAACCAGAAGAAGAAGTAAATAGGCATACCGTACATCATGTACTTCATAATCTTCATCTGACCCTCCATCTGGCCACCCATCTGGCCATTATTCATGGACATATTATATTTCGTATAGAAGATGTTCACGATGGTGAACAAAAGGCAGAAGAGACTGATGTGGTTGCCAATCAACGGAAGGTCTGCGTTCCAAGAGATGATCGGGTCATAAGAAGAGAGGTCATCCGCCCACAAGAAAGGAACGTGTCTCAATTCTATGGCTACAGGAATAAAGAAGAACACTGCAGTCAAGAATGGGAAGGAGAGTAACAAAGGCAAGCATCCTCCCGCCGGGTTCACACCAGCATCCTTGTAGAAATCCTGCATCCTCTGTTGTTTCTCCAACGGAGAATCATCTTTGAATTTCTCATTGAAAGCATCCAACTGAGGTTTCAAGACACGCATCTTGGAAGATGAAAGGTATGATTTGTAGGTCAATGGCGTCAAAACCAATTTGACGGAGAGCGTCAGCAACAAAATCACGAGGCCATAGTTTCCTACCCATGAACCATACAAATCGAAGAGAGGAATGATGAAGTATTGGTTCACCCAACGGATCAAAGAGAAACCAAGCGTCAGGAGACGGTTCAAGTTCAGTTTCTCGTCACCGCTCGTACCCTCATTGAAAGATTTCAACAACTTATAGCTGTTCGGGCCGAAGAAGAAACGGAACTCAGCCTTGCCATCCTCAAAAGGCACGTAAGTGTTCATCTCATATTCCTTCAAATATAGAGAGTCGTTCAAATGAGACGACTTAAGCTTACTATTACTCATCAAAGCATTATCGACTATGAAAATGCTAGAGAAATATTGATCCTTAAATGCAACCCAACGAAGCTTCTCCTCGACGGCACGCTCATCATCTGAACTCTCGCTCAAATAGTCACGTCCATCCTCCGGATCATAATAATAAAGTTGGGCATATCTATCCTCGAACTCCCGACCGATTTCCTGCTGAGGGATGCGCAACATCCAAGAAGTGTGGAGTTCCTTCATGTTAGGACTCAATATTTTATCATGCTCTTCCGTCTCGACATTAAAGCGGAGCATGTAGCTATCTTTAGGCAACACATATGAGAAAAGAATCTTTCCGCCATTCTGACCACTCAAAGAGAATACAACAGACGTATCCGTTTTGGAAGCGACGCTAAAGTTCATGTCGCTGGTCAACAAGCTTCGGTTACTAGCTGTGGTTATAGAGAAGTTGAAATTCCCATCATGTGGTTGGAACAACTTCAAAGTATCTTTTTTCCTATCAAGGTATTTCTTAAGGGTAGCGCTGGAAACCTGGGCACCCATAGAGGAGAACTCTAATTTCACCAAGTCATTTTCCAAAGAGACCTTTTGGTCCGCAGAAAATGCGCAAGAAGCGAATTCACCATAGAACGAAGCAGCTTTCACAGCCTTTATGGAATCAGAATCCGTATCTTCAAACACAGAAGCGCTGCGGATCTCATCTCTGTTCTTCAACTCATTTTCCCTCATCTTTTGGACCATCTGAATCGAGTCCTGATAACGATTGCGGGCCGCGATTTGCTCTGGAGTGGGTCTATTCCAAATTGAAAATCCCACAACCACAGCGAGAATCAGCAACATACCCGTAATAGTATTCTTATCCATACAGTTTTGATATATTTTTTAAGATATTAATAATCAATAATTTAACCAGCAAACATTCCCACATGCGCTGATTTGCGGAGCTTCCACACAAATATTTTGCAAAGGTAAAAAAAAAATGTAAATTTGCGGTATTATGAATCTAATACAATTATTCAAAAGCATCAAACCATTTGTTATGCCTTACAAATGGTTGGTCTTAGCGACACTTTTGTTGACGCTAATCGGGTCCTTCATGGCCCAAGTTAACGCGATTGTCCTCGACTGGACAGTCGACGAAATCAACGCACACCTTCAAGCAGGAGGCAAATGGGGCAAGGAGGCGATCGAGATTGTCACCTTCATAGCCATCGTACTCTTGGGCAAGGAAGCGCTCTCGGCCATCATCACTTTCGCCCAAAGATATTTCGGAGAAAAGATGAGAATCCTCGTATCTAAGGATTTGGCCCAATCCGTCATCGAGAAGGTACTTACCTTCAGAGTGGCTTTCTTCTCAGCCAACGACAACGAGGCAGGAAAACTGCAAACCCGTATCGACCAAGGTGTCAGCAGCCTATCACGTACAGTCCAGAACTTCTTCATCGACTTGTTGCCGCTCTTCACGAGTGCCATCCTCGCCTTGGTTCTCATGTTCAAGGCCAATGTCTGGGTAGGTCTCACCGCACTCTGTATCGTGCCTATCTACTTCTTCATCACCTATCGCCAAGCGAAGAAATTGAAGGGATGGAGACGTGACATGCGCCACTACCGTGAATTGAAGAGCCACGGCATCATGAACATCATCGAATCCATCAACGTCATCAAATCGTTCAATAGGGAACGTATCGAGGGCGATAAACAATTGGACATCCAGAACCAAGTGACCAACAATCAGATGGAGACACGTAAGGTGAGCTTCTTCTTCGACGGTCTGAAGAGTTTCATGCAACAGATCGGCACCGTGCTCATCATCATCCTCACCGCCTACCTCGTCTTGGACGATTACCCGGGCATGAGCATCGGAAAGATCATGTACCACGTCATGTTGTTCAATAACGTGGCTGCGCCTATCAACCAATTGCAACGCATCTTCGACGACATGAACGACGCGCTCATCTATGCGGAGGGATTCTTCGGGATACTCGACTCGGACAATGAAGTGGAGCCGACAGGTACTTATAAGCCTGAAAAAGTGCAAGGAAACTTCGAGGTGTCAGGCGTTGACTTCACCTACCCGAACGGCACAAAAGCGCTGCATAACATCAACATGAAAATCGATAGCGGGAAAATAACCGCCTTCGTGGGATTGTCGGGCGCCGGCAAGAGCACCATCGTCAACTTGCTGGATAAATTCTACGAGCCGGACTGTGGTAGCATCAAGCTGGACGGCGTGGAACTGAAGGATTACGACACGAAATTCCTACGCGACAACATCGGATTGGTTTTGCAGAAAAACCACATCTTCGACGGAACCATCGCAGAAAACATACTCTATGGTAACCCCAACGCATCCATGGAGGATGTCTACGACGCAGCCAAGAAGGCATACCTGTATGATCAGGTCATGGCACTTCCTGACAAGTTCGACAGCAAGGCGACTCTTCTTTCCGGCGGTCAGCAACAACGTATCGCCATCGCCCGCATGTTCCTGAAAAACCCGCCGATCATCTTCCTGGACGAGCCAACCGCCAGTCTGGACGCCATCGCTACGGAACAAATCAAGAACAGCATCGACGCAATCAAAAAGAACCGTACGGTCATCATCATCTCACACAGCATTTCGCAAATCATCGACAGCGATACCATCTACGCATTGAAGAACGGAAGAGTGGAGCAAGGCGGCGACCCGGACGAGGTGTACAAACAAGGTGGAATCTACAAGGAAATCGTGGACGCTTCCGCCCGCAGCTTGAACATCGAGAAAATTGCCAAGACCATTGACTGCGACATTAATCCGGATTAATCATGATAGATGCGAAAGAACTTAGACCCGGTAACGTCATTTACCTAAACGGGAAGAAATCCGCATTAGACGTTAATGACATCGCTTTTTTAGGGCAATGTCAACGCTTGGGCGTGAATGTTGAAGCGACACCGATTAAAGTCACGGAAGAGACCTTAGTCGGAACGGGGTTCGATTTCGAATTCGAAAACATGTCCGACCGGGTTTACGCAAAAGAGGGTATAAAAATCCGCTTCAACAAAATAGAGGGACTCCACCTCTACGTATGCGGAGAAACCACGGGGAAAAGTTTCTTCTATATCCACCAGTTACAGAATCTATGGTTCTGCCTGACTGGCTCGGAATTAACCATTTTACCATAAATATTGAACAAGGGAAAAACGACATAATTATGCAAAAGAAAAAAGAAAAAACACTAGGGAAAAAAGAGACAGAGAAAGAGGCAAAAGTGGGGAAAGAGTCCAAAAAGGTGAAGAAGGAGGTCAAAGAGGCGAAGGAAGAGTTGAAATACTGCTATAAGCATCCACACCCTGCAGTGACGACAGACTGCATAATTTTCTGTTTCGACAAAAAGGATTTGAAAGTGCTGCTCATCCAAAGAGGAATCGAGCCTTTCAAAGACGCATGGGCTTTCCCCGGCGGATTCATGAGGATTAACGAATCGGCGGAACAATGCGCATTGAGGGAGCTCAAGGAGGAGACAAAACTCACACCTGGGCACCTGGAGCAATTCCACACCTTCACGGAAGTGAACAGAGACCCACGGGAGAGGGTCATCACCATCGCATATTTCGCCTTAATCAAGAAATCGGACGTGGAAGGCGGAGACGACGCATCCGACGCGAAATGGTTCAAAGTAAGCGAAATGCCACGGCTAGCGTTCGACCACGACTACATCTTCAAGATGGCACTCACCGCACTGAAGCAAAAAATCCACTTCGAGCCTATCGGATTCGACCTCTTGGAAGAGGAATTTTCCATGCCTGACCTCCAACGTCTTTATGAAGCCATCCTAGACTTTAAATTCGACCGTAGAAACTTCCAAAAGAAAATCCTTCAACTAGGAATCCTAGAAGAGTCCGAGAAGAACGAAAAAAGAGAAAAGGCGACAGGAAGATCCAAAAACAAAAAATGGAGATTCATTCCGGAGAAATACGAAGAGATGAAAACAAACAAGCAATTCCGTCTCGAATTCTAAAAAACAAATTAAAAAAACAATCGCAATTGGCTCTAATTCATTGAAAAAGACTAACTTCGCGAAAATTCAGTAAATTAACACAACTAAAAAAGGAGATGAAGAAATATAAACTTTTGCTGGCCGCCTTCTTAATGGCTAGCACTTCAGTTTTCGCAGGAACAAGGGCAGACGTGGTAAACGCGCCATGCGTAACCATAGACGCCATGATGGCCATCGTATTAAGGCAACAACAAAAACCTTTTGCTGCAGGTGCGAGCGGTGACGACGCTTTCGACAACCCAGGATTGGTTTGCTTCGCATATAGGCAATTGGGACTCGAAGTTCCTTCGGACCTTATCGCCATCAGCACTTACGGAAAAAAGATCACAGTACCTAAGAAAATGAAGAGAGGTGACGTTTGCTTCTTCTCCAACTCTTTGAACCCGAAAGAGGTTTACCACCTCGGAATCGTGCAACACATCAACGAAGACGGTACATTCAACTTCGTTTGCGTATTCCCTGACAGGGGCGTGATCATCGCCAGCAGCACAGACCCGGGATTCAACGGCAACTTCATGCACGCAGTGCGCGTCACTTCAGACGAGCAGATCAAGGAAATCCGCAGCGACTACCAAAGAGACTTGGCTAACATCGAAAAAGCCAAAGCTGACTTGGAAAGAGCGAAACAAGCTGTCTTGACCGCTGAAAACAAGGTCAAGGATTTGGAGAATGAATTCACAAAGAAAAACACTTCAGACTTGAAGTACAAATAAGGCGAGAACGGCGTTTTAATGACGTCATCCGCAAAAAAAAAACGAATCCCCGAAGGATCATGCCTCCGGGGATTTTTTTCTCTTATTGGGACCATTTCCTGGTCTGTTCACCCATGACTTTTTGCGCAATATAATAAAGCGGAACATTTGAAATCAAAAAAAAAGTATCTTTACATCAGTAATACCAAACTTTCCAATGGACAAAAGCGATTCAAAAATCATATTGAAACTAATGTTTCTACTATTCCCTATCCTATTCCTTTCCTGCGACAACGAAACGAATGTCACAATGCCGAATCTGGAAGGGAATTTATTGGTAAATGATTTTGGAGTCATTAAAGAGTTAACGAAAGAACAGTACAGGCCCAACATGGTCATTCGTTATAAGAAAGATGGTTACACCATTGCGGCGCTGAAACTAGACTCCTTCACAAGCTCAATTGAAAAGAGCGTACCGTCCCCAAAGATATGGATCGACTCTACCCCTTATTACTATGATAGAATCACAACGATGGATTCAGGAAATGTTAAAGTAAAAATATATAACAGCCATCTGAGATCCGTCAATGGACGTCTTATTTACAACCCGATTCGCCTTTTAAAGCAGGAAATCGACAAGAAAAATCTCAACAATGTCTTACCGGGCGACGGAATGATAGGCAAAGTAGACGCCAATGTCGTTTCATTCAGAGTGGATATGCAAGAGGGCTCGCACGACATCCATTTGAAAAAAGGAGGATATTTCAGTGTATCTTTCCGCTTGCCCGGGAATCCGTTCTACCATCCCGATTCTTTGTCGATGTGGCACTTCGACGACACAAACGGCAGATGGACATTTGAGACATTCGCCCATCGCAATGGCGACGTCTACGAGGCGGATTTGAACGAATTTGGCTGGTGGACCTCATTCAAAAGCGATTGCGATTTCAGGAAAATCACCATAAGATTGAAAGAACTGCTATCCTATCCATTACCCTATTCCAACCTCTCATTCATTTCAAAAAACACAAAGAAAAGTTATAATATCAGTACGGACGCAATGGGTGTAGGTAACTTCTATTTGGATACCGATGACACATACGAAGTGCACATGCATGGTTTCTCGATTGCCTCACACGACCATGATTGGCCTTTTTCAGAGTCATATACCAACATCAAATCTCCGCAAGAGAACGACTTGGTTTGCAATATTGATTTAGGAGATAGTATTATCGATTTAACAGAAAAATTTTTCATTTCTTCCGTCTGTAAAGAAAACGGATTGTCATATGATGAACTTCGCCAAACTTCACCCCGTCAAACTGACAAATGGAAAATTTCCGAAGTAGTTGAATCGCCATATGCCGATTCAACAGATAATAGCATTTTGACAACAGACGAAACAATAACAGAAGACGAGACTAAATACAAAAAATGGATTTCCATGGCGCCCGAACGCCAATACCCTATGACAGTCTTAATGCCTTTAATTGACAATACAAGTATCGGGAAAATCAATTATTGTCAAACCCTCATGAGTCAATGGGACACTTTACAGACTCTATATTTAAGGGAAAATAATAGTTACTTACGTTTGGTGCCCTATAAAACCCACGACACGATTCTTGCTGAATTATCCGAAGAAATAAGTAGTTTTTCCGTCGACACAATCACGGACGGGAATAGGGAATTATACCATATCAACAATTTATGTGTGAAATTCAATAAAAAAATCGAAATAGAATACAGTTTATGGAGTACACATAAAAGAACGAGTATCCCGAATACGTATAAGAAAGGTTATGTGTCGTTTTTCAAAGAGGAATTCGGAGTTCCTTCCATAACATATAAATATAAATTCAGAGAAATAGACAAGTGCACAATAAAACAGACACTCCAAGAGATTCGTTCTTGCAAACTGAAAATTGACACAAAGGATCCCATTTACATAAGAGTATCAGAGCTATACGATAAAGAATTGCAAATATTGTCTATAAAAGACAAATACGGCAACAATGTGCTATTAAACCCCGAACACGGGATTATTCATCCCAAAGCTTTATTGAGCGATGAACTCACATTCGAATTCGAGGATGAGGACGACGTATATAATTCGACAATACGACATACACCATTGGATTGTGATTCGTTTTATAATAACAGCACCCCAAAAAACAAAGGTTCATGGGGTTTCCTAATCATAGCTGTTCTAATATTCGGAGCCATCTATCTAGCAAAAAAGAAAAAAGAACATAGGGAAACGGCAAATTTCCAAGACACTAAGACATATGGTTATAGAGAATATGAAAAGACTGCAAATCAGGATGATGGCTCAACCCGCTATTACACAGGAAATTCCTTGACCCCTCATATAAATTTAGCTCTTGTGATCGCGAAGGTAATCAACATGGGTCCTTCGTTTGAAATACGGTACGAAGAACTCGAACTCATTAGAGAATTCCAAGTATCAATCGGATTGAAAGACAACCTTGTCGATTGGGTTGAAAAATGCAGGTTCATGCAATGCGATATGGACAAAGTCTTGCCGAATTTGATGCCGCTACCCGAAAAGAAAAGAGCCAGTTTGGCAAAGCTTCTGTTCAAAATCGCCAACTTAGACGATGGCATCAAGAACGACGAGTGGGAATTCATAGATAAGGTGATGATAGACTTAAAGATAAGTCAAAAGCACATAGACGCACTACACCGTCAATATGATCCTTTAGGTAAAAGGAATTCAACTCACGAACTCCCTTCAGATTTTGCTATTTTGATCGCGAAAGTAATCAACATGGGGCCTTCGTTTGACATGCGACACAAAAATCTCATCAAGAAGTTCCAGCTGTCAATCGAATTGGAAGACAACCTCGTCGATAAGGTCGCAAAATACAGAAATAAGGAATGCAATATAGACCAAGCCGTGTCGAACTTGACACCGCTACCGGAAACCATGAAATTCGATTTGATAAAGCTTCTGTTTGAAATCGCCGACACGGACGATGGTATCCAAAACAACGAGAGGGATTTCCTAAATAAGGTGATGAGAGACTTAGAAATAAGTCAAAAGCATGCAAACTCACTATACAATAAATATGATTCTTTAACCACTGAAAGAGATTTGTCTCACCTATATTTAAACTTGTCTCTTTTGATTGCGAAGGTAATCAACATGGGACCTTCGTTTGATATACGACACCAAGAACTCATCTGGGAATTCCAGCTATCATTCGGATTGGAAGAGAACCTTGTCGATTGGATAATAAAAAACAGATATAGGTTATGCGATATAGACAAAGTCTTGTCGAACCTGACGACACTATCCAAAACCAAGAAAGTCAGTTTGGTAAAGCTCTTGTTCAAAATCGCCGTCACGGACGATGGTATCAAGAACGACGAATGGGATTTTCTGAATAAGGTGATGAGAGACTTAAAAATCAGCAAAAACCATATAGATGCGCTGCACCGTCGATATGAACCTCTACGCAGCGAGAGAGATTCATCACACCAATCGAAGAGCGAAGAATCATCAAGGCAATACAAAGCAAACGATTCTGGAGAAAAAACGAGAAACAACAAAAGAAATTCATCATACAAGGCAAAGGACGAAGAATCATCAAGGCAATACAAGACTAACGATTCAGGGAAGAAAACGGGGAACGACAAGAAGCAAAAATCTTATTCCCCCAACGCGGAATATTTCGCCGTGCTTGGCATCTCCGACGATTCCACCATAGAAGAGGTGAAAGCCGCATACCGCAAGCTGGCAAAAACTTGGCATCCGGACTTCCCAAAGAACGCCAACAACATTGAAGAGTGCATAAGGAAAATGGCGGAAATCAACATCGCCTACAAAGAGATCTTGAAAGATCTTGAAAAGTAAAATCCTTTATGATTCCCTAAAAAAAAAGCAAGGCATTGACTCCACGGCGGAATCAATGCCTTCTCTCTTTATTCCTTCGTAAAATTACTTTTTCTGAAGCTTAGCCGCCCTCGCGATGAAGTGCAGACGGTTCAACACGTTCACCTCGCTCACACCACCATCGAAATCGAGGAACAAGAGGTTCATGTCAGGATAGATATCCTTCACCTTCTTCTCTATACCCTTGGAAATGACGTGGTTGGCGATACAGCCAAATGGTTGTAAACTAATCGCAGCATTGATTCCCTTTTCTGCGAACGACGCAAATTCGGCGGGAATCAGCCACCCTTCGCCAAATTGTGCCGCAAGGTTGGTGATCTTTTCCGCACGCTTAGCCTCCTCATGGATATTCACGCTCTTCTCATAGTAACGGAACGCGGAAGCCGCCTTGTCAATCTTCTTCGCCACATGGTTCAGATAGGTTTCGCCCAGATTAGACAAGAGTTTCGCCATGAACTTACGTTTCTTCTCAAGATAATTCTTCTCATTGAACTTAGCGTTAGGGAAGTATTGCACGAAGAATTCGTTCAAGGATGGTATGATAGGTTCAATGCCCTCCTGTACGAGCCAATCCACGACATGTTGATGTCCGAACGAGTTATATTTGATGAAGATCTCGCCCACGATACCGATACAAGGCACATCCTTCGTCTCCGTGATGGCATCGAACCTCTCTGCCGCCTCCTTCAAGTATTCCACCATTAATTTAGACTTTCTCACTTCAACGGCGGAAACGCCCTTAGCGATATACTCATCCAAGATACGTTTAGCGGCGCCCTTCTCCTTCTCCCTCACTGCCGCGGAATAATACATCTTCGACATCGCGTCGGCGAAATAGAGGAGATACATGGTTATCTTGATGATCTTCTTCACATTAGGCGTGAAGCCGGATTGCTCGTTGATCGTATCCATGATAGAGACGGAGATGACAGGGATATCACCATAACCAGACGCGATAAGCGCCTTCTTGATTAATGCGATGTAGTTAGTGGCGCGGCATTGTCCTCCCGTCTGTGTGATGGCGAAAACGATGTCCTTCGGGTTATACTTCCCGGACTGCAACGCACGAATGCAATCACCCACCACCAAAGTGGCAGGATAACAAATCTCATTGTTAGCGTATTTCAAGCCATATTGCACGGAATCAGAATCGCTCGGCGGCATATTCTCAAACTCATAGCCCATCAGTTTGAACAACGCAGGGACAAACGGAGAGTGGAAATCGGAGAAGAACGGCACGAGAATCTTCTTCCCCGCATCCTTCTTCAGATACTCCGGAGTGGTCTCGAACGCATGGCAAACCTCCTCGGACTCCTCGTTCTTGTATTTCAAAGACTCTATGAGAGAACGGATACGCAGGCGTAAGGATCCGGCGTTATTCACATCGTCCACCTTCAACAACGTCACATTCTTTCCGTAACGTTTCATCATATCGATGATTTCGTCCACGATGAAAGCGTCGGGTCCGCAACCGAATGAGGTCAACTGCATATAGTGCACATTCTCCTTAGTCTCGGCCACCCACTTGGCGACCTTCATGATACGGTTCATGTACGACCATTGCGGAATAATGTGCGAATCCTTCAGGTTTGAATCCATTCCGCGGACCAAATCCTCCGTCACGACATCCACACCAAAAGAGGTGATGATCTCAGAGACTTTATGTTGGACAAGCGGGTCATTATGGTAAGGTCTTCCGGCAAGGACAATCACCAGACGGTTCTCCTCCTTCGCCTTTTTCAAAAGGCTGACAGCCTTATCACGGACAGTATCGGAGAAAGTGTCACGGGCTTTAAGCGCCTCGGCGAAAGCTTCCTTGAACCTCTTCTTGTCAAAATTCTTATTTAATATACTTTTCAGATATTTGGAGCAGGATTTCTCCAACAACTCGTCGTCCTTGAAGTTGATTACCGGAGCGTCCAACGGAATGTTGAAACGGGACTCGACGTTGATGGAGCTCTTTAGGACATCCGAATAACCAGCCACAACAGGGCAGTTGTAACTATTGTTGGAATTCGGTTCCATACGCTCGTAAATGACATACGGATAGAAGATACGGTCCACCTTCTTCTCCGCCAAATCAAACACATGTCCGTGCAACAATTTCGCCGGGAAGCAGATGTTATCCGCCATCACAGTATGCAATCCCTTGTCGTACAACGAGAAGGCGGAACGGGAAGAAGACTTCACCGCTATATTGCAACGAGTGAAGAGCGTGTACCAGAACGGGAAGTTCTCATACATGTTCAATGCGCGAGGAATACCCATCGTGAAGTATGGGTTCTCCAACATTCCCTTCTTGTCCTTCTTGAACGCCAATTCGTTCTTGTAAAAACTCATGTTAAAGGCGGTTCTACCCTTCTCGCCCTTGTTCGTATATACTTTTTCGCACTTATTACCAGAATAGTAAACCTTTCCGTTGGCGAATACGTTCTTCAAGATTTGGCAATTGTTCTCGCAACCCACACAGCGGAGCGGTTCGGAAGTATACTCCTTCAAATCGACCAAATGGGAAAGGTCAACAGGTTCCATATCCTTTCCGACCCTTTTCTTGGAGAAGAGAGCGGCGCCATAGGCACCCATCAATTCAGGATAGTTGGAAACGATCACCTCCTTATTCACCGAAAGTTCGAAGGCACGCACCACCGCAAGGTTCCTCATGGTACCACCCTGCAAGACGATATGGTCGCCCAAATCCCTCGTATCCTTCAGTTTCAAAACCTTATACAAGCAATTCTTTATCACAGAGTAAGCCAAACCAGCTGAGATATCATCCAATGGAGAGCCCTCCCTCAAGCATTGCTTCACCTTTGAGTTCATAAAAACGGTGCAACGCGTACCCAAATCGCAAGGGTTCGTGCTCTCACAGGCACGGCGCACAAAATCCGCAATCGGGCACTGAAGCGATTGTGCGAAACTATCGATGAACGAGCCGCAACCGGAAGAGCAAGCCTCGTTGATCTCCAACCGGTTGATGGCACCCTTCTCGACGAAGATAGCCTTCATATCCTGACCACCGATATCCAAGATGAACGACACCTTAGGATTCAGTTTATAGGCGGCAGTATAGTGGGCGATGGTCTCCACCATTCCGAAATTCAAACCGAAAGCAGTCTTGATCAGTTCCTCGCCGTAACCGGTGGAACAGCTTCCGACCACCTTAAGGCTTCGTCCAGCGGACCGAGCTTCCTCAAGCAATTGGGAAAGTCCCTCCTTCACCGTCTCCAACGGACGACCACCGTTCTTTTTATAGAACGTGAAGAAGATACGCTCCTCTTCGTCCATCGCCACAACCTTCGTGGTGGTGGAACCGGAATCTATACCGATGTAGCAATTATCGGAAGCGACATCCGACATCGCCACCTTCTCAATCTTATTCTTAGCCTTATTCTCTTTCCAACTCTCAAATTGCTCCTTGCTTTCGAACAACGGGGCAAGAGCGGATTTGGCGATCTCATGTTGGCCGTTCTTCGTTTGGAACAAGGAGATGAACTCCTGCAAATTCCTTACCTCAGCCTTTTCGTTCATGGCAAGACTTGCGCCCCAAGCAGGGACAACAGAGGCTTGTTCTGTCATGATAATATCATCGTTTCCTAAGCCTAAACGCTCTTGCATGATCTTTCGCAAGGCAGGTATATGAGCGAAAGGACCTCCGCAAAGGAACACCTTCGGAAGAATATCGCAACCGCGCGAAAGGGCGGAAACGACTTGGGAAGCCACCGCATGGAAGATGGAAGCGGCGATATTCTCGCGTTTGACATTCAAGGCGATGAGGTTCTGTATATCCGTCTTAGAAAACACTCCGCAACGGGAAGCTATCGGATAGACCGAGTCGGCGTTCAAAGCCATATCGCTCAATTCGCTGACCTCCACGCCAAGAATCACCGCCATCTGGTCAATAAAGGCACCTGTTCCACCCGCACAGTTTCCATTCATACGGATATCAGGTTGCATAGCCTTATTGAAGAAAATCATCTTACTGTCTTCTCCACCTATATCAATGAGAGTGCGAGTCCCTGGGAAACGCTTTTCTATCACTTGGGTAGCGGCAACCACCTCTTGAATGAAAGGCAAGCCGAAACGCTCGGATAGACCCATGCCAGCAGAACCGGTAACTTGCAAACGAACAGGGTTATCAGAAATTTTCTCTTTCAATTTCGTAAGAGATGTCAACAAAGTGCCCTGGATATCGGCATGATGTCTCACATAGTCCGTATATACGATTTCACCTTGAGGGTCGGTAACCACCACTTTTAACGTAGTAGAACCCGCATCCAATCCTATATTAAATATGTTGTTTAACATAAAATTTAATTATTTGGGGCAAAAGTACGAAAACTTTTTTTGAATATCGACCGAACAAACCACTAAATATTGATACGTACGGCTGCGCATAAAGTAGAAAGACGCATGGCCATGCGTCTCAATAAACGGGAAGACGCACGACCTTGCGTCTCAACAAACGGGAAGACGCACGACCTTGCGTCTCAACAAACGGGAAGACGCACGACCTTGCGTCTCAACAAACGGGAAGACGCACGACCTTGCGTCTCAATAAACGGGAAGACGCATGACCTTGCGTCTCAACAAACGGGAAGACGCACGACCTTGCGTCTCAACAAAAAAAAGGCGTCTGATTCCACCAGAATAAAAAAAATAAATATCTTTGGGGCGAGTTAGAAGAAAGTGAAAACACGCATGCCTATTTTTTAGATTTATGATGTTATAGTATTAATTGTAAGCAAAACGAACATTATGAGTAGATTATCAGACTTTACAAAAAAAATTTCGGGTTTATTGTGCGCTACAGTAATCTCAGTTTCCGCCTTTGCGGATTATCCGGCCGGGTCACCAGTGGCGATCAACGGCAAGTTAAGTGTAAATGGCACCCAATTGGTCAACGAATGCGGGAACCCCGTACAGTTGAGGGGAATGAGTTCGCATGGTCCTCAATGGTTTGGCAATTGTATTTGCGAGGAATCCTTGAATCTAATGGTCAACGAATGGGGCATCAACATCTTCCGTATTGCGATGTATGAGCATGGAGGCGAAAATGTCAAAGGATATCTTTCCAATCCATCCTACTGGAGTCAGTGGATAGACGATCGTGTCAACGAATGTGAGAAACTCGGCATCTACTGTATCGTGGATTGGCACGTATTAAACCCAGGCAACCCGAAAGACAATATTGAGGGAGCCAAGACATTTTGGAAAGAAACAACCGAAAAATACAAGAACAAAAAGCATGTCCTTTATGAGATTTGCAACGAGCCTAACGGTTGTCAATGGAGCGATGTAAAGGAATATGCAGAGGTTATCATTCCGATTATCCGCAACAACAACGACGAGACCGTCACCATCGTCGGAACCACGATGTGGAGCCAAGACGTGGACATCGCATCCCAAAACAAATTAGACTTCACCAACGTGATGTACACGCTCCACTTCTACTCCGGCACCCATGGACAAGAGCTCATGAACAAGGCGGAGACAGCCCTACGCAACGGAGCGGCCATCTTCATCACAGAGTTCGGCACCAGCGACGCCAACGGCAACAACAACTTCAGCGAAGCCGCTACCCGCAACTGGATCCAATGGGCTAACAACAAAAAAATCAGTTGGGCGAACTGGAGTTATTCCGACAAAGGAGAGACTTCCGCCGCTTTGGTTCCCGGTTCATGCAACAGCAAGAATTGGAACAACCTGACCGATTCGGGCAAGCTCATCAAAGAACTCATCACAAAGGATCCGTTCACCTTCACGGCTTGCAACGGACAGCAACAAGAAAACAATAACAATCAAGGAAATAACAACCAGCAAAACAACCAAGAGAATAATAACAACCAGCAGAACTATCAGGAGAATAACAATAACCAACAAAACAATCAGGGGAATAATAACAACCAACAACAACAGAACGTCACCTACCCTGAGCTGACCACAAACATAACGGTCGGCCACGGTTATAGAATCGTCAACAAAGCGACGGGCAAAGTGATGTCATCCAACAACAAGATGGAGGGTGACGCTCCACTGGTAACAGTCACCCGCAAAGAGGGCGACAACAGCCAAATATACATCTTCAAGGGGGCAGACGAATTCTTCAGATTAAAAAACGACGGATCCGGCAAATATCTTACCAACAAGTATCAACCAAACGATGGGACGGATATTGTCCAAATTGATTATAACCAATACGACGAAAGCGAGAAGTGGAAAATCACTGCAGTGGAGGGCAAATGGTTCCGAATCGAGAACACGACCACACACAACAACTCTTCCTGCATCGCCTCCACAGGCAGTAACGATGGTGACGCCGTAAAACAATACACATGGAGCAACCAAGACAACCAGCTTTGGGGATTGGAGGCAACAGAATATGACGATTCCGGCATCGAGTCCTTCTCCACAGAATCATTCCTCTTCTACCCTACCATTTGGGGCGATGAGTTCTTCATCGAAGGCTACGGATTCGATCAAGTCCTAGTATGCAACCTTTCAGGCGTTATCGTGAAACATTTCAGCAAGGCTGATTCCTACAACGTATCCGACCTCGCCGCAGGCACCTATTTCGTAGTGTTGAAGGAGGGCAACAGCATCATCGGAAGATTCCGCGCGATAAAGAGATGATTGGGTATTTATATTAAATATTAAACAACAAAATGATGAGGGCGTACCGATGATTTCGATACGCCCTCATTTCTTATTTCCGCATAGAGGCGATGTGCTCACCATCTCTACACATTATTCGTTTTTTGCTTTCAGTTCATTCAATTCTTTCTGCAATTGGATGACGTGCAAAGTGAGCTCCTCAATCTTCTCAAGCAGCATATTGGTTACATCCGACACATTCATTCCCCTCTCCGAGAACTCCTCGGCAGAAGGTATTCCCGGCAAATGTTTGTTCTCCTTCACATAAGCCTCCAGATCGCTCAACGATTTCAAATCATAATTATCATCGAACACATAATCGGCGGCATGGTTAAAATCCACTTCAATTTTATTCGCCTTAATCTTTTCGGTATTTACCTCCACCACTTTAAGTTCTTCCTTACAAACGATTTTCCCGTTTACACGGAAGACCGCCAAAGTGTCCTCAGCGCCTGCTCCACGATAGAAATTAAAATTATATTCTGAAGCTTCGAAATTAACCGGGACACAATAACCTCTAGACAAGGTAGAAGCATTCAGTCCATTCTTATAATCTGAATCAAACTGAACCGTAAAACGAGGTTTAGTAGATTCGAAACTACTCCATATCTCAAATGAAGGAAGTTCCGTATCCGCTGGACCGTCTTGTTTTATAATCAAACCATTCGATATAGAAACATCTGACATCAAAATACTTGATGCATTATTCTGTGATTTAATCTTATCCACATAAAGATTTTCCACACCTAATCCAGCTGTCGAAACATATTGGGACGAGACAGATGGAATAAAAACTGAGACATTGTTAGTCGGCAAAAGAGTATCACCCATCACCATAGATGCATAACTCAAACATGGAGCACACATACACATAATAGGTCCAAAGGCCTTACGCAATACTTTTTTCATAATGACAATCTAAAAAAATTTTACAAAAAAAATCAAAAAAACTACCATTTAAATTAAACTGTTTTCGCATCTCTACCGCAACTTCCAAAAGTGTCCGGTAAAAAGCAACAGAATCGTATAGATTTCCAAACGGCCAATGAGCATCAGTGCGGAGAGCACCCATTTGCCTAAATCAGGCACATCGGAAAAATTAGAGATAGGTCCCGTAGTGCCGAATCCCGGACCGTTATTAGATATGGCCGTCAAACACGAACCGAAAGCGGTATCGAAATCCAAGCCCGTCATCGTCAGCACGAAAGTGCCCGCCAAGAAGAGCATGGCGAAGACAAAGAAGAAGGCGAGCACGCGCACCACAAGTTCCATCGACATCAAATGTTTAGAGACCTTCAACGGCAAAATAGCATTCGGATGGGAATGTAGGCGAAGCTCGTTCCCCGCATTCTTCAACGCGATGATGATACGAATCAGTTTAGCACCTCCACTAGAGGAACCCGCACAAGCGCCGCTGAACATCATGATAGCGGTAGGAACCCAGAACGGAGCGCCCCAACCCACATAATCACAATAAGAACCCTGATAACCGCAAGAGGAGAAGATACTCGCCACATGGAACAAAGCAGTCCTGAAAACAGCCTCATAATCAGACGGCATCTGCGCAATGAGCACATGGCAAGGGTTTTTCAGCAAAAGCAAATAGAAAACGACTACGAAGGCCAGTGTAGCCACCAAATACCAGCGGAACTCTTCATTGGTACGGAATACTTTCCATTCGCCCGTACTCGCAAGGAAATAGAGGGCGAAGTTCACACCGGCAAGAAACATGAACAAGGAGGCCACATACTCCAAATATGGAGAATAGAAATAGGCGAAATTAGCCTGATGGGTGCTGAATCCACCAGTACCGACCGTCGTCATGGCATGGCAAACAGCGTCATACAAAGACATCGGACCAATCCAATAACAAATTACGCAACATGTGGTCAACACAACATAAATCAACAAAATTCCCCTAGCCGCTTCCTGCGTTTTAGGACGCAGTTTCTTGAGGGAAACGCTTGTCGCCTCAGTGGAGAACAGTTGCGTATTATTTCTATTATACGAAGGCAAAAGGGCTATAGAGAACAACATGATACCCAAACCACCCATCCATTGTAAGGTGCTTCGCCAAAAAAGGATGCCATGAGGTTGCTCGTCGATATTATTCAACACAGAGGCACCTGTCGTCGTGAAACCGGACATCGTTTCAAAAAAAGCGTCCGCCACGGAATCCACTGTTCCATAGATTAAGAACGGAATCATCCCAAAGAGAGAGAAAACGACCCATGCGCCAGAAATAATCAAGTAACAATCCTTTCGGGACAAAGAACCCTTGTCCCTTCTATTGGGCCAAAACAGAGAAGCTCCGAAGAGTCCAGACAGACCCGTCGAAATCAGCAATGCCTGCCAATCCGCCTCACCGTAGCCAAGCGACACGACAGAAGAAATAGCCAAGAACATCGTCTCCATCAAAAGGAGAACGCCAAATATTTTTTTCTTCATTGTTCAAAACATAGAATAACAAGGGGCGTCATTTACGTCCCAAATACTTGGTCGGGAACCAAGACACCAGCAACCCCACCAACAGAGAGGAGAGCACGATGACCACCACATCGGACCATCTAATACAGATCGGATATGCGTCCACAACAAATCCGCCCTCGTCCCCGCTAGTCAACTTAATGATACCCAACCACTTTTGCAAACCACAAAGGAGCAGACCAAGGGAGACACCGAAAAGTGTTCCGAACACGGAGATGAGCCACCCCTCCAACAGGAACACCTGTCTGACGAAACCATGGGTGGCACCCATATTCCTTAACGTCTCAATATCAGCTTTTTTCTCCAATATCAACATGGTAAGGGAACCGACGACATTGAAGACCGCAATCAACAAGATAAACACCAGAATAAGGAAAGAAATCCATTTTTCCACCTTCATCATCCGGTAGAAATCCTCATGTTGTTGTTCCTTGTTCTGCACCTTGAATTCAGGTCCAAGAATATCCGAGATGGTTCGCAACGCCAAGTCGGCGTCAGCATCGGGAGACAATTTCAGTTCCAATGAAGTCACGTCATCCTCCCCATATCCGAACAAACGCCTTGCGAAGGAGATGTCCACGAAGGCATATTTAGAATCCAAATCCAACTGTCCCGTCGAATAGATGCCAGAAAGGAATATGTCCTGTTGGGCGAAAGCCTTTTCCGGGTTAGCCAAATTAATCTTCACATCATGTTTTGGGGCATATAACGAAACGGGGTGGAATGAACCCATCGCGACATCAATCTGATCTGCCAAAGCGCCACCGACGACCAAGGAATAACCTTCGCCATCGCTTAGCAAGAACTGTCCGACTTGGGTCACCTCATTCACGTTCGTCAGTTCAGCATAGGAACTGGAAACGCCCTTAACAGAAACCATTGTCTGACGTTCCTTGTTGCGAATTAGGGCGTTCTCCTCGAGTATGTCGCAGGAAACGCTAACGAAATCAAGCGACTTAACCTTCCGCATGCGCTCATCGGAGACGTTGAACGTCTTACCCTCCACCAGTGTGACCTTCACATCCGGATCAAAAGAATTGAACAAGCCACAGATGAGTTGTTGGAATCCGTTATACCCAGAAAGCACGCAGACAAGAGCCAACGTCGCCACACAGATACCACCAGCGCATATGGCGGAGATGATATTGATGGCATTATGGTCCTTACGTGAAAAAAGATACCTTAAAGCTATGAATAACTGAAGCTTCATTTGTTATTCAACCCCAAAAGACGGTCTATGTTCTCCAAATAATCCAGCGAGTCGTCCAAATAGAAATGGAGCTCAGGAACTTGACGCAACTGATAACGCGTACGTTGTGAGAGGTCAAAACGGATCGACTTGGATGCCCCCTGCACCAATTCCAACATCTCCGTCTGTTTCTCGTTCGGGAATATGCTCAAATAAACCCTAGCGACGCTAAGGTCGGCGGAAACAGAGACTGAAGTCACGGAAATAAGGACACCACCTTGAGACTTCGTGAATTTTTGGAAAATATCACCCAACTCCTTCTGGATGAGCCTATCTATCTTATTTTTTCTTGTTGATTCCATAGCAGTTTAAACATTAATTTATAATTTTGCAAAGGTAATAATAAAATCGTATCTGTAGTAAAGCGGAAGCAAGACTACCTAAAATTATAAGAATTCTATTTGTTTTTCACATCATGGGATCAAAGTTATTGTATCAAATCGCCTTGACGATGGCTAAAGGTGTAGGCATCCACACTATCAAGAGATTAGTCTCCGCCTTGGGAGACGAGGAGTCCATATTCAAATGTTCCGAAAAAGAGTTGGAATCCATTCCGGGGATAGGTAGTGCCATAGCGAAGAACATCAAAGACCCTAGGCTACTGAAACAAGCGCAGAAAGAGTTGCTCTTTCTACAAAAAGCAGGCGCCAGAGCCATCGCCTTCGACGACAAGGATTATCCTAGGAGGCTCAAGGATTGCGTCGACGCCCCATACATACTCTATGCGAAGGGAGAAATGGAGATGAACGAAGGGCACTTGATCGGGATTGTCGGGACACGCAAAATGACCACTTACGGGAAATGCCGTTGCGAAGAGATCGTCAGCGCATTGGCGCACAAATATCCGGATCTGAATGTCATCAGCGGGCTTGCCTACGGCGTGGACGGATGCGCCCACAGGAAAGCGGTGGAACTAGGCATACAAACCATCGGTGTGGTCGGCCACGGACTTGATACGCTATATCCCGCCAAGCACAAAAACTTAGCCAACAAAATGGCGGCACATGGGGGCGTCGTGACAGAATTCCGCTCAGGATGCGTTGTGGACAGGAAGAACTTCGTCTCCAGGAACAGGATTATAGCAGGCATGTGCGACGTTATCCTAGTCGTTGAATCGGGAGAAAAGGGAGGGGCTCTGTTCACGGCAGAATTCGCCAACTCATACGACAAGGACGTATGCGCCATACCCGGACGAACAGGCGACATCTACTCCATCGGATGCAACAGACTCATCAAGGACCACCAAGCCACCATGGTGGAGAATGCCGAAGACATAGAGCGGCTCATGAACTGGGACGTGAAGAAATGCGCGCAACCATCAATGAACATCTCCCAATTCATGCAACTTACAGACAATGAAAAAATCATTGTAGAAGCGCTTCAACTTAACGAGAAGATGGACATGAACCAACTAACCAGGACAACACAAATACCCTTCGGAATCCTTTCCTCCATCCTATTCGACATGGAGATGAAAGACATCGTCAGCTCCGCACCAGGGAACACCTATTTTCTTCATAAGACATAACAAAAAACGCCCGGAACAGTGCTCCGGGCGTTCACAACATAGGATATCTCTGATGTCATTTATCCAAGACCTGATTGGGGAGATGGAAAACAATCGGCAATGTCATCATCGTCTTAGTTTCCTTCCCCTCCTTCATGGCCGGAGTCCACTTAGGCATGCTATTCACCACCCGAACCGCCTCCGCGTCCAGAGAAGGAGAAACTCCCTGTGTCACTTTTGTGTCAAGGATTGAGCCATCCTTATCAACAGAAAAAGTAACGAACACTTTCCCTATTTCATTGTTTTTCATGGCCTCCTCCGGATATTTCACATTATTAAGGAGGAATGTCGCCAAAGCGCTATTCCCGCCAGGGAATTCCGCATTACGGGAAGTATTATTACCCGCAGCGAACAAAAACGCGACATTCAACACTCCAAAGAGAAAGACCAATATGGATTTTCTTTTCGTTTGACACATATCGAATAAATAATTAATTAAACAATCAATCAATAAGAGAACGTACTGCCTCCCAAGAACTCACGCAACAAGGAAGTGAACGGAATCTCCGTCTCCTGTATTGGAGAGAAATATTTCAAGAAGTTTTGTAAACGGTGCACTTCCGAATACTCCACACAGTTCTGAGGCACTTCCGAGAGAATCGGCTCCGCGAATTTCTTCAATACGCTCAATTCAAAAATCAGAGCCGAGTTGAACATCACATCCGCATTCTCCTGGTAAGGGAAAATCCACTTTTCCTCACCGGCATTCACTTTCGGCCATCGGCTGATGGTGTCAATTGCGGAATATCCGCGATACTTGTAGTCTCGAATGATGCGTCGGAGCAACCTATTGTCCGTCGTAGGAATCCAATTGTGGTTGTCGAACGAGATGGTCGTCAATGCGGAGACATAGACCTTGAACTTGCGTTCAGCAGGAATTTCCGAAGTGAGCGTAGGATTCAAAGCGTGGATTCCCTCCACCACCAAGATATCGTTCGGTCCGAGTTTTATGGTATTTCCCTTATATTCCCGCTGTCCATTCTCGAAATTGAACGTAGGAATACTTACCTCCTCTCCGGCGAGCAACTTCTTCAGATGGTCGTTAAACAACTCCAAATCGACAGCATAAAGGGACTCGAAATCATAATCACCATTCTCATCGCGAGGCGTCTTGTCACGGGTCACGAAATAATCATCCATGGAAAGCGGGGTAGGTCGCTTACCATTCACCGCCAAAGCGACGCTCAATCGCTTGCTGAACGTAGTCTTTCCGGACGAAGAAGGGCCAGACACGAGAACCAACTTAACAGCTCCCCGATCGCATATTTCATCAGCGATCTTGGAGATCTTTTTCTCCTGCAAAGCCTCCGCCACCTTAATCACATCAGACATGACACGCTTCTTTTGGATCAGTTGGTTCATGTTACCGACATTGCTAACTCCCATGATCTCATTCCACTCGGTATATTCGCTGAAAGTACCAAACAACTTATTTTGGTCAACCTCTTCGCTCAATCGGCTCGGGTCCTTCCTGTCAGGGACACGAAGGAACATGCCATCCTTATAAGGCACCAAATCGAACAAGTCCACATAACCCGTGGACGGCGCCAAAGGACCGATATACCAATCCATCAAGCCATCCAACTCATACACCTTCGTATAGAGTTCTCCTAAGGATTTCAAGAGTAACGAGACATCGGTGGCACCCCTCTTCTCGAATGTGGCGATAGCCTCTTCGGTAGGGATCATCCTCATGACGAAAGGATAATCCATCGCGATAATCTTACGCATCTCCTCCTTGATACGTTCCGTCAAATCTTTCGTAATCGTCTGGTCCACGCCCAATAGCTTGCAGTAATAGCCCTTCGCGATCGGATGGTCAAGACGAATCTCCGCACCTGGGAACAACGTATAGAACGCCTTGCAAAGAATAAACGACAAAGAACGCACATAAGCGCGCATGCCGGCAGGCACATCATTACTTTGGAACTCTATCCTTTTAGGATTATATATCTTAAATTTCAAATCCCTTGTCACATTATTCACTTGGACGACAAACGGTTTGCCCTTCAAAGGAATATTCAAATCCTTATAAACATCCAACAAGCTAGTACCCATCGGGTAACTATACTTCCGTTGTGTATTCACACAAAAAACATCAACCATGTTACTCATAATCAACACTATTTACATTCAACAATATTCTATTTTAACACCATCTAAAAGCCAGAGACATACAAATCGAACTCCTTCGCGAACTCCTTCAAGTTATCCTTATAGGCGGCATTCTTTTCAGAAAAGTTTGCCGGGGCTAACAAAAAAAGAGAATCCTGCATATGGGCATCCCCTTCAAACTTCTTAAGGCAGGAAGGGTATTCGTTCTCGTAGAAATCCACAAAAGCGGATACGTACTCAACAGCGGACTGGCGGAGCGCATCATTATCTTCACAAGGAGGCATCCCTTTTATCATATCCAAAACATGCTTGGCATCCGCAGCACTCTTCTCGTAAAGTCCGCGAGACTCATCACTACCAGCGGCAACATTCTTAAACTGCAGATAGGCGGTTTCCACGGAAAAAACCGAGCTATTTATTGTCTCAAAATAATCGGCGGGTGTTGTGCACGACGCCAAGACAACCAGTCCCAAAAGTCCAAACAATATTTTCTTCATCATTAAAATCTTATGATAAATGAATTCAACCTAACGACGTTTATTCTATACGCCATCCCAACCATAAAGATATAAAAACTTACGAAAAAAAAAGCTTTTTTGAAGAAATTGACACTAAAGAAGATTAAATTTGTAGGAACAATTAACGAAGAATAGTATAACAAAACTTCAAAAGTATATGACAAAAAAATATGATTTCCTAGTGATCGGCTCCGGCATCGCCGGGATGAGTTTCGCTCTTAAAGTAGCCCATAAAGGGAAAGTGGCTATCCTTTGCAAGACACAGATGGAAGAGGCCAACACCCATTATGCCCAAGGCGGCGTCGCTTCCGTCACTAAACCAACCGACGAATTCGAACACCACGTGACCGATACGTTAATCGCCGGCGACGGAATCTGCGACGAAGCAGTTGTCCGCAAAGTTGTGGAAGGAGCGCCGGAACAAATCAAGCAATTGGTTTCTTGGGGCGTCGATTTCGACAAAAACGAAAAAGGGGAATTCGACCTGCACAAAGAGGGCGGGCATTCCGACTTCCGTATCCTACACCACAAAGACAACACGGGAGAAGAAATCCAAGATAGCCTAATCGAGGCGGTGAAGAAAAACCCGAACATCGACATCTACGACCAACACTACGCCATCGAAATCATCACCCAACACCACTTGGGACAATTGGTGAAACACACCACGCCTAACATCGAATGCTACGGAGCTTACGTCTTGGATATCCGCACGAACCATGTCCACACATTCTTAGCTAAAATCACCATGATGGCGACCGGAGGTATCGGCAACATCTACCAAACAACCACCAATCCACCTGTCGCTACCGGCGACGGAATCTCAATGGTATACCGCGCCAAAGGACTCGTGGAAGACATGGAATTCGTTCAATTCCACCCTACAGCGCTCTATCATCCGGGCGACCGACCTTCCTTCCTCATCACAGAAGCGATGCGCGGTTACGGAGGTATCCTCCGCAACAAAAAAGGAGAGGCTTTCATGAAGAAATATGACTCAAGAGGATCCCTCGCACCTAGGGACGTCGTGGCACGCGCGATAGACAACGAAATGAAGATTACAGGTGACGAACATGTCTTCCTCGACGTGACCCACAAAGACCCAGAGACGACAAAACGCGAATACCCTACAATCTACAACAAGTGCCTCTCCATCGGAATAGACATCACGAAGGACTACATTCCTGTCGCCCCCGCCGCACACTATCTTTGCGGAGGTATTAAGGTAGACATGAACGCTAGGACAACCATCCACAACCTATATGCGGCTGGAGAATGCTCATGCACAGGATTGCACGGAGCGAACCGTCTGGCTTCCAACTCACTCATCGAAGCGGTTGTGTATGCGGATGCGGCCGCCAAAGACGCGCTCAAGTATCTACCAGCCATTTCATGGAACGACGAAATCCCGGAATGGAACGACGAAGGCACATCGCTCAATGAAGAGATGGTACTCATCACACAAAGCGAAAAAGAGGTGAACCAAATTATGAACGCCTATGTGGGAATCGTCAGATCCAACTTGCGTCTTAAAAGAGCATACGACCGTCTTGAAATTCTTTACAGGGAAACAGAAAACCTCTTCCAAAGGTCTGTCGTCTCAAAGGAGATTTGCGAGCTAAGGAACATCATAAACACCGCCTATCTGGTGATCAAAGCCGCCACCCAACGTAAGGAAAGCCGTGGCTTGCACTATACGATAGACTATCCGAAGAAAAATCCGCACATGAATCTATACGACACGGACGAATTACTTCGCATGGAGGAAAATCATAATAATCAGAAAGAGTAACACGAAAGTGAACATCCATCTAAGGAGGCGGGGAAATGCGATGCGTTTCCCCGCCTTCGTCTTCAAACGCTCCGGATGATCCTCGGAACCTTTTCCCTCCAAATTATCAGACGTCACGCCAGACTTATCACCGACCTTCCGTCCGCAACTCAGACAATATTTCGCCCCTTCAGGCAACTGGGAACCACAATTATAGCATCGCATAAGCGTTATCTTTTAGACAAATCATCGTACAACGATTGGAGGAATGCCTTGCCACAAATCACCAAGGAATCGTTATCACACAGCTGAGGAGTCATGGAGGCATTGTCAAAAACAGCAACTCCCCGACGGTCTATGAAACCAAAGCCATCAGGAAAAGCATAATAGGCAAACTTAGGCGTATCTTTCCCGAAAATATCTTTGCTGAACACAAAATCCCCAGACGGTATCTCCATCTGAGAGAGTAAAGTACGAGCCAAATCCATCTGTGAGCACAACGTATCCACTTTCATTGGCTGTACAGCCAAAGCGCCACCGAGCCATAACATTGGAATCTCGTGGCGAGCCACACACGTACTGGAAAGGTCACTAGGATATCGATAGGCATGGTCTGGCAATATCACCAACAACAAATCATTCCACACATCACGCTGTTTCAATTGAGCGACAAAATCACCTATACAACTATCAGTATAAGCGACTGAATTCAAATAGGGATGTTCCAATTTATGGGAAGGAACATCAAAAGGCTCATGGCTATTCAATGTGAGGATGGTCTTAAAAAAAGGGAACTGTTCCTGCGCATCGATATCTTCCAACAAGCGATTCAACACGACATGGTCATACGCTCCCCATTTCGTAGACATCTCGGAATGGGAAAAATCCTTCTCGGAAATTATTTTTTCGAAACCGGAGGTGACCAAATAGGAATGCATATTCGTGAAATTATCATCTCCACCATAGAAGAAGGCCAAATCATAACCGCTATTCTTCAAAGAAAGCGGGATTTTCGGTAAATTCTGCGACTTGTTCGGGTATTTCATCACAGAAGCGGTCGGTTGAGCGGGATATCCGCTCAAGATAGAAACGACACCCCTATCCGTACGGAAACTATTGGCGAAGAAACGGGTGAACAAAACGCCCTCAGACATCAAGCTCTCCAAATTGGGTGCGACCCCCTTTTCCCCTCCCAACGTTTCCAAAACATTGGAACCGATTCCTTCCATGATGATAAAAACTATATTGGGACGGGAAGTCCTTAATAAATGGATGGAAGCGGAATCACCTTCGACAGGCGACAAACCATCCATGATATCCTTCGCCTCTTGGTCAGACATGAACCGATATTGTCCATCGAAACTATCCGAAGAGAAATAAGAATCCATAAAATTCCAAGTCGGATTCAATGCGGCATGATTCAAAAAGAGAGATTTGCTAAAATAGCATCGACCCGCATTCATGACAGATACGCCAACGCCTCCCCTTATGCCTACAAACAAGACGCCACCCACAAGCAAGAATGGGAGAACCGCGACGTAAGCCCTACCGGAGAAAGAGAAAAAGCTCTTATGTACCTTAAGATAGGCGAATATGGAAAGAAAGAGGAAAAGAGAATACAAGAAAAGAGCCAACAGATATTCAGCAGTCGTTCCACTTGCCGCAGCATCCTTCGGAGAAGAAAGATAAAAGAGAGGCGTAGTATCAAGCCGGAATCCCCAATACTTATACAAGAAAAGATCTGACACAAAAAGCAGCATCTCAAAACTCAGGAAAAATATCATGAAAACCTTCGTGATTTTTCCGAACACATTATCATTGGAGAAAAAACAGGACACCAAAAGGATAAGCAGGACAGGCAAAGTCAAATAACCCGTCATGGATAGGTCCATCGAGAATCCATGGTAAATCGTCAAGAGCCATTCGGAAAGGCTAAATTTGGAGGACTGATCCCAATGGAAAAGCAAGAAAACCGGTTTCTGCAAAATGAACAGAACCAGCCAAAACAAAAAGACTGACAACAGAGACTTGAAACGAGACTTCATAAAAAAAAAGAGGCGGTCAAAAATTATTCTTCTTAGACGCCCTACGTTCGGAAACAATCAGCAAAGCCTCATCTTTCACGACGTCAGGCAACTGGATTTCACGCAACTGAAGACTTTTCAGCCAACCAGCCACATCAAAATCCTTCATTGTATACAACACATTTTGGAATTGTGTGATTTCCTCGTCTGTATAGGAAGAAGGTTCCCTATTAGCAAAAACATCCAACTCCTCGTCGTCATAATAATCCGCCTTCAATTTCGTATTCATCAACGTCTCTTTTTCACAGACGGCATGTTGACCGCAACACTCGCCGGAAGCAATCTTTTCGGCTCTCAACCTCTTAGACTTCTCCTCATCGGTCTCCTCTCTGATGACATCATTCTTCTTTCTCTTATTCATGTAAAACAAATAGGAGAAGAGAATAACAAAAAAAACGACAAGCAACACAATCTCTTTCATGACGAAGGCATTAAAGGTTAGCGACACAAGAGGTCAATTTCATACTATTGGATCCCTTCACAAGGACAAGGGAGTCCTTAATAGGGTTCGAAAGCAAATAAGCATTCAACTCATCAACCGTATCGAATTTAAGGGCATCGCAATTCGTCAGTTGAAAATTAGGACCGATCAAGAAAGCCTGGGAAAGATGAAGCGAAGGCAACATATCGGCGATTTTTTGGTGTTCAGACTCGCTCACATGTCCAAGTTCTTTCATATCGCCAAGGATAACCACCTTCCTATCGGAAACCATGTGGCGGAAATTATCCAATGCGGCAGACATACTTGTAGGATTAGCGTTATAAGCATCGATAATCAAATCATTGGAAGCAGTCTTCAAAAATTGGGAACGGCTATTAGTTGGCACATATTCCCTTATGGCCGCCACGATATCGTCAGAGGAGACTCCGAAATAAGAACCGACAGCTATACTCGCCAAAACATTCTCGAAATTATAGGCGCCGATAAGATGCGTATCGATATCTACATTATTCCAACGAAGGCGAAGGAAAGGTTCACATCCCAATAAATCCGCTGATATAGAGGAACCGAGTCCATAAGCGATACGATTAATACCAGACGATTTCTCAGATAAAATAGGGTTAGCGTTATGATAGAAAACTAAGCCGTCATGAGACCTCAAGTAATCATACAATTCACATTTGGTCTTCACCACTCCTTCGAAAGAGCCGAATCCTAAGATATGGGCGGTACCGACATTGGTGATCAATCCGAAATTAGGATGCGCAATATCAACCAACTCCTTAATGTCGCCAGGATGGCTAGCGCCCATCTCCACCACAGCAAGTTCATGTTCCTTCGTGATAGAAAGGAGAGTCAACGGCACACCAATATGGTTATTGAGATTCCCCTTCGTATAGGTAAGATTATATTTCTTCCCTAAAACAGCGGCAAGGAGTTCCTTTGTAGTCGTTTTCCCATTACTACCAGTCACGCCAATAATACGAATGCCAAGTTTCTCACGATGGAATTCGGCAAGTTTCTGAAGCGTTTTCAGGCAGTCATCGACCAATAAGATACGATTGCCATCCGCATATTCGCTTTCATCGACAAAAGCATAAGCGCAGCCCTGTTCAATGGCTGATTTGGCGAATTTATTACCATTAAAGTTCTCGCCCTTCAAAGCGAAAAACAAAGAATCCTTCACACACTTCCTGCTATCAGTGGAAATAAGCGGGAAACGGGAAAAAATATCATATATATTCTCTATCTCCATAACTTTCAAATATAAGATGACAATAACAAAAAAAGCCCCTACGAGAGGGGCTTTCCTTATTATGAAATCACATTATCTTACATCACCATCTTCAGCACCTACCTTACTCATTGCGCAACGGAAACCGATATCACTACGAGACTCAGTTTGCTCAAGATATCTTCTTTGTCCAGGGTTCAACCAGTAAGAACGGTCTTTCCAACCACCACCCTTATACACACGGGAAGTATTACTAATCTTAGAAGTCAAATAACCCTCTTTATCAGTATCAGGATCGTACAATTTTCTAGTAGAGATGTCAGGATCAGAAACTACGGTCCATTCAGTTCTGTTCAATGCACTAGAAGCATCACCATCCTTGTAGTTACGTACATCCAATTTAGCGTAAGCAGCAGGATCTTCGGCCTTGTCAACTGGATAAGCGAATACTACACGACCCAAGCTATCAATCTGAGGAACCTTAACATTCACGCCATCGATAGTGGTCTCCTCCTTAACAGGAACCTTATATTCGTTACCACGGAACGGGTTGTACTCTTGAACATCGTCGCTAGACAATACACGATATACATCCAACACCCACTCGTTCACGTTACCAGCCATACAATACAAACCGAACTCATTTGGCCAGAATGCATCAACTGGAGCGGTGATGGTAGCGTGGTCATTCAAGTTTCCACCCATACCCATCATATCACCTCGACCACGGACGAAGTTAGCGTACATTTGTCCTTTAACCTTCTTTTGTGGGTTACGCATTTGGTGACCATACCAAGGGTAAATCTTTCTCTCTTGGTAGTTCTCCTCGCCCTCAAGCGCTTTAGTACCATAAGCAGCATACTCCCACTCAGCCTCGGTTGGGAGACGATACTTCGGCATCAAGACACCATCAGACATATTAGTCTTTCTAACGTTACCGTAAACGTCAGTCTTAGGTTTTTTACCATCAGTAGGCTTGTAATCAGACTTCATCAAATACTTTTGAGTACTGAATACTTGGTTTTGAGCGATATCGTTAGGATCGGTGTTACCTTTCAAAGCCTGGAAGTCAGGATATTGGATAATACCCTCAGAAGCCATTCTCATCTCGTTCACACGGTCAGTACGCCAAATACAGTAATCAGCGCATTGCTCCCAGTTTACACCAACGACCGGATACCAGTTATAAGCAACGTGAGAGAAATAGAAATCGAGATATGGCTCGTTATATGCCAACTCCTCTCTCCATACCAATGTATCAGGGTATGCTTTCTCTACGTACTCAGGATTGTTGTGGAAGACGTTACCCATCCAATAAAGATACTCACGCCAGTTCACGTTCGAGATTTCATATTTATCCATGTAGAATGAAGCGACCGTCACACGTCTTGGAATATTGTTCCAATCGCCAATCACATCCTCAATCACACGTCCTTGTGTAAATGTACCACCCTCGACGAATACCATTCCCGGAGGTGTTTCTTGTTCATAACCATTAACAACTTGGAATCCGCCATTCTCCTTGTCGTTGTATTTCCAACCTGTAGCGTTTGATTCCTTAGAGTCTTTCAACTTTTTTTCTCCGCACGAAGCCAATGTAAAACCAGCCAACATCAACAACGCCGCAGTCTTCAAAAAATTTACGTGTCTCATAGCACTATAAAAAAATAAGATAATGTTTCATTTAATTTTATAACTCTTCTATTGCAGTTTTATTGTCTCACTCAACCTCAAAATTCATCATCATCATCAAAACACAATCAATTTCGCGACTGAAGTAGTGGACAAAGATATATATTTTCTATTTTTGCAGAAAAGTTTTTCACAATATTTTTTTTGCATTTTTTAATATTCAGTTCGAGTCCAGGCTTAAAAATTCCACATACCTCACTATATGTCAAACACTTACAACCAAAACACTCCTCAAATAATGGGGATAATAAATGTCACCCCAGATTCCTTCTTTAAAGAGAGTCGGTGTGAAAACGAAGAGGCACTTCTATCAAAAACCGCCAAATTACTTTCAGAGGGAGCCGACATTTTTGACATCGGTGCCTGCTCGACACGACCGGGAAGCGCCCCCGTGAGCGAAGGAGAAGAATTAGAGAGGATGGATCGCGCATTAAGAAGCATCAGGAAAGCCTACCCAAGTATCCGCCTCTCCATCGACACGTTCAGAGCCAGCGTAGCACAGATGGCGGTAACGGAATATGGTGCTGAGATTGTCAACGACGTATACGGAAGCGATCCGAAAATGATTGACACCGTCGCCCAATTGGGGTGTACCTATGTATATACACACCCATTCGAAATAGATTCATCCTCTCCGAATGAACTAATCAGAAAAATTTTCGTTTTCTTTGCAGAAGGAATAGAGATGATGAAAGGGAAAGGCGTCAACAGCGGCAACATCATCATTGACCCCGGGTTCGGATTCGGGAAAACCGCGGAACAAAATTTCGAGCTGTTTTCCGGCATACACGAACTGAAAAGCTTAGGGTGCCCCATACTCGTCGGCATATCCAGGAAAAGGATGATTTGGCAAACCCTAGGCATCACGCCAGACGAAGCGCTGAACGGGACGACGGTACTAAACACGCTCGCGCTAACAGAGGGGGCAGACATCCTACGTGTACACGACGTGAAAGAAGCGAAACAATGCGTAAATTTATTTGTACATTATAATAATAAGGTCAAAGAATGAAGTACATCAGGCTGATAGACTATATCGACATAATTCTAGTCACGTACTTGCTATACAAGACGTACAAAGTGCTACGGGGTACTGTCGCCATACGTGTCTTTATCGGCATCTTGTTTTTTGTCGTCGCATGGCTGGTCGTAAACTTCGTGTTCCAGATGCAACTCTTGGGAGCCTTCATGAACCAAATCGTGAACGTGGGAGCTATCGCACTCATCGTCCTTTTCCAAGACGAAATCCGGCAATCCCTCTCCAGGATTGGAACAGGGCACAACAAGGTTTCGACGTTCTTCAATAAAATATTTGCGGCAAACCCCTCACAACTAATCGACGCCGAGGTCACCCAAATCGTCATCGCCTGCAAAAATTTAGCCAAAAGGAAGGTGGGTGCCCTCATCGTGTTCGAGAAAGCGAAAGGACTCAAAAACATAGAGGTAACCGGAGACACCATCAATGCGGACATCAACGCAAGGCTCATAGAGAACATATTCTTTAAAAACTCTCCCCTACATGACGGCGCGATGGTGATTTCCAAAAATAAAATCTCAGCCGCAGGATGCATCCTTCCCGTCTCGCACAACTTCGATCTCCCCAAAGAAGTCGGACTTCGTCACCGAGCCGCAGTCGGCCTTTCGGAAAAGACGGACGCCACCGTCATCATCGTGTCCGAAGAGACCGGAAAAGTATCTTGCGCCCAGAACGGATCCTTAAAGATGAACATCTCTACAGATGAACTGGAATCCATATTAAGCAACAAATTGGAGGAAGAATATGATAAGAGCAAATGACATTGTCAAAACTTTCGGAAAGTTCACCGCATTGAAAGGTGTGAACCTCACCATCGACAAAGGAGAATTCGTCTCCATCATCGGCGCCAGCGGCGCGGGGAAAACGACATTGTTGCAAATATTAGGTACTTTGGACAAACCCGACGAGGGGAAAGTCTCTATCAACGGAACGGACGTCTTCGGGCTGACGGACGACGAGCTATCACACTTCCGTAACAAACACATCGGATTCGTGTTCCAATTCCACCAGCTCTTACCGGAATTTTCCGCACTCGAAAACATCATGATTCCCGCACTTATCGCAAAAAAAGACAAAAACGAAGCGGAAAGAGACGCGAAAGAACTACTCTCTTTCATGAACCTAAACGAAAGGGCGGACAACAAGCCAAGCGAATTGTCGGGAGGAGAGAAACAGCGGGTTGCAGTCGCCAGAGCCCTCATCAACAAACCAGACGTGTTGCTTGCCGACGAACCTACGGGCAGCCTCGACTCAAGGAACAAGGCGGACATCCACAAACTATTCTGCAGACTGCAACAAGAAATGGGACAGACGCTTGTCGTCGTCACCCATGACATGGAGATGGCTTCCGGGTCCGGACGTATCATTAATATGCAAGACGGAAGAATTACCACCAATTAAGGAATTGATTTAGGAATTTTAGGTTGGCGGACTCAACAAAAAATAATATCTTCGCGCAACTTTTGTCCTGTCGAAGGAAGTAATATAACAATATAATATATAAGTAGTAATAAAATGGGAAGAGCTTTTGAATACCGTAAAGCAAGAATCTTTGCGAGGAACGCACGTCTTTCTAAGACCTTCACTCGCATCTCTAAGGAAATAACCATCTGTGTAAAAGCGAGCGGCGCAGATCCATCATCCAACTCTCGTCTCCGTATGCTTTTGCAAAAAGCGAAGGCTGAATGTATGCCAAAAGACAGCGTGGACCGCGCCATCAAAAAAGCGACGGACAAAGATGCGGCTGACATCAAGGAAATCAACTACGAGGGATACGGACCTGGCGGCGTGGCAATCTTGGTTGTAGCAGCAACCGACAACAACACTCGTACCGTTTCCAATGTTCGTTCTTACTTCAACCGTTACGGCGGCACACTCGGAACATCAGGAAGCCTTTCATTCCTATTCGACCACAAATGCGTATTCAAAGTCGCAGCCAACGACAGTGTTAACTTGGAAGACTTGGAGCTCGAGCTCATCGATTTCGGAGTAGAAGAAGTTTTCAAGGATGACGAAACCGGAGAAATCATCATCGAAGGCGCATTCGAAAACAACTCTAAAATCCAAGCATACTTGGAGGAAAACAACTTGGAAATCAACGACGTGGAATTCATCTACGCACCTAACGACACAAAGGAGATCACTCCTGAGCAAAAAGAAACCCTCAACAAATTGCTCGACAAGTTGGATGAGGACGACGACGTTTCCGTCGTATTCACCAACGTAAAAGAGGAAGACGAGGAATAATATTCCATTATAGGCAACGTGGGAAACACGTTGAGACGAAGGATAATATGGCGGTTGAGACGGAGGAACCTCCGTCTCAACGTCGACGCCTAACCATTATAAATTATTCACCCGAATAAAAAAATTGCAAAAAAAGATTGTAATTCCATTTTTTTAGTATATTTGCAATACCAAACCTAACGAGAAACGCAAAAGGTTTGTCTATATGGTTGATTTTTTTGTTTAACTTTTAAATTATTTTCAAATGAAAAAGATTTTCAATTTAGCAGTGATTTTCGCAGCTTTGACTGCAGCTTTCACATTCGCTTCTTGTGACGACGACGAGAAGGCAGAGGACAACTCAACTTTCACTAGCATGCAAGTTGTTGCAGGAGAAAAGTACTCATTCTCAAACAGCCAAAACAATGTATCCGGATGGATCAAAGTTACAGCAGCATCTGCTGGTAGTGTTACATTCGAGCTCAATTGCGACGCAACTAACCAAGAGGGTGCCGAAATCACTCTTTCTGACGCTGAAACTTCTTACTTGATTCTTAATGGAGGAAAGCTTGTAACTTCTCACCAAGCAAACGCTGTTGAGAATGCAGACAAAGTTATCATCGCTTTGATGGCTGGTACTCAAACACTTGGTGACGGAAACGTTAACACTCCTATCAAGAACACTGGTAAGGCAGGTACAACTTTGTTCGGCGAGAAATAATCATTGCTGAATTAGCAAATCATAAAAAAGCGGGCTTCGGTCCGCTTTTTTTGTTTTAGAAGTATTGTTTCCATCTCATAAACCATCTTGTTTTCATTTCTTTTCTATCTATTTTGTTTATTGGGCAGTGCAAAATCAACAACAAATTCCTCGTTCCATAGTCCAAACTCAGGAATGTTTTTCCCATAATCAATATTTCAAGAGCCCAAAGCACATATTTTTTCAAATTGCTTTTTAGAAATAAATTAATTAAATTTGCCAACTAATAAATTGGTGGGTAATATTCATATACAAAACAAGAAATGTACGAATACATAAAAGGCAGAATCGAAGAATTGAGTCCGGCGATGGCAACCATCGAAGCCTCACAAATCGGATATGCCGTCAACATTTCGTTGAACACATACGCGGCGCTGGAAGGGAAAGAAGAGGCGAAGCTCTATATTTATGAAGCAATCAGAGAGGACGCATTCGTACTCTATGGCTTTTCCGAGAAAAGGGAAAGAGAGCTCTTCCTTCTCCTTATTTCCGTGTCAGGTGTAGGAGCCAACACCGCCAGAATGATACTTTCCTCTTTTTCCGTGGATGAGTTACAAGCCATCATCAGCGGGGAGAACGTCAACCAACTCAAGGCAGTCAAAGGAATCGGGCTAAAGACAGCCCAACGCATCATCGTCGACCTAAAGGACAAAGTCGGCAAAGACAGCACTGCAATCGGCGAACAAATTCAGGCGAACAATAATAGGGAGGAAGCGCTCACCGCCTTGGTTTTACTTGGCTTTAACAGAAGCGCCTCCGCTAAAGTGGTGGACAAAATCATCGCATCAGATCCGACCATCACATTAGAAAAAATCATCAAAGAGGCACTAAAACAGCTATAATTTCGTTTTCTATCCAGAAAGAATAAAAACGTTGAAAAAGAACAATAGACATAATATCATCATAGCAGGGTTCCTTTGCGGCATCATCGGCCTTTCGGCGTATGCGCAAAGAGAAGAGGAATTTTCCACACCTGCACCGGCTGATCGAAAACCAACCTTAGCCAATCCCGAAGACACCACACCCCTCAGGTATCCAATAAGGAAACAGGAGATTGTCACATACGACGATTTCAAGCAAAAATCGTCCATGGACCTACAGATGCCTAGCAACGTAAGCACAGACGTGGAATACGAGCCTAACAGCGGATTCTACATCTACCGCACAAAAGTGGGAGAAATGGAAATCGCCACACCGTTCGTATTAAGCGAAGACGAATACAGGAAACATGCCTTGGAAGAGTCCATGAATAGATATTGGGCGGAAAAAGCCAAGACAAACACAGAAGGCGGCAACAAAATATCAGCAAGTGAAATTCAAATCGGACTAGGAAAGACCGGAGAGAAAATATTCGGTCCTGGTGGTGTCCAACTGAAAACACAAGGTTCCATCGACCTAGATTTCGGATTCTCCATCACAAAAAGGGAAAACCCCGCAATCTCCGAAAAGAACAGGAAGAACGTCTCCTTCGACTTTGACAACAAAATCCAATTGTCCGCAACAGGAAACGTTGGAGACAAAATCAACTTCAACATCAATTACAACACAGAAGCCACCTTCAATGCGGACCAAAGGCTAATCAACCTAAGTTACAAAGGGGAAGAGGACGACATTCTCCAACTAGTCGAAGCAGGTAACGTAAAACTACCACTCTCCTCCTCCCTCATCACAGGAAGCACAGACTTGTTCGGATTCAGGACAGACCTACAATTCGGCAAACTGAAAGTATCCGCCATCATTTCACAACAAGAATCTGAAAGGAAAACGATTTCCACACAAGGCGCACAGACGACGGAATTCGAATTGAAAGCGACAGAATACGAGTCGAACAGGCACTTCTTCCTTTCTTCATACTTCTATGACCACTACGACGAATGGGCCAAGAACGCGCCAAATCCGCAATCAGGCATCATCATCAACAAAGTGGAAGTTTGGACGACAAACTCCACCTCTTCCTCATCAAGCAATACCACAATGCGAAACATCATCGCATTGCGAGACATTGCGGAAACCTATGACGAGAACGGCAAATCAGAAGCTTGGCCTAACAACAACAACGGACAAGTTTACAGCACCATCAACGGCAACAGAGCGTTACGAGACATCCAAACAGCCTCGAACGAAATGAGCAACATCACCATCGACGGAGAGAACCTCAATTCCGCACAAGAATACGAAATACTCAACAACGCAAAGTTGCTGCGGGAATCGGACTATACACTTAACTCCGAATTAGGTTACATTTCCTTGAAGAGCAGCGTGTCATCGGACAACATCATAGCCGTAGCATACGAATACACCCAAGGAGGGAAAACCTATAGGGTCGGTGAGTTGACGACCAGCACTACAGACACAACGAAAACTTCGACGAAGAACCTATTCGTCAAATTAATCAAAGGATCCATTCCAGCGCCACAAAACAAAAGATTGTGGAACTTGGAGATGAAGAACATCTACTCATTAGGAGCATATAACATACAAGAAGACAACTTTAAGGTGGAGATAAAATATTACTACCAAAGCGACTCCACCACACAATATTTGAACTATATCCCGGCATTGGGCAACAGAAATTTGTTGCGTGTGCTGAACATGGACCGCTTGAATAAGAGACTTAACGCCATGCCGGACGGATACTTCGACTTCATCAGAGGATACACCGTCGACCAAACGACAGGTAGGATCATATTCCTTTCCGCCCGTCCGTTCGACACAGGCATTAAGAAAGGATACAACAATATGGCAGGGGTTGACAAATTCACCTACCCTGAACTATATGACTCCACGCTGACGATTGCGAAAGAATATACTGAGAAGGACAAATACCTCATTACGGGAGAATATAGTTCTTCGTCCGGTTCCGAAATCAGACTCGGCGCCACAAACGTGGCGAGAGGATCGGTTAGAGTAACCGCAGGTGGAAGGACCCTGACGGAAGGAACAGGATATACGGTCGATTACAACCTAGGTATAGTGAAAATATTGGACGAAATCGCATTGTCGTCCAACTCACCTATCAATGTTTCTCTGGAAAGCGAATCATTCTTCAATACGCAAAGGAAATCGCTCATAGGAACGAACATGGAATATGAGTTCTCCGACAAATTCACATTAGGAGGTACCCTACTCCATCTATCGGAGAAACCGCTCACCCAAAAGGTCAGCATGGGTAACGAACCCATCTCGAACACGATTTGGGGATTCAACGGAACATTCAAGTCCGATTGGCAATGGTTGACATCCGTCATCGACAAAATACCACTAATAGATGCGAAGGCACCTTCTTCCGTCGCCTTGTCGGGAGAATTCGCACAATTAATTCCTGGCCATAACAAGGCAGTGAACCAAGAAGATGCAGGTATTTCTTACATAGATGACTTTGAAGGAACGGAATCCAGCATAAACATCAAGAACCCAACATCTTGGGTATTGGCAAGTACGCCAAAAATCACCAGTGGACCATTGGCGAAGAAGAATTTCATACGTGACAATGATAGTTACTGGAGCCAACAATTAAATTCCACGGACTTAATCAATGTAGGTTATGGATTAAACAGAGCACATTTAGCTTGGTATTACATTGACCAAATCTTCACAAGTTCAAGCTCAAGCACACCTGACCACATCAAGAAAGACCAAGAACAGCTATCCAACCACTACGTACGCCAAGTGGATGAAAAAGAAATCTATTTGGACAAAGACCCAATTAGCGGAGAATCCACGACATTGCAGACATTACACCTTCATTATTACCCGAAGGAAAGAGGTCAATACAACTTGGATGTCACCGGAATGGGATCAGACGGTTACCTCTTGAACCCAGAAGACCGATGGGGAGGTGTCATGCGTAAATTGGATAACACGAATTTCGAGAACTCAAACGTGGAATATCTTGAATTCTGGATTATGGACCCATTCATTTACGATGACATGAACACCACATCAGGACAATTGGTATTCAACTTGGGTAACATTTCAGAAGACATCTTGAAGGACGGACGGAAAGCATTCGAGAACGGGTTGCCTACATCCAACAATAACGCAGCAATCGACACGACGATTTGGGGTAGAGTACCTAGGCTGACAGCATTGACGAGCTCTTTCGACAACGCCAACCTCAACCAACAAGACTTAGGTTTGGACGGATTGTCCAACGAAGATGAATTCCTATTCGCCACCTCGTACGCCAAGTATTACAGAGAAATCACCTCAAAAGTGAACGCGGCAGCCAAACAACGTTGGGACGCCAACGCATTCTCACCACTCAACGACCCTGCCGGCGATAACTACCACTATTACAGAGGGAACGACTACGACGATAGGGAAGCGAACATTTTCGACCGTTACAAATACTACAACGGAACTGAAGGAAACTCCACCGCATCCGAAGACAAGTTCACTTCGTCAGCCACCACATCACCAGATGCGGAAGACTTGAACGGAGACAACACCCTGAACGAATCCGAACAATACTTCGAGTACATCGTCAACATTGACAAAGCCATCTTCCAGAACGAAAACGAATGGGAAGACAATTACATCACTAACATGGTCGAGTCTCAGGTGGAATTGAAGAACGGAAAGAACGAGAACATCAGATGGTACCAAGTCAGAATACCAATTAAAACGAACAAGAAACGCGCTGAAGGAGGCATAACAGACTTCAGGTCCATCCGTTACATCCGTATGTATATGACAGGATTCCAAGAAGAGGAGCACCTCCGTTTCGGAGAATTGCAGTTAGTCCGTACAGATTGGAGAATCTACGAAAAGAACGACCGACTCGTGGACAACAGCATATACGCAAAACTTCAAGGAACAGGAAAGATCGACATCTCTTCCGTTTGTTTCGAGAAAGACCAACACAAAAAACCTGTCGGTTACAAACTACCTCCTGGAATCACGCAAACAATCGACCCTAGTCAAAGCCAAGTCAGGGAAGAGAACGAGCAATCCATGGTATTGCGCATAGACAGCCTTGAGGCGAATGACGTCCGCGCCGTCTACAAAACAACCCACATGGACACCAGACAATACAAACGTTTCAAGATGTTTGTCCATGCGGAAGAGTACATCGACGGTGAAAAGATTCCGGACAACAGACTATACGCATTTGTACGTTTCGGATCAGACTTCACCGAGAACTACTACGAATACAAGATACCTTTGAAGATGACTCCTGAAGGCGCCATCGACGCAAAGGACGTATGGCCAAGCGAGAACAATTTCGACTTCGCATTCGAACAACTCACTAATTTGAAACTAGAGAGAGACAAACGCAAAGTTGAAGGGAAAGCAAAATACAACGAAGTTTACACTAAGATGGACGGCCACAATACGATGGCAGTCATCGGTTCTCCATCGTTCGGCGACATTAGTTCCATGATGATTGGTATCATCAACGAAGACAACATCACCCACAACGCTGAGATTTGGGTCAACGAAATGCGCATGTCCGGCTATGACGAGGACGGAGGTTGGGCAGCAGTAGCCAATTTAGGCATTGTATTCTCCGACTTAGGTTCATTCTCATTAGGTGGACAAATCGAGACCGTCGGATTTGGCAACATCGAGGATAACGTCATGGAAAGGAACCAAGACGACTTCTATGAATACAACTTGGCAGCTTCCATCCAATTGGGTAAACTATTCCCTGAGAAAGCGAAAGTCAACATGCCATTCTCCTATACTCGCACGCACCAACGCACATCGCCTAAGTACGACCCAATGAACACGGACGTGGAGTTGAAGAAGACACTTGACAACTACGATTCTGAAGCCATCAAGGATTCAATCAAAGAGATGTCGCAAACGAACAAGATTTACAAGAGCTATGCTCTGAACAACGTGAGGGTCGGCATCACAAGCAAAAAACCAATGCCTTATGACCCTGCAAACTTCTCGTTCAGCTTGGGTTACAACAAATCCGAAGAAGTCAATCCGGAAATGGAGTACGAAGACATCAAAAACTATAAAGGTGTATTCAACTACGTATATTCATTGAACCCTAAGCCAGTTGAGCCATTCAAAAAGGCAAAAATGTTCAAGTCCCAACACTTGAAACTGATTAGGGACTTCAACTTCTATTACGTGCCAAAGAGCATCTCATTCGGTACCTCCATGACCCGATACTATGAAGAGGCCCAAATGAGGGATTACACACAGCCTATCGTCAAGGACACAACCTTCCAATACATGTCCTTCGACAAGAACTGGCAATGGGACAGAACGTCTGAAATCAAATGGGACTTGACCAGAAGCCTCAAAGTAAGTTTCAACACTGCGACAAACTCTGAAATCTCTGAAATCATCAGGACAGACGAAGAAGACGGTAACAGATTGGTTAACATTCCAATCAACAAACAATACCTAGAGGATATAGGTTATTACGATTGGTACGACAAATGGAAGGACACCGTATGGAGCAGCATCAAACACTTTGGTGAACCAGTTTCTTACGAGCAGAAATTCAGTATCTCCTACAACTTGCCGATCAACAAGCTTCCTCACATGGATTGGATTACATCCAACGCTTCTTACTCCGCGTTCTATCAATGGGACAAAGGAACCGTACTTGTGTTAGGTGAAGCGCCTGTGACTGGTAACATCATAGAGAACCAACGAAGCTGGAGCGGGGATATCCGCTTCAATTTCGAGACATTCTACAACAAGTTCCCTAAACTAAAGGAAATCAATAAGAAGTACAGCAAAACTAATAGTACGACTAACAAGAAGAAGAACAAAAAGGATTCCAAGGAAGAAAAAAAGGATGAAAAGCCTAAGACGTACGAGCGTAAGAATTTACGGTTAAAGGCGGACAGCAAAACGCGTATCAGCCACCGTTTAGGATCCATAAACGTGAAGGTTGCGCTCAAAGACACCGCAGGCAAGGAATTCCCAGTCAAGGTTTCCGTTGTGGACGCAAACGTGATTACACTAACAAGCAAAGTGGACGCAAACAACTTAACCTTGGTCGTGACAGCAAGCAACAAAGACAATACAGGCTTCCAAAAGGCGATGGAATACTCCGCTAGATTCCTCATGATGATCCGTAACGTCAGCTTCAACTATCGACACGGAGACGTCCTCGAGGTGGGAGGTTACAAACCGACCAGCGGTTTCTTGGGACAAGATTACGACAATCCAGGTTATGACTTCACCTTCGGATTCTTCAATGCGGACAAATTCATCCAAAAGGCATATGGACAAGATTCTTTGCTCCTGACGGACGAAGGCATCACATCGCCTGTCGTGCGCTCAATCAACCAAAATCTCACGGCGAAAGCATTGATCGAGCCATTGCCGAACCTCAAAATCGATTTGAACGCATCTTGGATGAAGAACAACCAAGACGACATCTACTACATGTATGGTTATACAGACGATTGGAACATGAAGGAGTTCTCCGGAACATTCTCCAGAACGTGCGTCTCCATCAAGACTGCCTTCTCTTCCAACACTGCCAACTCGGATGTCTTCGACAAATTCCTCCGCGATAGGAAGACAATCCAAAGTAGGATATATAACCAAGTAGGCAACATGAACAGCAACGGTAAGCCTAACTTCGTCAATCCAAGTGGCGCCGATGTCTTGGTTCCTGCATTCCAGTCGGCCTACTTGAATAAAGATGTGAACACAGTGGATCTAAATTTCGTTCCTAACGGAAGTTTTAAGAGCATGATCAGTTCCTTGATCCCGAACTGGAAAGTGACCTGCGACGCATTGATGAGGATAGAATCCATCAAGAAGACATTCAAGACATTTAACTTCAATCATGCATACAAGAGCACCTATAGCGTAGGTCCTTACCGCTCACTCCTTGAATGGACAGACAACATCTATGGAAGCGACCATTACGGGACATGTGGCGAAAACGAGGAGTTCAACAACGTGACCTCGCAATACGATGTCACTTCGGTGAGCATCAACGAACAATTCGCGCCTCTCTTCGGTGTGGACGCAAGCTTGAAGAACAGCTTAAGCATGAAATTCGAGATCAAGAGATCACGCAACGTCCAATTGGACATTCCGGGCAACCAGATTCTTGAATCTTCAAGCAAAGAGTTGGTCATCGGTTCCGGCTATAGGTTCGACGACATCGGCATGATCATCAACCTAGGGAAACAACAAAAGAAGATTAAGAACGACTTGAACGTGAGAGGAGACTTCTCATTCAAGAACACGGACGCATACATCCGCATCATAGACGAGGCATACTCCCAGCTTAGCAGCGGTCTGCGCGCCATGACCTTGAAGCTCTCCGCCGACTACGTATTCAGCGAGCGCCTCAACATCAAACTCTACTACGACTGCAAGTCGAGCACGCCGAAAGTCTCCGAAGGATTCCCTATCATCACGTCGGACTTCGGTATAGCGTTCAAAATCAATCTGACGAGGTAATGTACATCTGACGACATTCCCTTGCAGGAGAACAGATGAGAAGGACCCCCCCAACGATTTGTGGGGCGCCTTCTTTATGTGCGTATTTTCATCAAAAAGAATTGTTCGCAAAAAGCAAACGGGTGATTCACTTCTTATGCATCCGTTCTCCTTTTCTTGAATAAAACGTCACAGTCTCCTTCTCTTTTTCTGCCTTAAAGCAATCGCACCCCTTATCATATTCGACATCATCATACTTGGCAGGCAAAATACATTTGCCATCCATTGAGAAAATGCCCTTTAAATCATCGCCATTCGTGACTTTCAAAAAATCAATGTCGCTGTCATTTTGAATGGCTTTGTATTTTATTGGCAGAACAAATTCTTTTTTATTCACGGAATAAAGACCACATTTGGCTCCAAAAGAATAAACAGTATATTCCTCGGTTTTATCCTTCCTATTATGATCATACAGCCATATGTGATCAGTGGACACAAGTCTTTGCTGTTTATCAGCCGGAGCAGTTAGGATGGCGTTCCAGTTAGTATCCATGACAATAATCTTATTACCCTTTTGGGCGATATAGCAAATTTCTTCACAATATTTCCATCCTTCATAACAAAATTCCGACACAGAACCGTTTGCAGCAGTAAAACTCGAACCTCCCCCATAATCTAGCCTATATTCTCCATACAATGTATCATATTTGAAAGAAAGGGCCACACGATCCTTATTAGAAATAACCCCATAATGTTTATTCTTTTTTGCGATAAGAAAATTGCCGGCACATCGTTTCAATACATCATATTTGAAAGGGATTAGTACCCTATTATCAGAAGATATCACGCCATATTTTTTCCCCTTAACGGCAATAAAAGTACGTTTATCCTTCTCAAACGAAGAAATCCCATCATACTCCAAAGGAGTAAGCAAAGAATAATCCTCATCCATCAATCCGAATTTTCTCTTCTCAAAATCTTTCACACGATAAATCGATCCGCATTCATCAACATATGCGTTTCGCAAAACCGGTTGAAACTCTCCCTTTAGGTCAATATAGCCGGAAATGGTGTCATTTTCCGCCCATGCCCTTCCTTTTTTGAACGGAAAGACTTGACGAAAAAGCATTGAATTAACAGGTTCTCCCCTTTCATCGACCAATAATTTACGGTAAATCGATCCGCATTCATCCCCTTCATCGACCAATAATTTACTCCGCAAATAATAGGGTGCAACGTCAGAATACACACATCCCGTCTTGAGGTCATAAGAAGATTGAATTCCAAGAGAATCACTCATAACGAAAAATGAATCATTAGTATCAAAATGAATACTCGAATATTTCACAGGCAACACAGTATTGCCTTTTTTATCCAACAATCCGACATATCTTCCCTGAAACGCAAGCAAATTAGGGTAACCGTAGAGAAAAGAACATATTCTATCATACACTGGAGGAGTCAGTACATGGTTCGAAGTATCTGTTAATCCATACCAATAATCATCATATTCAAATTCATACCAATATTCATCATATTGGAATTTTCTCACTTTATAATCGTCCAAATCTTTATCCACATAATACAATTGTAAAGAGTCACGAGTAATTTTCTTCGTACCCTCAGGAAGAAACTCCGTCGCGAAAGCGGAAGAGAAGCACAACAGCAAAAGGGGGATTAATATCTTTTTCACCATAACGATTATTTTTTGAGAACATAAAATTATAAAAAAAGTTGGGTAAAGTTATATGATGTTAACTGACCACACAGAAGGCTTTTCTCAAGAAAGAATGATTAGTATATTTGTAATGAACAAATAGAATATAGATTATTTACAATCCATACAGCGCATGCAAATCCAAATCGAACTACTTTTACTAATCGTATCGTTGCTATTTTTCGCTAGTATAATCGTCAGCAAAGCCAGCAGCAAATTAGGAGTTCCCGTATTATTGCTTTTCCTCATCGTGGGAATGTTGTTCGGTGTGGACGGATTAGGCATCCAGTTCGACAGCATCAGAGTGGCCCAAGTAATCGGCACGATTGCCCTCTGCATCATACTCTTCTCGGGCGGTATGGATACGAAGCTCCCCGACATCAAACCCGTATTAGGGCCAGGTATCTCGCTTGCCACCATCGGCGTTTTCCTCACCGCTTTCGCTACGGGCATCATCATTTGGTTGGTGATGGACCAGACGAAACTCGGCGGGGCGATCGGTCTTCTGACCTCCCTGCTCCTCGCCTCCTCGATGAGTTCGACCGACTCCGCATCGGTCTTTTCCATCCTACGTTCCCAAGGACTTAACCTCAAAAACAACCTAAAACCCACCTTGGAGCTGGAGAGCGGAAGCAACGACCCCATGGCGTACATATTGACCCTCACCCTCATCTCCCTTGTCAAATCAGGCGGTTCCCCCGACTATTTCTCAGCCATCGTCATGCTCTTCGTCCAACTGGCGGTGGGAGCGTTAGCGGGTGTGGCAATGGGGAAAGGTTTGGTATGGTTAATCAATAAACTAAAGATAGACAATCCGTCACTCTACCCTATTCTGGTGCTGACCAGTTGCATATTCATCTTCTCCGCCACCTACTATCTGAAAGGGAACAGCTACCTTGCCGTCTATATCGGAGGATTGGTCTTCGGGAATAACCCCTTCGTGCAGAAGCGCTCCACCCGCAACTTCTTCGACGGACTCTCCTGGCTGAGCCAGCTTACCATGTTCCTCACGTTAGGACTGCTCGTCAACCCGAGCGAACTCACATGGAGAGGGGTCATCCTGCCGAGCGTCATCATCAGCTTGGCGATGATATTCGTGACAAGACCGCTGAGCGTATTCATTTCGCTAATACCTTTCAGGCAATATTCATTGCGCGACAAGCTTTTCGCCTCATGGTGCGGATTACGGGGCGCCGTTCCCATCATCTTCGCCATCCTCTGCCGGGCGGAGGAGGTGCCCAATTCGGACATTATCTTCAACGTCGTCTTCGTATGCACCATCATCTCCTTGATACTACAAGGAAGCACACTCTCGATGGTGGGCAAATGGCTTAAAGTGGCGGACGACCCGGAGCCACAAAAACTCATCAACGATTTCGACATCCAATTTCAGGAAGAGATAAAGTCATCCACCTACGAAGTGGAGGTGACGGAGCATGTGCTTGAGCACGGCAACCACCTGAGAGACTATTCCATTCCCAAAAACACGTTGGTCATCATGGTGAAACGAGGCGACTCCTATTTCGTTCCGACAGGAAAGACGGAACTACTGCTCGGCGACAAACTGATGATAATCAGCGACAGCGACGAGGACTTGCTGGAATCGTTGCATAAGATGGGGGCTAAATAGATACGATAAGCGCCATATGAAAAAAAGGCTGTCCTACGGGCAGCCTTTTTTTTCGAATCAGTTGTCTAGTCCTGAAATAGCGTTACAAAAAAAGTAATGTTATGGAAGAGAACAGCAAATGTTATGTAAAGCGGACCCAAAGAGACTACAGCATGAGTTTCAAATTGTCGGTAGTTAAGGAAGTAGAGACGACCGACATCGG
>JAZLJL010000080.1:0-25067 GCA_045617845.1 Paludibacteraceae bacterium | reverse complement strand
AAAAGTAAGGCATGAGGTGTTAGCGACCCCATGCCTCTGTTTTACTTTTTTATCACACAAGTTATCCCTCAAAGGGTTGCTCCCCAGCAGAGCCCTTCTCCGTTTCACTTGATGCTGCAAATATAAGATAGTCCTCATTTTACTATCCTATATTTTGTCCTTTATACCAAAATACAAATATGTCTTAATGGCTTCACGTTGTGCATCTCGCATCACGCCACGTTGCACGATATATTCTATCAAACTATTGATAGTGCAACTCGGTGATGCCAGCCATTCATCTCGTTTCTTTTGAATGATTTTGTAAAACATTGGCTGTTCGCATTTCAGCCTTTGCAACTTATTTTGGGATACGGATTAGATGCAAAACACCTCGATAGTAAACATAAAAGAAGCGTGAACTTCCCTTATGAATCTCCGAGGTATTTGGCCTAACCCGTACAAACAATAAGTTCAGCCCACGCTATGCGCAGGCATCTGCCGAACTTATTTGTGTTTGTACATCTTCTAATGGCCAAATTTTCGGAGTACTCCAAATAAATAGCAAACGCTATGATTAATAATATGTTAGTCTAAAAATCTTTCTGTTTTTGTATATTTATTAAATTACTTTTCTGTTTTATTGTTAAGTCTGTCAAGTTCTGTTTGAACCAGACTTTTTAATTCGTTAATTTCCGGCAAATATAGTTGGTATTTCGCAACGAACAAATTGGCATCCATGCCGTAGGTGGCATATTGTACCATAACATCGTTTTTGTCGGCTGCAAGTATAATACCAATGGGAGGATTGTCACCTTCAGTATTCTTGTCCATCGCAAAATATCCTAAATACATATTCATTTGTCCAATATCCTCATGCTTTACTTTACCACGTTTCAAGTCGATGATAACATAACATTTCAGTATAACATGATAAAACACAAGGTCGGCATAGTAGTCATCATTGTCAATGGTCAACCGATATTGACGACCTATAAACGCAAAGCCTTTCCCCAACTCCAGAAGAAAATCTTCCATGTGCTTGATTAGAGCGTCCTCCAGATCTCCTTCGCTATAGTCGGGAGCCTTAAGACTTAGGAAATCAAAAAAGTAGGTATCCTTAACAATGTCTTGGGGTTGAGTTATTTGTAATCCATTGTCAGAAAGAGAAAGGATATCGCCAGCCTCTTTTGAGGTTGCTAATTGGTAGAATAAGCCTCTGTCGCATTGCTTTCTAAGATCTCTAACTGACCAATTTTGATTAATACTTTCGATGTAGTAGAAATTTCTTTCCACATCATTATCAATGGTTATCAATTCAATAAAATGACTCCAACTCAATTTTCCAGACACTGTTTGGAAAATTGGGAACCGAAGATATAACAACCTCATATTGGCCAAGTTACTTTTTGAGTAACCATTTCCTAATCGGAGGGTCAAGTCTCTTGAAAGCTGAGGAATCAATTTAGCGCCATATTCAGCCCTGGCGTTACCATTCTGTTCAAATTCCACAATATATTTACCAATATTCCAGTTCATCTCCACCAATGCAGAATTAACCGCATGCAGAGCTTTCTGCTTCGACTGAGCAACCAATTCTGTGATTTGCTTTACCAAAGCATCGTAATGTGAATCTTGTATTTGTGGTTTATTATCCATTGGAATGATTTCAGAATAGCGGCAAACGCTATGATTAATAATATGTTAGTTTGAAAATCTTTCTGTTTTTTGTACTATTTATCTTTCTAATTATACTTTCCCCAAAGATATCTATTCCTTCCAAAAAATAAAAACAGAAAAATTCCTCGACACGTGAAGACTTTCCTTCCTAAACACTTTTTAGCACTCCCCCTTTATTTTTCTTCCCATTCGTCAGAAAAATCTTTTCCCTTTTGTTATCTTAGCATATCATTCAGTCGCTTATGAAAAATATAAAATCATTTTGTTTCACTTTAATCACCTTATTGGCTATGTGGGGATTGTTCTCTTCTTTCAGTTACAGTGACGAGTGGAAGTCTTTGGAAAAGATTTCCGGCACGAATCCTAAAACCGCTCTTTCTAAGTTGGACGCCATCGAGAAACAGGCGCAGAAGGAGAAGAATTATCCGCAGCAGTTGCGCTGTATTCTGAAACGTAACGAGTATAAATCCTATTTCGAGGAGGTTGACCCGAAGAGCACCATCGACGCGTTGGACTCCTTCCGTAAGGAGACGAACGACGATGTGGCCCGCTCGGTTGCCACTCTCTTTATCGCTAAAAACTACTATTCTTATTTTCAGAGAAATAGATATATGATTCGTCAACGCACGGACTTGCAGGATGTGCTGCCTGACGATATCATGGAGTGGACGACGGCCAATTTCCAACAGCAGATCCGTCTGTCCATTTTCGACGCGCTGAAGAAGTGCGACAAAATCAAGAGTGTGAAGTCGGAGGATTACGGGGCGGTCGTGGATTTAGGCTCCGACAGCCGCCTTTACCGCCCTACGCTCTATGATTTGTTCCTCTCCGAAGCGATGGAGATGCAGACCTTGGACGAGACGCATCAGGTATTCTCCCAAGAGGAGCGGGATGACTTCTACAAGGAGTGGTTGGCTTTCCATGAGAAGGACGAGGAGCGTGACGCTTTCGTGAAGATTAAGCTCCAAATCATGGAGGATAGGTACGAGGGAAAGTGGAATCGCGACACTTATATCTCCGAGCTGGAGGCTTTCTTGGAGGAGATGAAGGCGGAACGTTCTTCCATCCTGATACGCATCGATCTCTGCCAAGAGCTGGAGAACATGGGTTCCGTCAACTGGGGAATGCATTCTGCCTTGCCTCAACGCATCATCGATATCTGCCAGGCGGGTATCGACGCGTTCCCGAAACACGATCGGGTGTGGTGCCTGAAGGCTATGGTGGAAAGAATCAATCTGGTTTCGTTCGATGTTAGGATTGTGAACGACAAGCCGCACTCGAACGACCCGATACGTTTAGGTATTAATTATGCGAATATCACCCATTTGGATCTGACGCTTTCCCGAATCGACGAGACTCCTCAGATGATTGCTGAGCATCGTTACGATTGGAAGCCTAAGATGACGAAGGTGAAGGATATATCTGTGGATTTGGAGAAGACGAATTATTGCGTCAAACGTGACACGGTCGTGGAGATTCCGCCTTTGCCGTATGGTTACTATCGCATAACGTATGGAAAGGGGAAAGAGATGCGACAGATGGATTTCGCCGTTTCCGACCTTTTCTATTTGCATACTTCTGATGACGAAATCGCGCAATCGTTTGTGGTGGTGGATGGCAAGAGCGGCGCACCTAAGAAGGGTGTCTCAATCGCTGGTAAGGGCGAGTGGCAAGCTTGGAAGGGCGAGACGGATGAGCAGGGATTCGCCCGTCTCGATGGCGAGCGCGGAAAATCGCAAAGGGAGCAAAAGCTCTACTTTGAGGAGGGAATGGACCGCTATTTGAGTCCGTTTACTTACTATTATGGCTATTACCAAGAGCGAAAGAAGGGTGTGTGTGTTTCGGATAATACGGGCGATTATTGCAGCATCATGACGGACCGTTCGATCTATCGCCCTTCCCAGACGGTTTACTACAAGGTGATTTTCTACCATTTGGGGAAGGATGACTTGCGGGTGCGTCCCGACTATGAGACAAATGTGGTTTTGCGTGACGCTAACTATCAGGTCGTGGCGGAACAGCGCGTGAAGAGCAACGAGTTCGGTTCCGCGGCTTCTTCATTCACGCTTCCTGCTAATGGATTATCCGGCGATTATCATATCGAAGTGGATGGTAGACAGCAATATTTTTCTGTGGAGGAGTACAAACGTCCTACCTTCGAGGTCTCTTTGACCCGTCCGAAGGAGTCTTTCTCCTTTGGCGACAACATTGTGGTGAAGGGTCATGCGGGCTACCTCTTGGGCACTCCGTTGACGCAAGCGAAGGTGGAGTATCATGTGACGAGGAAACCTTGTTACTGGTGGTGGTACTACGGAGAGGTGGAGGCGAGTCTGGTTGAGGGCGAAACTTCGGTGGACGATATGGGCGACTTCGAGGTGCCTTTCTTGGCGCTCAAGCCGGAATCTGATAGGAATCTCTCTTATTATTCTTATGAAATCTATGTGAAGGTGACGGATGCTAATGGCGAGACACATGACCAGAGAATCACGCTCTCGGTGGGCGACCGTTCCCTCTATTTCACCTCTTCGCTGAAGGACCGTACCTTGATGAAGGATCTCTCTTCCGCTAAGTTCGTTGTGGCGAACTTGAATGGTGAGGGTCAGGTCGTGGAGGTCTCCTACGAGGTGAAGCGGGAGGATGTCGTCGTGGCGCAGGGAAGCGTGGTCTCCGACAAGGAGGGTGTTTTTGTGATTAAGGATGATACGAAGACGTGGACGTCGGGCGCCTATAAGTTCGAACTGAAGGCGAAGGACGAAAAGGGTCGTGAGGTGACCGCCTCTTACGAAACGGTTCTTTATCGTGAGGATGAAAAACGTCCGCCTGTTGAGACTATCTTCTGGAAAGAGAATATAGCGAGTGTCTCATTGCCTTATGGCGAAAAATATAGGGTCCGTGTGGGCTCTTCCTTAAAGGGCGCTAACCTTTTGGTGATTGTGGATGACGAACGTGGCGGCTCGGAGAGACGTTGGATCCAACTCAATGATGAAATCATGGATTTAACCTTCTCTTTGGAGCAGAATAACGGGGAGGTGAAGATGGTTCGTTTCTACATGGTGTATGATGGACGGCTCTATAGCGAGGAGATGCGAATCCGTAAAAAAGAGGAATCTAGAAGTGTTCCGATGCAGCTTGCCGTCTTTAGGGATAAGATGTTGCCGGGCTCTAAGGAGACGTGGACCATTACCGTTCCGAAGGAGATGGAGGTGGAGGTCTTGGCCGCCATGTACGACGCCTCCTTGGATTTGATCAGTTCTCATGAATGGCATTCCATCTCAAGTTATTTCCGCAATGTGGGCTTTAAGTCATGGAACAAATGTTCTTGGACGAAGGGTTCTTTCAATTATTATGGTGCCGAGAGTTACCACTTCAACGCTTCTTGGTTCTTTGATAGGTTCATTGACGTGAATGGCAGAAAATATGGAGGAAGAATGAGGTATGCCGCATCTAATGGTTTCGCTAAAATGGGTCAACCTGGTGCTGCCCCGATGATGATGGTAATGGATGATGCGGTGGTGGAAAAGTCCGCTGTGGCGGATATGGACGAAAGCGTCTCCGTGGTGACGCAGGCTGCTCCGATCTCTCCCGAACCCGAAGAGAATGGTGCGGAGGCTCCTTCTGCCGATGCGAAGGAGGTGAAGGTGCGCTCCAACTTCGCGGAGACTGCCTTCTTCTATCCGCAACTCCATGCCGACAAGGATGGTAACGTGCAACTCTCTTTCGAGATGCCGGAAAGCCTCACCCGTTGGAATTTCATGGCGTTGGCGCATACGAAGAATCTATTCCACGGTTCCCTCGCGCAGAGTGTGGTGACGCAGAAGGATTTCATGGTTTCGCCTAATTTGCCTCGCTTCATGCGCCGCGGCGACCGTTGCGTGCTCTCCGCTAAGGTGATCAACCTTTCTGAAAAGGAACAGTCGGGTAAGGCTAAGGTGCAGTTGCTCGATCCGCTCAGCGAGCGGGTGCTCTTGGAAGAGAACGCTAAATTTGAGGTCGAGGCTGGTAAGGATGTGGCTGTTTCTTGGTCGCTGGATGTGCCGCGCGGCTTGGATGCGGTCTTGGTGCGTGTGACGGCGGTGGCGAAGGATTTCTCCGATGCGGAGCAGAGCTTGCTGCCTATCCTTTCCGATAGGATGGTGGTGACCCAGTCTTTGCCGCTCTATGTGCGCGGCGGACAGACGAAGGAGTACACGTTCGATAAATTGGTGGAGAATAAATCCAATACCCTCTCCACCCGCTTCCTGAAACTGGAGTTCGCCACCAACCCGATCTGGTACGCTGTGCAGGCGTTGCCTTCCACCGCGGTGGTGGAGCATGAGAACGCTATCAGTTACTCGGCGGCGCATTTCTCCGCTTTGATGTCGGAACATATCGCGAAATCTAACCCTAAGATTTTCAATATAATAGAACTTTGGAAGCAGCAAGGAAAGGATAAGGAGACTTTGCTCTCCAACTTGGAAAAGAACCAAGATGTGAAGAATGTCTTGCTGAACGAGTCGCCTTGGGTGATGGACGCGAAGAACGAGACGGAGATGAAACAGCGTCTCTCCACGCTCTTCGACGTGAACGACCTGAAGGAGAAGAGCCGTCTTTGGTTCGATAAGATGTCTGATTTCCGTCTCTCCGAAGGCGGTTATACTTGGTTCCAGGGTTTCTACCCGAGCCGTCATATCACCCTCTTCGTATTGGACAACCTAGGCAGGTTGCGCAAGGCGGGTATCGCCGATAACGCTTTGCTGGACAAGGCGCAGTACCGCGCTTCCTTGTCGTTCTTGGATAGGGATGTGAAGCGGGAGTATGACGATTTGCGTAGATATCATCCGAAGGATTACAAGAAGGTGGCTTACGTGGACGCCTCTTTGCTCTACTATTTCCAAGTGAGGAGCCTCTTCCCTGAGGTGAGCCTCGCCAGCGGCGCGAAGGAGGCGCATGATTTCTATTATGGTCTTATTAAAGAGCAATGGAAGGGCTACTCGCTCTACATGAAGGCGCTTGCCGCCATCGTGGCGCAGCGGGGCGGCGACAAGGCGTTGGCGAAGAGCATCGTGGAGTCTCTCCGTGAGTTCTCCACCACGACCGACGAAATGGGTATGTTCTGGCAGAAGAACGAGAACGGTTACTTCTGGCATAACGCGGCCATATCTACCCACACCCGCATTATGGAGGCGCTTGAAGTGGTGGATCCTAAACAGGCGGAGCAGGACGAGTTGCGCTTGTGGTTGCTCAACCAGAAACGTACGCAGAACTGGGGCAACACCATCGCCAATGTGGATGCGTTGAATGTGCTGTTGTTGAGCGGATCGGATTGGCTCTCGAACGATAATCAGGTGAGCGTCAAGATGGGAGGCGAGGAGGTTCGTCCGGAGACTACGGAAGCGGGCACGGGCTACTTCACGCACATCGTGGAGTCCGACCATGTGAAGCCTTCCATGGGACATGTGGAGTTGAGCAGCGCGCAAGGCGGCAACATCTCTTGGGGAGCGCTATATTGGCAGTTTGAGGAGGATATCGACAAGGTCTGGAAGAACAAGACGGGCTTGCATGTGGAGAAGATGGTGATGAAGGAGGTGCGTGAAGCGGGCAAGCCGGTGTTGAAGACGATTGACGAAAAGAGCACGTTGAAGGTGGGCGACAAGCTGGTGGTCCGTCTGACGCTCCGCTCAGACCGCGACATGGATTACGTCTCCTTGAAGGACCAACGCGCGGGTTGCCTGGAGCCGATCCAGCAGCTCTCCGGCTATCGTTTCAGGGAAGGCACAGGCTACTATCAATCCCCGAAGGATGCGGCGATGTATTACTTCTTCGACCATCTGGCGAAGGGCACCTACGTCTTCGAGTATCCGTTGTGGGTCACCCACGCCGGCGATTACTGCAACGGCGTCACCTCCGTGCAATGCCTTTATGCGCCTGAGTTCTCGTCGAACACAAGCAGTGTGCGGATTATGGTTGACGAATGATGATTTCCCGAAAATAATCCCCGGAAAATTTGCATATCTCGTCGGAATGTTATACCTTAAGGGTAATTACACATTAACACTGAATGTAAACTTACAAAGTATGTCTTAGAGGAGACTGCTTGCGATAAGTGGTCTCCCCTTTTTCGGAGCTTTGTAAATTCAGAGTATATTTTTTCAGGCGTTGGGAGCCTTTATTAATCCCAGCCGGGCACCCCCCGGCACACCCACGATAACAGGAATGAAGGAATAAGGTTTTTCCGCGTAAAGCGGGACCGGGCATTCCGTCTCTATGGTATCCTATGCGGACGTGTTAGGCCATCTTGTTTATTTCCGTTCTTTTTGATTGGATGGGCGGATTCCGTCTGTGGCGAAAGGCAAGGGACGAGGCAATTGAGTTCCTTGTCTAGGTGGAAGGCACCGGAGGGCAAGCGTATTTCGCCCCCGTTCAGAAGTTTCTCTTTTTGTGGCGGGGAGAGGTGGATGCGGTCGAGGGTCTTCGACAGTTGTTCGTCCGTCTGGGCCATATAGAACTGCGATTTGTTGCCCCGTATCAGCAGCTTGGCGGCGGGGCCTCCCTCTTTGAACTCTAGCTTGGCCGAGAAGGTGCCGTTGCGTGTCTGGCGGATCGCCTCGACGGAGTCTGGTGTGAAGAGGTCGTTGAGGTTGATGCGTGTTTGCCTTCCGTCGTTTTGTTGCATGACGAAGGTGGAGATTCTTGTCAGGTCTCGTTCCCTGAGGGGCGCTCCGTCACCCAATTCCTTCCTTCGGCTGATGATGCGGCTGACCTGCAGGAAGTCGTCGAAGCCCTGTTTCGGCACATCTATTTCGGGGCGGGCACCGGTCGAGACGCTTTTTTCGTAGGTGACGATTTTGCGTGAGATGTTTTCGGCCGTATGTTCGGCGTCGTCCTGCGAAGGGATTAGGATGACCTCCATCTGTTCGTTCAGGGATTGGGTGAGGCTTTCGATTTCCTTGTTCGCCTTCACGTTGCTGACCAGCAGCGTCTCTTCCTGTTCCCTGCATTCGATCTCGCCTGCCAGTTGGGCGATGAGGTTATCGTATTTTTCCGAGATCACGTCTCCGATGTTCTCTTGCGAGTAGGCGAGGTCGATGATAAGGTTGTCGATGTGTTGGTTGAGGATCTCTATGTTTTTCGCCGCGGACTTCTCCTCCTGCGGGTCCGTGGTGTTTTGGAGGATGTCCAGCGTGTCCGCCTTTGCTTTGAGGTAGCTGAATAGGTTTCGTTTGACGAGGAGTTGTTGGTGTTTCTCCATGATTGTTTCGTACTCCTCCTCGCTTATTTTTCCGTCGGGCAGGAAGGTGTCGTCCTGTTCTTTGAGAAGGTATAGATCCGCGGTCTCTTTCGGGATGTGGTATTGGATGATGCCCCCCTTCCCGTAGGAAGTGTTTTCGGAGGCTTTGGGGCTGAATTCCACTTCGATGTCCGCTTGTACGATGAAGGTAGCAACCCGGGTACGGTAGCAGTAATCGCCGGTTTGCGGGTGTTTCCATGGACAGATTTGCAGGCCTTGGCTCAATTTTTTCGCGTTGTGTCCGGTCTGTGCCAAGGCGCTTTGCGGGAAGTAGAATTCGCAGGGTTTCATGCGCCCGTTGTCGTAGTAGGCCACCAAGGCGCAAATCCTCGTCCCCTCCTTCAGGACGGTCGTCTCGTAACTGTCTATGCCTGGGTATTTGTCGCTGCCTTGGCGCTCGGAAGCGGAATAGATATGTCTTTCATTTTTTCGCATTCATATATTTTTTCCCTAGTGATAAATACTTCTCTTTTTCGTTGTCCGTCATGTTGCGGTAGCGGATGGAGATGTGTATGTCTGGTTCGAAAGCCAGGTTGTAGGTTGTGCTGATGGACCCCCAATTGGTTCCCAGGTAGAACTCATCTTTCCCGTTGAACAAATTGGCGGACAACCCGGTCTCGTGTGTTAGGAATTCGTCTTGGAGACGTTTTATTTCAATTGCTTTCTCTTCCCAATTGTTTTTTTCTGACCACTCCGATGGCGAAATGGCTTGGGGCATACGTATGATAACTTCGTCTATATAATCGTTTTTGTCCAGATGCACTTCTAAGTATACCTCTGTTCCATCAATGGATAGATTTCCGATGGTAATTCGGCGTGTTTGTTTATTGGGGATGTCCTCTCTTTTGTTTAAACTTTCATACATAGGTGAATGTAAAAATTCTTCCTTTGTAAGCATGGGAGTTATTTGCCAACCTTTTTGTGTGTCGATATTGATTTTGCCTGTAGATATGTCAATCATAATAATTCGTCAAAATCCAACTTGATTTTTCTTTTGGATTGGATTTGACGCAAATGTAATGATTTTCTTTAGAATAGAGCCTCCTTCTATAAATATGATTTGTGCGCATTGTTATTATTTGTAATTTTGTGCGATTTTTCAAAAATGATAAAAATTGTTATTTATGATATCTTAAAAACACACCTAAATATTTCAAATGTAATGGGGTTGAAGGAATTTGTTATCTAATTGGTTTTTGAGTTTGATTGGAAGTGGGGATATACTTTGTAAGTAGAAGTTTAGATTGCGGAACCCAGTGTCGATATGCAGATGAAATGAAGATTTCAATTATTAATATAAGCGTGTATCTTTTGTTATAAGATTGTCGCACATTTCGCTTTTTGAGGTTTGGTCTCAAACGAAGTGTCTGGAGTGTTTTTTGATAAAAAAAGAATAAAAAATGTTGTTTTTTTATTTGTGTTGTGAAAAATAGATTTATATTTGCAGTAAATATTACACAAATTTAAAAATTTACAAAAATGAAACGTAGAGTATTAACAGTTTTAATGGCTTTGAGCAATTTTGTGATGGCATTCGCTGCAGATAACGGTAATAGAAAACAGGCTTTGCAGCAGGTGGAAACGGAGATAAAAGACTACTTCGATGTCGCATGTGGTATATTTTACGCAATATGTGCCATTATGGCATTGGTAGGCGCTTTCAAGGTCTATTCTAAGTGGAGTAATGGAGATCCTGACACATCTAAAGTTGCGGTGGGATGGTTCGGCTCCTTGATTTTCGTTGCCGTGGTAGTCACGTTGATCAAGTCGTTTTTTATAGGTTAATATATAAGTCCGTTATTTAGGTGATATGGAGTACAAAATCAACAAAGGGGTGAATAGACCCTTGGATTTTTATGGATTGAAGGAGACATATATCTTTTATTTCGTAGGAGGTCTTGTCTGTGCGATTTTGGCCTATTTTTTGTTGCAGTTCATTAGTAATTGGGTAGCCATACCGGTTGCAGTCGTTATTGCGGCCGCATCCTATTTCGTCACATATTATCTAAATAACAAATACGGTGCTAGTGGGCTTTCCAAGCGCATGGCGCAAAACTCGTGTCCTAAAAGGATACAATTGAAGCGTGCTAGCTGTCTAATTAAGAAAGGGGGGAAGGCGAAATGAATTTTAACGTCAAGTCTAACCAGATTGAGAATTGTTTTCCTTTGCTTTCTTACGAAAAAGGAATGTTGGTTTCGAAGACGGGTGATATAACCCGCCTTTTCGAGCTGACCTTACCGCAAGTCTATACCTCTTCTGATTTGGAAATCGACGCGATGAACGAGTGCTGGTGTCGTGCGGTGAGGACTTTGCCGAACTATTCCATTGTGCATAAGCAAGATGTCTTTTCTGAATCGGTTTGTGAGGACTTCCCTTTTTCGGATAGTTTTCTCCAACAAGCTTCTTCCCGCCACTTCTCAGGTCGTACCGTCATTGACCATAGGTGTTTTTTATATGTCACGTTATCCACAAAAAACGGACTGAAGACCACGTCGTCTGTCAATGCTATCTTAAGGAATAAACTTGTTCCTCAGGAGTCTGTCGACAGCATGCGTTTGGATTCGTTCAATGATAGTGTGGGACAGATGGTGAGCATTTTGGAGTCGGGAGGATTCTCTTGCCGTGAACTGACGGAGGATGAGGTGATCGGAACAGAGAAACACTTTGGCGTCATTGAACAGTATCTTACGCTGAATTATTCCGGTGAGGGAGAGATCCTTTATGACTTGCATGTTAACGAGGATGATTTGATGGTGGGTGACAAATATGTCTCTTGTTTCTCCTTAGGCGAGTTGACAGATTTGCCCAATGTCGTGACTACTAGCAAGCGGAACGATAAACTTTCGACGGATGTTTCTTCATTGGCGAATTGTTTCTCTTATGAGATGTGTTTGAAACTTCCTTTCGACCACATCTACAACCAGTATATTTTCATTGACGATTCGAACGAGAACCTGCGGGAATTGGAAAAGCAGGGGAGGAAGATGGAGTCATTGTCCGCGATATCTAGGGAGAACGCTGTCAACAAGGAGTTCAACGACGAGTATTTGACCCAAGCCCAAGTCATGAAGGAACGTAGTGTCCATGCGGCATTCAACATGCTGGTGTGGGACTCGTCCTACACGAGGCTCTTGGAGAAGAATTCTCAGGTGGGCGGCGTTTTGTCTAATTTGGATTGCCAAGTGTCTAAAACCGAGGTGATCGTGCCTCATATATTTTGGGCAGGTATCCCTGGCGCTTCGTCTAATTATCCGTCCGAGATGAAATTCCTGACTTTCATCGCTCCGAGTGTTTGTTTCTTCAATATGGAGAGCAATTATAGGGATATTACTGGGGAAAATGGGTTCGGACTTAAGTTGACGGATCGTATAAGTGGTGCTCCTGTGCGTGTGGACGTGAGTGACGAGCCTGTCCGCCGTGGTTGGGCGAGTGCGAAGAATAAGTTCATTTTGGGCCCTTCCGGTTCGGGAAAATCCTTTTTCACGAATGTGATGATGGCTCAGAAGTATGAGCAAGGCGAACACCTTGTCATAGTTGATGTGGGTGATTCCTATCTCGGCTTATGTCAACTGATTAGGGAACGTACGAATGGTGAGGATGGTATTTATTTCACCTATAAGGAGGATTCCCCGATTTCTTTTAATCCTTTCTACGTGGAGGATTATGTCTATACTGAGGAGAAGATGGTGCAGTTGCTTTCCCTTATCTGCATCTTGTGGAAAAATGAGCATGAGGAGATTTCCAAGGCGGAAGAGACGCATATTGAGACCGCTTTGAATTTCTATATCGAAATTATTAAGGAACACCGCGAGATTTTTCCTTGCTTCAATTCGTTCTATGCTTTCCTTTCGAAGCAATTTAAGGAGTATATCCAGAAACAGTCTGTCAGGATCGAGAATTTTGACATAGACAATCTAATCCAAGTCCTTTCTCCGTATGCGAAGGGGGGAAAGTATGAATACCTTTTGAATTCGAAGGAGAAGATTGATTTGTTGCATAAGCGTTTCGTGGTCTTTGAGTTGGATAATATCAAAGACCATAAGGTGCTTTTCCCAATCGTGACTATCGTCTTGATGGATACTTATATTGCTAAGATGCGACGTTTGCAGCCGCATGAGAGGAAGGTGATTTTGATTGAGGAGGCTTGGAAGGCGATCTCCAAAAGTGGTACTGCCGAGTTTATCAAGTATTTGTATAAGACGGTACGTAAGCATAACGGAGAGGTGATGGTTGTGACACAGGAAGTGGGTGATATCATTGGGAATGAGATTATTAAAGATGCCATAATCAATAATGCCGATGAGAAGATTTTGCTTGACCAAAGCAAGTTCCTGAATCGTTTTGACGAAATCCAAACCACTTTGGCTTTGTCGGAGAAGGAGAAAGCGTTGGTGCTTTCCATCAATAGGGATTTGCAAAAAGATGGGAATCGTGCGAAATATAAGGAGGTGTTCATCTCCTTCAATTCGGCCTTTTCCGCCGTGTATGGTGTGGAGGTGTCGCCTGAAGAGTATCTGACCTTCTCCACGACGAAGGAGGAGAAGGGTGTCGTGCTCCAATATGCGGAGGAACTCCATTCCATGCGGAAGGGTATTGAGAAATATATTGAACTGAATTATAAGAAAAAGTGATATGTGTAGTTCTAAATTGCGGGTTCTTTCCCTGCTTGTTTTAATAGTTCCCTTGAGTGTGTTCTCCCAGGCGCCTTTGCCTGTCATGGATGGGACCGCCCTTGCCCAGGATGCCTTGAATTTCTGTGACCAAATGGATGTTGCGGTTGAACAGAGGAGTGCTTTGTTCAAGCAGATGGAGCAGATGTTGGAACAATCCAAGATGATGAAGGAGGGCGCCGATAAGTTTAAGAAATGTATGGATTGGGTGAAGAAGGCGCGTTCGGTCGTCTCTTTGCTTGATAAGACTAATACTTTGAGAAAGAATTACAAGACCTTTTACAGCCAATTGGGGTCTTGTGATTACTTGAGCGTTAAGGAGCGTAAAAACTTGATGTACAACGCTAATTTGTTGGTGAGTGAGGCTTCGGATGTTTATGATGAAGTTAAGACGATTGTGGGGGAGTTCAAGGGCGAAGGTGACGCGGGATTGTCGTCGTACGAACGTATCCAATTGGTTGAAAGGATTTCGGAAAAATTGGACGGCTATAACCAGAAACTGGAAATCATGAAGTCCTACGCTAACCAAATAGTGAAAGGAAGACGTAAAGTGAGAAATATGACAATGGGGGTCTATAACCAATTCTGCCCGTCAGAATGCCGAATAGAGGATAAAAATGGTGTACGCTGAGATATATAATTATATAAGCACGATGTGCTTCGAGTCGATTCCGGAATTTTCGGATCGGTTAGAAAATTTGTTCCCGACTTGTATTAAAAATGTGGCGGATATCTCTTCCGTGGCCATCCTTTTGTGCGGTTTGTTCGCTTTGTTTTACATCGGCAATATCGTGTGGCAAAGTTGGTGTAAAGGTGATCCTATCAATGTTTATGCCTTGTTCCGTCCGTTTGTGATAGGAATCATTATTGTCAATTTTTCGGGCTTTGTCTCTTTATTGGATGGCGTTTGCGGTTGGATTAATATGCCGACCAAAACATTGGTGCACGATTATGCGGAAAGCAACAAGACTTTTAGTAAAAATTTGAATAAATTACTCGAAAAGATCGATGAGGATGAATCGGAGGCGCAAAAAGACCCTGCCGTTAAAACGAATGTGAAGGGACTCGAAAAGCAGCTGGATGAGATGGAACCGTTCACGACGGATGAGGCGGATAAGAAAGATGAGGGATGGGTTGATAAACTGGAGAAATATCTCTTTGATGATTTGAAGGAATACATCGCTAGTGTATTCGTCTCTTTTTTGTCGATTATTTCTCTGATTGTCGCGATAGGTGTCTTGTTGGTCGCTTTTGTGTCAAAAATAATATTGGTTTATTTGGGCCCTTTCGCTTTTGCATTGTCCCTTATCCCTTATTTCTCGGGTTCCCTATCCAATTGGTTGCGGCGCTATATCGTCGTTAGCTTATATGCCCCTTGTATCAATATCGTATGTTTTGTTATCCTAAGCTTATACAATAGCGTCTTTGTAAAGACTCCTGACTCGGCTGAGATGGGGCTTGGATGGGTGTTGATGATTTCTGTCGCTTCCACGTTGTCCTTCTTCTCGGTTCCTTCCATGGCGAGCTATATAGTCGACAGCGCAGGAGCCGGAGGCTTGACTGGCGCCGGACGTGGCGCGGTTTCGAAGGTCGGAAGTGTATTGGCTGGTGGTAAAGGGAAGATCGCTTCTTCAATAGGTAAAATATTACAATGACATTATGTTGAAATCGTTAACAAATATACAAAGCGCTTTTTCGCATGTGAGGTTGTTCCTCATTTTGCTTGTGGCGTCCAATTTATTGGTCGTCGTATGCGCAGTCTGCTTTTCTCACCAATTCAAGCAAAAGCAGTCGAACAAGGTTTATGCCCTTCTGGGCGAAGAGTCGGTGATGTGTGCGTTGAACCAGAATACGACGGATAATAGGCCTGTCGAGGCTAAGGCTGCAGTTGAACGTTTCCACCAGTTTTTCTTTGAACTTTATCCTAGCAACGAGTCGATAAGGTTTAGTGTCGAAAAAGCTTTGGCCATGTCCGACAATTCGGCCGTGCAAATGTATGAGAATATGTCTAATAATGGCTTTTATCGGCAAGTTGTTGAGGCTGAGATCATTTGCAGATATAGATGTGATAGTGTGGTGGTGGATTTCTCGCGCTATCCTTATGGGGCGGTGATGTATGGGAAGACGGCGATCGTACGTCGTTCTTCCGAGACTGTTCGTGAGTTGATTACGACATGTGAGTTGCGTAATTGCCCACGCTCAGAGGCGACGCCGAATGGTTTTTTAGTGGAGAACTTGAGTGTAGTTAGCAATAAGGATATTAACCAAAACACCTTGTACTGATGGGAACGAATGATATAGTAAGGACCTTTAGCTTGGTGAAGTTTGCCATGGTTTTGGTCACCCTAGTGGTAACGGGCGCCACCGTCCTGGTGTTGAAGAGCGTGTTCGACTCCGCCGACGAGGTGCGGGACAGCGTCTATGTGGTAGACAGCCGCAACACCCTCAAACTCGCCCTCGCCGAAAACGCTGAGGTCAATCGTGTGGCTGAGGCCGAGGCGCACGTCAAACGCCTCCACGAACTCCTTTTCATCCTCTCCCCGGATATCGATTTCATCCGCTCGAACGTAGAAACCGCCGAGTACCTGGCGGATAATAGCGTGAAGAACTACTGCAATTCGCTCATGGAGTCCGGATTCTACAACTCCTTGGTGGCGAACGGCGCTTCCACCGAATTCGTCTGCGACAGCGTCTCTGTCTTCCCGGATTCGCGGGGCGAATTCAAAGCTGTGCTCTACGGAAAGACTTCCTTGGTCTCCAGCGATAGGATCGTCTTCAAAAACCTCGTCACCGAATGCTTCCTCTCCTCTTGCGTGCGCGACGCCTTGGACCCTCAGGGCTTCATCGCCGAAGACTGGAAGGTGGTGCGCAACGACGAGATTGGCGTGGTGAACAGGTCGCCTTATGTGCCGGATGTCGCCTTGGCGAAGGATACTACTGATTCGTTGTCTACTAATAATAACATTGATTGACCATGGAGGATTTGAAAAAAAATAGCGACTTGGAGGGGACGGATTTGCCTCCTTCCGACTCCGATAAACTGGAGGAACGGAACCCGCTGAAGGATTACTACCACCGCAAGAGCCACGAATTGGGCGATAAGGCCCAGACCAAACTGAACGCCATGGAGGTGGGGCAGCGGAAGAAACTGTTCTTCGCCGTCTTCGGCGTGTTGCTCGTCGTGCTGGTCTTTAATTTCTGCCGCTCGTTCTTCGCCCCGAAGAGCGACGTGTCCTTGAAGGAGATTGTGCGGGACTCGATCGTCGACTGGTCTAAGGTCGACCAATCGGAACTGGAGGTGATGGACTGGGATTCCGTGGCGAAGACGTTGCCAGCTAGGGATTCACTTGATAATGACTTGTATTTCAAATAATTGAAAAGCATGAAAAGTAAGATTGACAAGCAGAAGGGGTTGCTGCAGGTCGGGGGCGTTTTCGTCTTCCTGACGGTGGTGGCCCTGTTTTTTATTCTGGGGGATGGCTTCGGTGATGGTTCCGAAGAGATGGCTGAGACCGTCACCACGGGTTTGAATACTGAATTGCCGGACCCTGATGATGTGTATGCTTCCCGTGGCAAGCTTGAGGCCGTGCGGAAGGAACAGTCCCGGGTCGATATGGAGAGGAACCGCCATTTGGCTCAGAGCTCTTCGTTCGACATGCTCAATTCGCTGAGCGCTCCGAAGGACGATAAAATAGAGCCTGTGGATGTGGACAAGCTATTGGGCGAGTCTGGAACGGAGGTGGACGCGGCGGAACCTGAACCTCAGCCGCAGCCCGCTCCTGAGGTGGCGCCCGTGCAGGTTAAACCATCCGCTAAGTCGTCTTCCGCTTCCCGCGCTTCTTCCGCCAAACCTGCGCAGCCTTCCACAACGAATTGGCTCGACGAGGGCAAGGAGGAGAGACGTATAGCCTCTGCCAAACGAAGGATAGACCGTCATATCGGCACGCATGAAGACTCATTGCTACTAGGGTTGGCGGAGGAGAAAAAGGCGCCGGCGAAGTCTATTGCCTCTAAGGGCGGTTTTAATGGAATTAATGAACAGCAACAATTGTACGGAAGGACCCAAATCAGGGCCGTCATTCATGGCGAACAGAAGAATGTGCGCGCTTCCAGCCAAGTGAAACTTAGGCTTTTGGAGTCTGTGACGGTCAATGGGGTGGTGATTCCGAAGAACACTTTCGTGGTAGGAAAGGTAACGTTCGGCGAGAACCGGGTGGATATTACGACGGAAAAGATCAACTACAACGGAGATTTATACGCTTTCAACGGAACTGTTTATGACATGGATGGCATGAAGGGTTTGTATGCGGGCGATAATTTGCTGAATGATGTGGCGAAGAAATCCGGGGAAGGCGCCTTGTCGGAGAGCGATTTTTCCACCTCCCGAACCGGCATCATTTCCCGAACGGGTCAAACCATCGTGGATGGAACGAAAATGGTGATCCAGAAGAGGCAACGGTTGGACAAGGTGGATCTCCCCGCCAATTACGAGGTATATATCCACATCCGGTAGCGAGGCACGGACGTGCGTCGTCGATGATGATGCGTAACCGTTGGTAGCGGCGCACGGGCGTGCGTCGTAGGTGTTGCCGCGTAACCGTTGGTAGGGACGCACGGACGTGCGTCGTCGTTGGTGACGCGTAACCGTTCGTCGCAACGATATATAAAAAATTTATTTATGTATGATTGAGTTTCCTGAAAAATCAATAATTTTGTTGCGTGCAAAAAGAATATCATCGTATGGATTGAAATATCTTTTTTGATTGGTATGTGCAAAAAACAAAAGGAAAGATGAAAAAACAATTACTACTCTTCGCGTCCCTTTGCGTCTCGTGTCTCTTGCAGGCGCAGAACTATCTTTGTTTTACGGCCAATGTGGATAACTCCTCGGTAGGTCTGCAGGTGATAGGGTATGGCGACACGTTATCTGGAATAGAAGCCGATGTCCAGTTTTCCCTTGATGGTGGCGTGACGTGGAGTGCGGTATATCCTCAAATAGCCGCTCCTCTCAACAAGGGCGATAAAATTTATCTGAAGGGTAATAACCCGAAAGGTTTTTCGTCGGATGGCAGATGGAACCAGTTCTTTATGACAGGATCCGTTTCCGCGAGCGGTAGTGTGATGAGTTTGATCGATGGGACGGGAGATACGAAGGTGGTCCCTAACACGCAATGTTTCGCGCGTTTGTTCATGGGGTGCAAAAGTTTGACGACGGCTCCTGAATTGACCGCCATGACGTTGGCGGAAGGTTGTTACTCCGATATGTTTTGCCAATGCTCGTCATTGACGCAGGCGCCGGTTCTGCCTGCCATGAGCCTAAGCAAGGATTGCTATTTGAACATGTTCAGCCATTGCGTCTCGTTGTCGGTGGCTCCTGAATTGCCTGCCACTACGTTAGCGGAGAATTGTTATTACTACATGTTTAACGGGTGCACGAGCCTGAAGGAGGCTCCTGTTTTGCCCGCCACCGAATTGGCTCCGTATTGTTATGCTTTCATGTTCCAAGGTTGCACCTCTCTCGCGAAAGGTCCCCAGAACTTGCCCGCCACGGAATTGGCGGATGTTTGCTACAGGGGTATGTTCGAGGGCTGCACCCATCTGACGGATGCTCCTGAATTACCGGCTATGGCTTTGGCTGACGGTTGTTATTGGGAGATGTTCTACGGATGTTCTAGCCTGAAGAAAGCGCCCTACTTGCCCGCTACGGAAATCAAGGACTGGTCTTATTACCAGATGTTCCAACTCTGTTCCAACTTGAGCCTCATCGAGGTGGCTCTGCCTACATGGAGCCTGGTCGGAAACAACACATATTGTTGGGTTAAGGACGTCGCTTCCACGGGTAAGTTTGTATGTCCGGAAGAGTTGGAGGAGAAAAATGGGGAAAGTTACATCCCTGCTGGTTGGATCATGGCACATTCCAATTCCGTGGACGACTATTCTGTCAATCTCTTTGATTATCTCTTCTCGTGCGACAACCATCTCTTCGTGATCGCCTCCCAAGACGGTGAGGCTAAAATCTTCAACCTAGGCGGACAATTGCTGGACGTTGTCTCCTACGAAATCGGTGAGACCGACCTCGGTGCGTTCCCTGCGGGCGTCTACGTCGTGAACGGGCAGAAGGTGGTTGTGAAATAACAGGAAATAGGAACGGTTAATTGTTGAATGGCAGAAACGAACGGCCGTGCGTTTCTGCCATTCATATTTTTCGCACACACCGTCCATGATGCGTATGTCCGGAAAAAACGTATTCCTGTTAAGGTGAACGTCCGTGCGTCTCCACTCCATTTTTATATTCCTTCCCCAATCGCTTATTTTATTGTTTTCCATCCGTTTATAAAATTGTCTCCCCGTTTATGCGCAAGACCGTTTGGTTCATGATGATATTTTTTTGTGATTAATCATCGTTTTTTATGCGTTTATAAATAAAAATTACGTATCTTTCGATTATTCTTTGGATTATATGAATTTATTATGAAAAGACAATTTTTACTGCTAGTGAGTTTATGTGTGGCATTTATTGTGAATGCACAGAATTATTTATGTTTTACAGCCAATGAGGATAATTGTTCTTTTGCGCTGGAATCTAGAGTGACGGGTAGGGTGCCTTGGGTGGATCCGCAACATTTGGATGTGGATGTGCAGTTTTCCGTTGATGGGGGTGAGACATGGGATCCTATTGGAGTTTTGGTTTTTTCTATAAACAAAGGCGATAAGGTTTATTTAAAAGGGAATAATCCGGAGGGCTTTTCTTCCTACGATCATTGGTACCAGTTTGTCATGAATGGTTCCTTTGCCGCGAGTGGCAGTGTGATGAGTTTGATTGATGGGAAAGGTGAATCCACGAAGATTCCTTCCCCGTATTGTTTTTATAATCTTTTTTCGTGTTGTGAAAATTTGACGCAGGCGCCTGAGTTACCCGCCACGGAATTGGAATCGTATTGTTACTCGGGAATGTTTAGTGGATGTAAGAACTTGTCTAGTGTTCCGGTGTTGCCTTCCGAAGATTTGAGTGATGCGCATTCTTGTTATTCTTTCATGTTTTATGGATGTACTGGCTTAACGGAAGTGCCGGATACGTTATTGCCTTCGATTAAATTAAGCGATAGTTGTTACGATGCTATGTTCGATAGTTGTGTTAACTTACGCAATGCGCCGAAATTGCCGGCAATGGCATTAAAGGGGGCCTGTTACAGTTCGATGTTTGTCAGTTGCGCGAGTTTGGAGGAAGCTCCTGCTTTGCCAGCCACGACGTTAACTTCAGAGTGTTATTTCCATATGTTTATTGATTGCTTTAATTTGAAAGAGGCTCCTAAATTGCCGGCCACTGAATTGGCTGATGGATGTTATGGTAGTATGTTTGCCGGATGTTTCGGTTTGAAAACCGCTCCGGCTTTGCCTGCCGAGAAGCTAGCCGATCGTTGTTATGAAGCTATGTTCCTTGATTGCGTAAACTTGCAAAACCCTCCTTCATTGCCAGCAAAGGAATTGGCTGATCTTTGTTATTTAAACATGTTCAATGGCTGTATAAGTCTGACACAATCCCCCGTCTTGCCTTCTACGGAGTTGGATATGTATCCCTATGTCTTTATGTTTAAAGGATGTACAAACCTTTCCAAAATAACAGTGCACTTTGACCGATGGGAAGGCCTGGACAGTGACATCGTTAATACTAATGATTGGGTGCTGGATGTTGCTCCGGAGGGGACGTTCATATGCCCGGACGGACTGGAGGAGCGTTTTGGCTCCAGCTACATACCTGAAGGTTGGACCGTAGTGCATACAAATTCCGTTAAGGATTGTCCCGTGGCTTTCAATGGGAGTCTCTATTGTCGTGACGGCCACCTTTTTGTAAGCGCTTCCGAGAGGGGTGTGGCCAATATCTGTAACATTAATGGGCAATCTGTTAAAACCATTTCTTTCGAAAGTGGCGAGACGGATTTAGGCGTATTCCCTGTGGGCGTTTACGTGGTGAACGGGCGGAAAGTGTTTGTGGAATGATTTTTGATGTTTATAATCGGATGGGTGGGCGTCGCGTTTGGTGTTTTCCCGAAATCAGGACGGGGTCCCCATTGGTTGTTTCTCGTTTTTTGATATTGTAGATATTTAATGTTGATATTTTATTTGATTGTTAAAAATGAATAGATTGTTTTTGTCGTTTTTGGGTCTTTTTGTATCTATTGGTATACAGGCAAGTAATTATCTTTGTTTCACTGCGAATGAAGATGGTTCTATGGTTGGGTGTGTAATGGAAAGCTCTCGTGCGCTCTCGTGCGCTATTGAATCGAATGGTGTTTTGTCAAATTGGCAATTATACACGTCGGGAGCAGTTATTGTTTTGGAGAAAAAAGGGGATAAGGTATATTGGAGTGGAAATAATCCATACGGATTTGGCGAACAATATCGAAAAAATCATTTTATTATGAAAGGTTCCATTGCGGCGAGTGGCAGCGTGATGAGCCTTATTGACGAGGTGGGGGAGAGCACGGTTATCCCTAGGGTGCCTTATTGTTTTTTCGGGCTTTTCTCCGGGTGCGATTGTTTGACGCAGGCGCCTGAGCTTCCGGCTACGGAATTGGGTTATTGCTGTTATTATAGCATGTTTGCCGACTGTAAAAGCCTAACTAAGATTCCGGAATTGCCGGCGGAGGATTTGTCTCTTGGTTATGGTGAGCGTTGTTACGCTTTTATGTTCGCTGGTTGTACAGGCCTGACTGAAGTTGAGGAATTGCCGGCGAAGGTTTTGTCTTCTAGTTGTTATTGCCATATGTTCGATAGTTGCGTAAACTTGGTAAAAGCACCGGTTTTGCCTGCCACATACAGTGTATCTGGATGCTATGAGGGAATGTTTTATGGATGTACAAGTCTGACACAAGCGCCTGAATTGCCCGCTGCAGTTGTGGAATTTAATGGTTATAAGCAAATGTTTTCCGGATGTGTGGCTTTGACGCAAGCTCCTAAATTGCCATCCTCGTCTTTGGGTATGGGTTGTTATGAGGAAATGTTTTCCGGATGTACGAGTTTGACGCAAGCTCCTGAACTGCCGGTTTCTTGGGTTAAGCAAGATTCTTATAGGGGAATGTTCGCTGGATGTACAAGTCTGACACAGGCCCCTGAATTGCCTGCGACTCGTTTGGATTATTATTGCTATGATAGCATGTTTTCGGGTTGTACAAGTTTAACCCGTGCTCCAGAGTTGCCTGCCGTCTATTTCCATAGAAGCGAGATTACTGATTTGAATGATACTGTTTTTATTGATGAGTTGAGTTATGGTTGTTACGATAAGATGTTCTCGGGATGTGAAAACCTCAGTTATATTAAAGTGGCTACTCCTGTTTGGGGCATAGATAGCGTTATTATGACGAATGGTTGGGTGGAGAATGTTTCCGCTACCGGTACTTTCATCTGTCCTGCCGCCCTTGAGGAGAAGTATGGAATCGATTATATTCCTGAGGGATGGAGCTTGAATGGTAATTCTGTCAACGATTATTTTTCGCCTATCAATGGGATTCTCTTCTCTTGCGACGGTCACCTCTTCCTCTCCTCTTCCGAGAGTGGCAATGCTCGTATCTTCAACATCGGTGGAGAGTTGTTGAAGTCCGTTGCATACGAAATCGGTGAGACCGACCTCGGTGCGTTCCCTGCGGGGGTCTACGTCGTGAACGGGCAGAAGGTGGTTGTGAAATGATATTCCTAACGTAAACGCTTTGTAAAACGTACGGCCGTGCGTTTCTGTTTATTTGATATCTTTGCCAGTTGAATGACATTATATATTATGAGAAGATATTTTATTATTTTTTCGCTTGCTTTATTTTGTGCGGGATGCCAGTCATCCCAGTCGCCTAGCGAGCCTGGCTTGTCTGATACTATTGTGACGGAAACCTCCGAAGATACCCTTGCGAACATGCAGGAGAAGGTAATCGCCCCTTCTGATTTCGATTCGTTTGAAGAGCGTGCGACAGAGAAGACAAAGCAAATGAACATCGGATATGTTCGCCTTTGGAATGGTATCTGGAAGCGCCGCAACGCTCCGATTGTCCTTTCGGAAGACACCTCATGGCTTCTTGTCACGCGCGATAGATTGGCTGCCGCCTATGATTCCGTCTTCCCTGGCACTCATGATATGCCTGTCGCAGACAAAGCTGATATTATGAGTGATACCTTATTCGCTTTCCTTTATGACGAAGGGGCTTGTACGACATACGAAATGGGTCTTAGCCAATCAATCAAGGACGCTTTCCTTCGTTATCAGATGGTCGCATCTTATTACGATATTATGAAATTAGGCAATTTATATGTCTCGGAAGTCCAGTGTTGGGAAGAGTTCCAAAAACATTTGTCTGAATTTATGTCGTTGGGTGCCGACATTACTTATTATGGCGGAACCATGTGCTCATTGGTTGCCAGCAGTAAAGCGACTAGTTTGTCTGAATTAAGATTAGCTTCCAATAAGGATATCCTCTCCGACATGGGTCAGTCAAAGGAATTTGACAATTCCGTTGATAAAGCAGTACAGAAATTCATCATAACCATCGATTCTGAATATGGCGCTTACGAAAGTAATCAGTACGACGCACAAGGGCAAAGGGATGCTTTGGAAAAGATGGGTGAAGAGAAGCTTCTAACGTTGCAGGCGTTGTCGAAATGGATCGATTCGAGGAAGGCTTTCGAAAACGAGGAGATGTCTAAAAATACGGTTGCGCTTTTGTCTGGTATAACCCAAATATTCATTGACTCGGAGACAAGCTTGTAAATATAATCGGCAGTTTTTATTACTGTCCGGTAAACTTTGTATTATAGATTTATTTTTCGCAGATATAAGGTGCGCCTTGTATCTGCGTTTTTATATAGGGATCGTTCGCCTTTGCGTGAAAATCCGTCGTTCATCCATCCTTCTATTTCCCAACATCTCAACATTCAACACTTAATTCTTAACTCTTAATTTTCATATCTTTGTCATTACAAACTATTCGTTTTAAAATATGCTTATGAAAAAATTATTGTTACTTTTCGCTCTCCTCATTGTCTCTGCACTGATAAATGCGCAGAACTATCTTTGTTTCACGGCTAATGAGGACAGCTCTTCGGTGGGAATGTATGCTAAATCAGATTCTATTCAATCGAAAATCCAATATTCTATTGATGGTGGAAAAGAGTGGAGAAAACTGGAGTTTTCGAATATGATTCCGCTAAGGAAGGGAGAGCGTGTTTATTTCAAGGGAGATTATCCCCAAGGATTGTCGAGTGAAAGGTCTACTGTCTATTTCAAAATGGATGGCTCCATTGCGGCGAGCGGTAGTGTGATGAGTCTGATTGACGGGGAAGGTGTTACGACGAAGATTCCTTCTCCGTATTGTTTTTATGGCCTTTTCAGGGGATGTAAGAGTCTGACGACAGCCCCCGCCTTGCCCGCCACGGAATTGGCTGAGAATTGTTATGCATGGATGTTCTCTGGTTGTCGTAGTCTGACGAC
>JAZLJL010000079.1:0-23404 GCA_045617845.1 Paludibacteraceae bacterium | reverse complement strand
GTATGTGTTGCCCGTCGTGTCAGGGACGTCGACGCCGACAACCTCTACCTTTACTGTCTGGATCTTGCTCTCAGGGTAAGGAGACAATGTGCTACGTTGTGTCACATAGAACTCATACACACCAGGGACATCCGTATTCACAGTCGGTATGGTGCTGCTTCCTGTGCCGTCAGGTTTCACGTCACCATCACTGTACCACAACAACTCATAGATCGCATCGGTTGTCTTGACCAAGTCCTTCAAATCAACAGATGACTCCATGCAGACCATGGTATCGACAGCAATCGGCATAGGCGAAGAACTAACAGTAACATGGACTTTCACGGCAGGACCCTTACAACCATATTCATTCACCTGACGAACAAAAAAGAAATAAGTCGAATCATAATCCAAAGGAACGGAAGGATCCGCATCTGACCAACCAGTTTCAGGAGCCTCAGACACATCAATCGAAGAAACGACCCATTCCAACGTATTATCAGGTTCCGCCAAAGCGGAAGCAGCAACAGAAGCAGTATTTCCAGGATCCATCACAAAGCTCAAAGAAGGATTAGCGGCTTCAGGTTCACCAGGAATCGTCTTTAAAATAAATTGGTAACCGTTGTCAGAGTTTTCACAATAATCCTCAGCAGTTCCCGACAACAATACATATTTTTTAGCAGAAGGATCTTCGCCCGGTGCCAAAAGTTTAGAATCGAAGACAAATTCGTCTCCCACAAAATCATCCCCCAAATAAGACCACACAAATTCGGCAGAAGAAGGCTCTTTCTTTGTGATGGTAAAAGTAGTGACACCACACTCCTCTACCTTCTCATAATCGTAATCCACCTTTTCCCTCACGTTCACCACATATTTACGTTTACCCTGACAGCCATCAGTAGTAGCGGCAAGGAAATAGTAAACTTCAGGCTCTTCACTCTTATGGGCGATAATATAAGAAAGTTCACCCTTATCATCAGAAAGAGGGACCAATACCCGACCCGATTCGTCAGCCCAGCCCCAAGAAGCCACATCAGTCAATGTAGTAGGAGCAAACAACTCCACCTCATCCTCGACACAAGCCGAAGTAGTGAAAGTAGCGCCGAGATCCAAGTCACCAGCACGCGTAATAGTAAACGGTTCGGTAATAGAATAATTACGGCAATTGTCGTCAAAATCAGCGGAATTAGGATCCGTCAAAAAAGCGGACAATACATCAGGTGTAGCCACGATGACGCGGAACTGCATCTTATCACTCCTATAATCACTAGTATTAATAACGAACTTATTATCAGCCTCCAAATCAGAGATATTAGACCAAGAAGCCCCCTCATCCCCACTATATTGGAAAAGATACTTTTGGTTACCGCCAAAGAAATTATCAAGGAGCGTACTCACAGGCGCCTCGATCGTAAAATCCATATCCGCGCAAATGGTAGAGTCCTTAGCGAATACACTGATATCGGAGTAAGCCTCCAAAGAAGGCGGAGAGCACACCATAAATTTTATATCATCAATAATTAGGTCGTTACCATCCTGCCAATAAGAAGCGTCAGAAGTAGATTCAGATCCATTGGTACTCAAAACCTGAAGCTTCACTTTCCGTTTACCGGAACCAGACAAAAGGAACTGTCCCTTGATAGGCGTCCACCCACCCCCTCTCACAGCATGAATATCAGCCTGTTCATCGAGTATAGTATTATCATCAGCGTCCAGCAATCTCACGGTGACAATCGGTTCTTTGGAAGTAGCGCCGCTCAAATTAGCGATCCAAGTTTCGTAGAACACTTGTTTACCAGTACAGACATCAGAGAAATCAGCCTCAAAGATAACGCCGGTAAAGAAAAAATTAACATTGATGAAAAGGGCGCCGCCATTTTTCTCACCCGTCAACAAAGAAGTATGGTCAGATCCAACGGCTTGCATCCAATTAGCTGTTTGGTTAACAGATTGGGAAGTATAATAACCCGTAGGAGTAGGAGCCACAATCGCATAAAGGCCATCCTCAATTTTCCCATCCTTTTTGACGCCGCCCTTCTTACAAGAAGTACATTCGACTCCGCTACCATCATCAAACTCATTTCCCGGTAAAGTGTAAGAGACATCAGCACGGAAAGCGGGCCAAGTAGAAGGAGTAGTACTCTCATTACCATCCCTATCCACATAAATATGGCTATCAGGGAAATGGCCGAAAGTCTCCCAAAGGAGCGTCTTCCTGGAAGCAGGATGACCATTAATCTCGCAGCAAGTCATAGACTTCACCTCCAACGTGTTCGATTCCACACCATCCACGACGCAACGGAACTCCTCATCGGCATTCATTTCATAAAGAAGGTTTTTGGAAGTACCGATTTCAGTCCAAGACCCACCCGAACGATGTTGCCAAGAATAGGATTTAGCATTATATTCCTTATCAAGGGAAAGCAACGTCTGTTCGCCCTTGCAAGCCTCAATACCCTGGCTGGAAGTGATTTTCGGGTCGAAAGTACCATCAACCGTGATTTCGGTTATACCAATCGCCATTCCCTCCACCTTTCCGTAATCAGGGAAAAGGAAACACAAATCCATGTCCGTATCCTCGACGGTACCCGAAATGGTGACAGTCTGTTTTTTTTGAGTGACAGACACCTGAACATCTTCATAATAAGTAGCCGCCCCATAAGGATTCGGGTTAATGACTATCTTAGCGCCCAAAGGATCGCCAGACGGCAAAGTCTTATTCAGCACATAAAAAGAGACCGTAATGGTAAACTTAGTACCAACCTTCATGCCATTGATCTGATAGTCGAAAAAGGAAGTCATCCTAGTCATGTCGCCGGCATATTGGACAACACACATATACTCATCAGTCTCCAGATAATCAGGATTAAGCGTACTAGGATTATTCGTCACACAATAGACATAATCCAAATCCTTTTTCGTATAGTTGTTTCCGTTGCCAGAATAGGCGGCACCAGAAGAGAGGACGTTTCCGGACATACCGATCTGCTTCACCGAATTTAAATCCCACGGGATGGAATCACCCGGATAAACATAAGGTTCAAAATCCGTTCCAGCAATAACAGCGGCGGATGTAGTCAATTGGGAAGATAAACCCAAACAAAGGACCAAACAAGCCAGCAATCTGGCATATATAAAGGCAATATTCGTTTTCATAAATTCATGTCTATTTCATTATACATACATAAGACAACCCTATCAATAACATACATTTTTACCCGTAAATATAAATATAAATATTGAGAAAAAAAAGAATCCACACACATCCATAAGAATATGTATGGAATAAAAATAATAAAAAGGCACAAACACAAAAGAAAAAAAGCGGGAGTAAGAATACAAATTCCACTCCCGCCAACCATAAAAAAAAACTATAACTGATTGCAAATGAAAAGAATCGGTTCATCAACCACGCCATAAATTAGATCAGGCACGTAGGTAACAGAGCCATCAAATTCATATAGATAATGCGTCGAAGCGTTCCAATACTTAAAATTCAAAGCACTCTCCTCGTCCGAAGTTCCGACGATGTTCAAGATAAAGAGACCATTATTAGGAGAAGAGACAGCCCTACATTCATCACCGACAAAAGCGGCCATCCTGTCACCATCCGACACATTCGCCTTCAAATCAGCAGGAAGGTCAAACACCGCCGTCATCGTATAGGCATAATCCCCCTTCGCCTCAACGGCAGACCAAAGAGGATCATCATACACAGGATTCACATCAGGGCCACCAGTCTTAGAGTCCTTCTTGCAGGAGGAGAATCCTGCAAGAAGGGCAAGAGAAAATATCAATAAGTTCCTTTTCATACGCTTAATTTTTCAAAAGTTTAATTATCCTAACATCTTCATTCGCAGAGACTTTCACCAAATAAGAGCCTGAATTCCAACCACTCACATTGATTGTGGTCTTCAACATACCGCCATAGGTCATAACCTCATTCATAAATATCTTCTCGCCGAGAGCGTTAAAGATCTCAATCACAGCGGAAGCCTCATCCGACTCACCCACAAAGCCACTCAACTCCACAACGTCGACAGCAGGATTAGGATACAAAGACAAAGGCTCGGAAGCGGCAGAAGAAGAGAAATCGAGCACGACAGGCGCATCAGGAGTACCATAAACCTCATCACTCATGAACCTCATCACATTATTAGCGCGATAGACGACCCCATCCCTTTCCATCAAGAAACCGATAGGCGCATTCTTCGCTGCGGAAACGACCATAAACTGCAAGGTAGAATCATTATCCATCCTTACAGGAATAGCCTCGCTCTGTTCGTCACCTGTAACAGCACGAATCACGTCACCGCTCTCCAAATTAGGGACATAAGCCACCACACAAGCGTTGGACTCATACTTCGATGCGTTGAGAACCGGCATAGACGCAGACCTCAAAGAAGAAGACCTAGTCGGATAAGTGAATGACACAGCGCCATCAGCGACACGCTTCAACATATAACCGTTGTTAGGTTGCATAGAAGTGAGCGAGCCCACCCACTCGTTTCCGTAATACATAGCGAAACCATCCACAGACTTGATCACATCACCCTGGCTCGCCTCGTAATCAGCCAAAGCCGTTTTAACGGTCATGCTGGAAGAAGGCAGATAACCAATATAGTTCCAACCCTTTCCGACCGAAATCTCAGTGTTGGCGATGTCCATGTTCGTTCCGGAGACAGAAAGCACTTGGCTCGAAGCGGAATAGACCTTGAACATGTTCACATTCGTAAGATTAAGACCCGCGTTGAACCAACGAGAAGAGAGAGCGGAATAGTTAGCCACACCACCCATATCCTTCACGACACTATTCTTATCCCAAGAACCATTCGCCAAATAAGCGTCAAGATCATTCATCTGGTTATTAACAAGAGGGAAGCTAACCCAGTTCCAACCTTCATCCAGACGGATATTCTGATACTTAACAGCATCCGTAGAGAACACAACCGGTTCAGTAGGAGTTCCGAAAATCTTATCATTCACAAACTTCACAGCCACACTAGGCACAGCCTCAGAGACAACACCCTTACTAGCGTCCCAGATGCGGAAGGAGAGCTCGTGGCTCACGAGGGTATCGGAATAGACCGTAAGCATAGCATACCACATATCCAAAGCCTCATTGTATGAACTATGGGCCATACCGACACACTTGCCGTCGCAGAAGGCAGCCAGCATATCGTTTGAATCATGGGAGAACAAGTTATCCATCTTCATTTGGGCGAAAACATCCATACTATATTCACCCTTAGAGAAGGACCAATCAGGCGTATCGCCCTCCACCATCAAATTCAAAGCGAGAGGCTCGCTGACGTTGTCGGAATTGACCAAATAGATGGTTTCATCATAAGAACCGACAGCTAGGGAAGGATCAACCACAAAGTCAATCTTTTCGGAAGCCAGAGGATTGACGCTTCCCGACGAAGGAGTCGCCTCCAACCAAGAAGGCAAATTACTCAAGGTATAGTTGATGACAGAACCGCCATTATTCGAGATCGGCATCTCGAAGCTATACTCCTCACCAGCTTTCTTGACGAAGGAGACAACGTTATCCTGCCATTTCAGTTGGTTGCGATCGACATAAGCGCTCCATGTGATTGGAGACAAAATAGGGTTACCGTTCACATCCTTCACGTCAGCGACCGTGAAGGTGACGATCGTCTTTTCGATCATACTATCCTCCTCCTTCAAGTTGATGATCAAAGCGTCATTGTTCACCACCCAATCATACAACAACGAAGAAGTAGCGTCTTGGGTCTTCACCGGAGGGATATCGGAAGAAGCCTCAACCGATCCAACCGTTTCAGCCGATCCGGCAAGGGAGTTAGTCAAATCAGACAACGTATACTGCTGTTCGGCAGTTCCTTGCCATTGGATATAATGTTCGAAAGGATAATAGAGCAACAAGCCCATCTCATCACCTTGCAGTTTCTCGTTGTAGAAAGATTCGATTTGCGACTGTTGGCGATAGAGGTTCCACAGATGGATTTCATCCAACTTACCCGTGAAATATTGGTCTACCGTCAACTCGGAAGAAGCCATATCCGCATGGAAGGCTCTCGCACCCACATAAATCTTATCAGAAGAGATGCCACCCACTTCACCAGCGGAGAAATAAGTATTCAGTTCACCATCGATATAGATACGGGCGTTCCCGGATGTGCGGCTAACCGCCAAGACGAAACTATGCCAATTGTTATCGGCCAGATCACCGACAACCTCATGTTCCAAACCATTGTGTCGGAACGAAAGGGCACCATTTTCGTTAAAACCGACCACGAACAAAGTGGAAGCGTCCTCCAAACTATTCCTTTGTCTCATATTGCTTGACAACAATGTTTGGTTCTTCGCACCCGGCAAAGCATTGAACCAGAACTCCAACGTGAAGTCCATATCAGAAGTAACGGCCGCATAAGACGAATTCAAAGACAAATAGCTCTTACCGTCAAAGGAAGCGGACTTGCCATCCGGCAAAGACCAAGCGCAACCATTCAGCAACATATTAGCGCCACGGGCCCTATCCTCAGTCGCAGAACCCTTCGCCTCGTCCATCGCATAACAAGCGATTAGACCAAGATCGTTGCCGGAAAGCTGTTTAGAGGCATTAACTTGGATTGTCGAATTAGAACGTACCGCATTCCAAATTCTGAATTGATCCACCTTGCCATTGAAGTAATTCGACTCGGAAGAGACACTACGTCCCACCTCGACGACACCAGAACCATTGTATTTCCCGACAAGAGCATTGTCAATACAACTAGAGAAATTGACAATCGCGGAAACTTTTCCGGCAGAAGCGTCATAAGTCAGAGCCACATGGTTCCAAGAACCCTTCTCCCAGAGAGGAGCGCTTTCGGAAACGATTTCTTTCGTTCCCACCTTCACGCGGACCTTACCATCTTGGGTCATACCCATCTCGATGGACTCATTCGGGTTACCATGGCTAAAGAAAGTGGCGCTCTGCAAATCAGAGAAGTTCACCCAACACTCGAACGTCAAATCCTTCTCGGCGAAATTACGTTCAGCCTCAGTGGAGAGATAGTCGTTCGTTCCATCCAAGGAAATAGAGACATCATGGCTCGTAACGGCGCCATTGCGGACGCCGGTCACCGTGAAGTTATTTCGGGTGAGCATACCCTCAGCGATGGTCTCATTGAAATCGACGCGGACATCGTCATCAATCGTCAAGACACCATTAGCAGGCTTAGGCGTACCGAACAGACGAGGGTTGTACATATCCTTCACACCAGAAATAATAGGTGACGGATTGTCATACAACTCATTGTTGATATTACAGAAAGAGACGGCACGGATGTCGTACTTCTGGTCAGGAAGATCATCCATAAAGAATTTATACGAGATGACTCCACCGTCGTTCGCGTCGATTGTGAAGGCGTTGAAACCATTATTCACCATCGACTGGGCCAAAGAATCCTCTTTGTAATAATAAGCCAAAGTGATCCAATCGTTGTCCGATGCGGAAGCCGACTTATATTGAAGTTCGATATGTTCGAAGTCCGTATAGTTAACGTCGAAATCGGAGATGGAAATCGGCATGTAATGTTTAGCGAGGCCATCGACCGTATCGATAGCGCACAGCGTATTGTACGTCCAGTTGTTGCTAGGTTGGCTAATCGCCACATCAGAACAAGAAGGAATGAAATGGACGGAGAAATAGACCGTATCGGAGATGACATCCAAGAATCCAGTCGGATCAGCTTGGCACTTAGAGCAAAGGGCGATACCCAAGTTATCGTAGTTCAATACGGAGCCCTTTGTGAGAGCGATAGTCTTCTCCAAGACATCACCCGCAGGCACCAAATATTCGAGGGCGAAACCGGACATTGAATTACCGTCAATGGAAGGGATAGCCCCATATGGGTTAGTCGCGTCCACAAAACGGAGGTCGAACCACTGGTCTTCGCCAGTCTCGGAATTATTCTTCATGTAGACAGTCAAGTAAGCGTCTTCGCCAGAAGGGACGTTCTCGATAAACTTCTGAGGCATATCGATGTTTGGTTGTTCCAGTTTCATGGTAGCCACGCTGATGACCTCGTCCTCATGGCCCTTCCAGTGGCTAGCCTTATAGGCATCCTCGTAAGGACAACTAGTGGCACCGCCACGGGTACGGAATACGAACGTAGGATAGAAATCCTTCTTCGCCAATTTAGTAGTGTCGGCACTACCCGACCCCACATGGTTAACATAAGTCTCGTCAACATCAGCGGATTCATACAAGACATCCACGCTCAAGTAATCATCATCGCCATCTTCCGCGAGGACGAAGCCCTTGCTATGGCTAGCCTCCGCTTCGTCAGTGAACTCACCGCCCTGAGTAGTTGAAACATTCTCCTCGAACTCGAACTTAGAAGCGACAGTAGCGATTGTGACCTCAAAATCGTTGGAAATCTGCACACCCACCTTAATACTGAAGGAATGGGAAGAAGACAAAGTAGAAGAGAACGATTCGCTATATTCGATATTAGCGCCAGCCTGGAACGAATAGTTCTGTTGTAGTTTAGAAGCGTTGACCTTAATACTATCATTATCGCTCAAGGCCTTCTCCCAACGGGAGATAGACTGATTCAAGTAATTGATCGTATCACATTTCACGCAGCCCTTGGTATAATAGACCTTGTATTGTCCCTCCTGACCGAAGAGTTCGCTAGACTTAGGCACCAAAGAGACATAATAGTTCACCTTGTTCGTATCCGCCAACGCCTGCAACTTGGAAGTGTCCACCTCAGAAAGGTCATAGAGCAAAGAGGCCCTCAAATCCTCGAGGTTAGGCAACAAAGTCTGTTCGATGTAGACCTGAGGATAAGCGAACATCGTATTGAAGTTCTGCAAGGTGCTGACACCCTTGGATTTGACCATCACGAACGAATCGGACTCAGCGTATACGACATCATAATAATCATCACCGCCCAGTGTGTCGAACAAAGCCTTAGGGACAACCGTCGTGTTAAACGTGCTACCAAAGGAAATGTTCGTGGAGTAACCCACATAGACATCACCGTTAGCGCCATCATAGATTGGGTCATCGCTCGTTTGGATACGAGTAGTCAACGTAGTGTTAGTGGATTTCGAATTGGAACCTGTGTACTCAACGTCTTGTATGATTCCGGCGGAAACGCCATCGTTGGATTCGAAAACGAGTTGACCGGTTCCTGTGATAGCTCCAACACCTGCGCCAGCGAAGGTCATGGTCTGTGATTTAAATCCAGTATTCCAAATTTCGGATCCCTCCTCCTCAACGGAACCCGTATAAGTGCTGGATTCCGTAAATGAAGTTCCCTTCTCCAAATAAGAGTAACTAGTAGAACCAGGAGGGTCACGGAGGACACAAAGGAACTTATCAGGGCCAGCGGTCACGAAGTTCGTTCCTGTCTGGTGCGAACCGAAGACGAAACCTTCGCCGTTCGGGTTACCCATCGGATTGACCCAAGCGACGCTCGTTGGATTATCACTATCACCATAGGTAAACGTGGCGGAGATAGTAGCCTTGGCAGTCGTCATATCAGGCTCATTCACCTTAAAAGTATAGGTTTGTTCCACACTATCCAATTCAGCAGAGAGCGCGAACTTATTATCGAAGACAACCGTCGCGTCATCAATGAACACGCGGTCCGTCCTATCTTCATCGATGTTATTCTTGTTATCCACATAGAAAGGATACTCCTCAAAGATGGAATACTTGAAAGTATACACCTCGTTGGTGATGAAGCAAGGCAAACCAAAAGTATAAGACTTCGTAGAATCATCATACAAAGGCACAGAAGTCGTCTCCCCTGTCAAGTTGGTCGTCGAGAACATATTCTTTCCAAAATAGTCCAACTCCCTTCCGTTACGAAGTTGAACGACATCCATAGTCGCCCTGTAACGTTTAGTGAAGACTTGTTTCTGCCTATAATCCAAGGAATCCTTGTAAGAGACCCGACTATAACCATCCTTGTCGTTATGTCCATTGGCGAAAACAGAATCCGCATACTCATACACCTCGTATTGAGTCGCCGCATAAGAGGAGAGGTCAAGGGTAGAATTGTCACCCGTGATATCCTCATGGCCAAACACGGAGAGTTTCACATTATAAGCTATAGGGAAAACCCAAGCGATGAACTCACCCGTCTCCTCATTCACATGGATAGTGATATTGTCCGTGTTATAGTCGACCTTAGTCGTTCTCGCCTCACACTTTCTGCCAGCAGCCACATCACCGGAGAGCGAAGGATGGGAGACCGTGTCGGAATGGACCTTATCGCCCGTCTGCAAAACATATTCCGGTTTCGTGGAAGAGAGGACCACCTCCATATTGTTGGCCAAGTTATTCTTCGACAAGGAGAATCCGACAGGGAAAGACTCTTGGACCGTACCACCGCAGACACGGCCGACATATTTCACTTTCGTGATATCATAAAGTTCCAAGCCAGTAATGATGTTCTGATAATTTCTGTCAGTACTGTCACTATTGCAAATTCTACCATCCAACTCGAAGACATGACCATTCTTCACCGCTTTCACCTCATGGACACCCACAGGGACGCTGATTAAGAAGTTACCATCCTCATCTGAAGAAATATAGCTACCCGTATTAGAGACCGCCATCACGCCATCGATCATGAATTGCACGCCCTCAACAGGATAGGTACCGCCTTTGTAGACAACCGTACCGCTCACGTCGAACGAACTATTGTCGGTGAAGTTCACCGTATGGCTAGGCACGCTGGCGCTGAGGACACGGATTTCCTGAGAAGGAGTGAACTGGTGCGTTCCACGCCTAGGCGTCAAAGTATAGGCGGTCGAATTGCCATAATAAGGGACGGCACGGATGGAGTAAGCGCCGCTATGGTCGGTGACACCCTTATAGGAGAGTTGTTCCTGGCTAGGAATGTTTTGGCTGACGGTCGTACCCAAGCCCAAAGTTCCGTGGTTTCCGTTAAAGGAGATGCCCGTCTGCGACATATCGAAACAGAGGTTGTTCGCCACGAAATTGAAAGTATAGTAGCAAACCAATCCATTTTCGTTGCCGACGATGTAACGGGTAAAATCATTCGCCACTTCCGCTTCGGAGAGTGTGCGGTTCCAGATCCTCACCTCGTCGATATAACCATTAAAACCATCACCGATGAGGCAAGAACCCGAAGTCGGTTGGATGAACGCCAAAGGTTTTGACGCAATCAACTTGCCATCAATATACAGATGGGCGGAAGTATCGAAGTTGACCGTAATATGACGGTAAGAGTTCATTCCATTGAACTCTTTGGCGAACGAAACCGTTTGTGAGCCATTACCCACCAAGATGGAATCCTCGACGAACGAGATCGTATAGTTACCTAGGCGGACACTTCCCATCGAGAGTGAATCGAGCGACATCCATGCTTGGAAAGCCAAGCCGGAAGCGGAGGTGAGTTGAGGTATATCCGTTTGGATACCGTGGGAAGAAAGGATCAGAGACTGAGCCTTGATACCCTCCTCCGAATCCAAGTAGATTTCGACGGAATCGACAGACTGTCCATTTTGGTAAGTTACGCGGCCGTAGAAATCACCAGTCGGCGTACGGAATCCGTAATCCTCCATTTTATTGGAGACTACAGAAGAGCTACCACATTCGTCGACACCATAGACACGATAGCTATATAAGTTACCCGCCACACAAGTCTGGTCGTCATATGAATAGCGAGACTGTGCCTTGTTGGCACTAACGGTAGCTATCTGCGTATAAGCGTCATCTGCGTCATCGAACAACTTCCTTTCCACCACGAAATGGTCGAAGGCGCCATTCGCCGTCCAGTCTATCTCTGTACGGTCCGGATAATAGCCCTTGGAAGAAGAAATCGATTTCATGGTACCGATTTCACTGATCATGATCGTATCGGATGACAACGAGCCCAACTCGCCATATGTTTCAGGAGCCTTCACGTAGACGGAATAGATGTATTCCGTACAAATGGCGACAGCGTCATCCACATAAGTACCATAATTGACACCATTTTCATCCTGTCCACTAATCAGCTCCTTTCCCGTCGTATAGAGGGCAAGCGTTTCGGACTTTTTTGAGACAGCCTCTTTCCTGACGATGTAGAACTCGCTACTGTTCGCCCACAAAGCACCGGTCACATCCCAACGCAACGTAGTGGTCTCATTGACCGAATCCACCACGGCACTCAGGTTATAGACGTTGTAATGGCTAGTGGAAACGATCACCGCATTACTTACAGTCGTATATTTATCTTCCGTATAGTTTAAATCCAAGGCAAAATTACTTACAACCTTATAGGAATAAGATTCGTTTGTCACATCCACATCCACGAAACTGTCATCCGTGAAAGAACGTTCACTCGCCTTGTTCGTAGAACCTATTTTTTCCCAAGTCTTTTTATCCTTGCTACGATAGATCGTATAACCTTTGTCGAAATAATTGGTTCCTGCCGTTCCCGAGATGGTCGGTCCAGACCAAGAGACGATGACCTTCTTCGTGTCGGAATTGAACTGCGCCTTGGCATCCGTCGGATAGATAAACGCAGGGACTACTAATGTGTTGGATTGGGAGGAATACTCATGTCCATATCCATCTTTCGCATGATTGACATATTTTGCCTGGCAGGAATTCGACTCATCTGAAATAGGGAAAGTGAACTTGAATTTTCTAGGGGAGCTTGTTGAGGTAAACTCAAAAGTTGGAGTCACCCCAGCTTTCGAAGTCGAAAGCGAATAACAAGAAGCAGCACCTTCATCAATAGCACAATCTATTTTCTTTTCTCCTGTAACAATGATTTTACCATTCGACAAATCATAGGAATATGAATCCAACTTGATCTCGGACGCCTCAGTTTTGCTGAATTTCACTGATCGAGTCATCAAATTAATCGTGTTGTTGTGATTTCCCGCATAGTGGTACCACCACTTACCAGAGAGAGAGACGTTCTGTCCCGAAAGGCTAGAAGGGTACAAATAGAAATAAACATAATTTTTGCTGTCACTGGACACCACTTTATCGAATTCACCATTAGTCAATTTCTTCGTCGGGTTATTGGCGTCACCAACATACATAATTCCTTGGGAACTACTCAACAAAGAGGAAATCTTATATGAATGATCACCTGTCCGGGTCACCTTACATAAGGTTGTGCTTCCATATTTCAAGTCTATGTAGTCGATACCGGAATCACCCGAACTCGCCACGCAATTTCTCCAGAAGAGAAGGAACTTGATTTTCACAAGGCCTTTACAATCTTCGTAACTCACCGAAAAACGGTTCTCCTTGTCGTCATAGTCCTGACAATCATATCGGGCGAATAGACTTGGTGAAAGGAGCAGCAGCAATCCCAACATAAGCCAACGCCGGAAGATACCATGTTTGATAGTAATTAATTTCCTCATACGTTTATTTTTATTTAGTTGTTTCTTTCAGACATACATACAGTCATACCACCAAATCGCATGATAATACAACCCTTATTCTCACACATTATCCCACTAGCATCGTAAATTTAGTAATTGGCAAGCAGATTTCAAAACATATCTTTAACTAATTACAAACAAATTTCCGGAAAGAAAACTAACACCATCATTCAGTTTCCAAGAAGATACCTTTCCCACCTCCTCGAAAAACAGACATCGAGGAAGAAGAGACCAAGCACCTCTCCGCACAGGGAAACACCCCATGCGAGAAGCAAAACACCCTCAAAAGCGACTTAAAGCAATACCTATTTACGGAAAACGAAATAGACAGCCAACACCAAGCAGACAAATGCGGCCAAATGGTTCCAATGGAAGGATTCCCCTTTGAACACCAAAGTGACAATCAGCGAAAACACACAGATGGAGACCACTTCCTGAATCACCTTCAACTGCACCAAAGAAAAGGGACCGCCCGTAATTTGGGCACCCATGCGGTTGGCGGGAATCATGAAACTATACTCGAACAAGGCGACGCCCCAACTGGACAGGACAATAAGAACCAACGGCCAATCTGTGGATATTTTCAACTCATGAAGTTTAAGATTTCCATACCATGCGAACGTCATAAACACATTCGACACCACAAGCATCAAGATCGTAAGCAAACCTCTCGTCCCTAGTTCCATAATAACTATTTATTAATCAATTATATATAAAGCAATTATACCTCTCATTTTTTGAGCACGCAAAATTATTAATTTTATTTAAGACAACAAAGCACTTCCCTTCATACAAAAACCATTACATTTGTATGAATAGTAAAAATCAAACAAGGGACATTTCGGATATCAAGAACCGTAACCATTTAAAAACAAGTATATTATGATATCATTTTTCGACATTAAGGACATCGCTAGACTAGGAAGCGATTTGACAGTCAGCGCGGAAGACTTCACCGCATTGAACCTCAAAGAGATCGCGGAGGAAATGAAAGCGTCTGGCGCTAAACTTCACATCACCCATGCGAAGAAACTCAACGCTGGCTGCGTGGAAATCGCACAGGCCAACCCGGGTAACGTATCCTTCGACTTCTCGGAATAAACCGGAAGAGCTTACCTTCATCAAACAGAGCAGGACAATTCCCACGGGATGTCCTGCTTTTCATATTTCAATCGGCCGTCCAGACTATCAGGACAGCTAACCATTCAACTCATAGGCATGGAAAGAGACGAACGCACATACATCGCGATTGACCTGAAGTCCTTTTTCGCTTCGGTGGAGTGTGTCGAACGTAAGCTCGACCCCCTCACCAACCATCTTGTGGTGGCGGACAGCAGCAGGACAGAAAAGACAATCTGCCTCGCCATCTCCCCTTCGCTGAAGAGTTACGGGATCGGAGGACGGGCACGGCTGTTCGAAGTGGTGCAACTGGTGGAAAACGCAAACAGGCAAAGGCTGGCGAAAGCGCCACAACATAGGTTCACCGCAAAATCATCGTCCGCTCAGGAACTGGCAGAACACCCGGACTGGGAACTGGACTTCATCATCGCCCCACCCCGCATGTCGCTCTACATCGACTACAGCACAAGAGTTTACAAGACTTACCTCAAATATGTGGCGGAGGAGGACATCCACGTCTACTCAATCGACGAGGTCTTCATCGACGCCACCCAATACCTCAAGACTTACAAGCTATCCCCCCGCGACTTCGCCATGAAAATGATACGTGACGTCTTCGAACACACGGGCATCACCGCCACGGCGGGCATCGGCACTAACCTTTACCTCAGCAAAATAGCCATGGACATCGTGGCGAAACATATCCCGGCGGACAAGGACGGCGTGCGCATCGCGGAACTGAACGAACAATCCTACCGGGAACAACTCTGGGACCACAGACCCCTCACCAGCTTCTGGCGCATAGGAAAAGGAATCGCAAAAAAACTTGAAATGTACGGATTGGACACGATGGGGAAAGTAGCCCGCTGTTCCCTCCGCAACGAAGATTTCCTTTACAGCCTCTTCGGCGTAAACGCAGAACTAGTCATCGACCACGCTTGGGGCTGGGAGCCATGCACCATCGCCGACATCAAAGCCTACCGTCCCGAGACTCATTCCCTCGGTAGCGGTCAGGTTCTCTCCCGCCCCTACGAATACGACAAGACCAAAGTGGTGGTCCACGAAATGGCGGACAACCTGGCGCTCGAACTATTGGACAAGCACCTAGTCACCGACCAGATAAACCTATTGGTAGACTTCGACGGAGAGTCGCTGAACCGTCCCGAAATACGCGAACAATACCACGGCGCCATCACCAACAACTACTACGGGAAACCAGTCCCGAAACCCGCACACGGCAACATCAACCTCAACAGGCACACCTCTTCCGCCAAACAAATCACGGAGGCGACACTCTCGCTATTCGAAAGAATCGTAGACCCGCACCTGCTCGTCCGTAGGTTAACACTTACCGCCAACCACGTGATAGAGGAAACAGCCATCAAGAAGGAAAACAAACCGATACAGATGGAACTTTTCGTAGACTACGAAGCACTGGAGAAGACAAAGAAAGAGGAAGAAGCTTCCCTCGGGAAAGAACGGAAAGTGCAGGAGACACTTCTGGACATCAAGAAAAAATTCGGCAAAAACGCGATACTCAAGGGAATCAACTTCGAAGAGGGCGCCACCGCCAAAGAGAGGAACCAACAAATTGGAGGACACAAAGCATGAGTCACGAATACGACGACATCATCCACCTTCCCCACCCCATCTCAACGAAACATCCACAGATGTCCGCACGAGACCGGGCAGCCCAGTTCGCACCATTCGCGGCGTTGAACGGACATGGCGACGCCATCAAGGAGACGGCGAGGGAGACGGACGAATTCAGGGAGGTGGACGAATCGGAGGCCACCGAACTTGACCAGAAGATGAATCTGCTGCTCACCCATACGGAGGAGCAACCCATCATCACCGTCACCTATTTCAAACCGGACCTAAAAAAAGAGGGTGGCGCCATCGAAAACATCACCGATCACCTCGTCAAGTTCCAAGAGTATGAGCAAGAACTGATATTCCGAGGAGGCGTGAAAATCCCCCTAAGGTCGATTCTCCACATAGAGGGAGAGATATTCGACCTAAACGGAAACGAAGCAAACAACCCATATAATTTTCTATGAACCAGACCCGCGCCATATTTGTCATCCTACTCGCCTTAGCGGCAACCTTCATCCACGTCTCAAACGAAGGATGCGGATTGCTGGTATTGGCATATTGTTTTTTTCCGATAACATTAGTAATCCTACTCATCGCGTCAGGCTCCATCATCGCCAGCCTCATCCACCTTGTCAGGAGGAAGAAGGAAGAGAGGTGCGTGAGAGTGGCCAACCAGATTATGGCGGGCTGTCTCATCATCTGCGCCGCATACAGCGGTGGTATGTACCTCCTCGTCCAAAGACAATATGACATCATCGCCTGCCACAGCGACATAGACGGACTATTCTCTTACCACACCTACCTGTTGTTCGGCAAAGACGGGAAGGTGGGGAGCTGCGGATCTTCCTCGCATAAAATAACCCTACCCATTGAAAGCGCAGGGAACTACGAGAGGAAAGGCGACTCGCTCATATACACACACGACCTCCCCCTCATAGATCGAGACAAGGGCCAACTAACCTGTTCGAACAAAGTCCACGACACTCTCCTCATTAACCGAGGGAAGAACCAACTGACCAGTTTGAGCAGAGCCTACCACTCTTACGACATAGAGCAATGGCAGAGCCGTGACGAATAAGGCATACGCTCTCCACCTCCAAGATCCATTCTCCAAATGGACGGGATGATCTTCGAGAAGAATTATCTGTAAGATCAGTTCCACATAATCTTCAACCGCACCTTTATGTTCGCACTATTTCCACCAACCCTAAAAAACGGATCTTTCGGAACTATCGGATAATCTCTTCCGCCATCGTCCATCCTCAAAGAGGTAATCCTCCTCCACTTGCTCCTTGCCGAGGACAAAAGCCAACTTGTCCATAGCATCCTCATCATAGCATTCCGGCAGACTACCATGGGACTTACATTTTAGATATTTGAGAGCGGAAAGCATGCAATTATCATCGACCATGATTTTTCGGAAAGGCATATCCGTTCCCCTTCGGATATGTACAAAGGAGTAGAGGAAAGCGTAATCGTCAACATGGTCAAGTGCCACTTCCAATGGTTTCAACAGCTCAAATTCGTCGTTTCGGAGAGCCTGGTCCATGCAATCACGACAAAGCATATACTTCTCCATCTCATAACCATACATCGAAAATTGGTAGATATCATCTTCATCCTTCCGTAGTTTATCGTAACGGCTCATCACAGTCTTCCCGCAACGAGCGCAAGGGACCTCTTGGGGCGGAGGCGGCCCTGGGTCATAGCACATCGCATTCAAGAACTCAAGGAGCTCCACCCTCGTGTTTTGGGTCGCCAGCTTCTGCAAGCGGACAATAAGGTCCTGCTTCTCGTTGTAATACAAACTATTCTTCCGAGAAAACATACGGAACAACGAACTCAACACATCACCGAATAATTCTAGGATTCGTTTCATAACAGAATCGTTAATAATTATTTCCCCAAGACAAGCTTAATAAAATCCATCTCTTCCTTAGAAAACTCCTTCACCTGTTTGCCTGTCTTTTCCTCTTCCAAATAACAAATGACACAATAGATGTGTTCAAGGTCATTAAAAACAATCCTGCGGAAAGAAGCATCCTGTTCCTTCTTGATTTTCAGCGTCATAAACACATCATGGGATGATAATTCATCCTCCGAAAGTGTGTTAACAACCTCACCTTGGGAGCTAGCATCCACTAGACAATCCTTGCAAAGGAACTCAAGTTCGGCTTTCCACCCATACTGTGTGATGGTTGCCATATAATCACCACCTTGCTCCATATCATAGGAAAAAACCTCCAACTGTTTTCCACAATGCAAACAAGGCACCTCCTCCGAGGGAGCGACGGGCTCATAGCACATCGCGTTATAATCAGGGATTTCGTTCGAACCATCATCATTAGCGACGAGCTTCTTAAGTTTTTCAATGAGATTATCCTTATCATCATTGTTTTTTGTCTCACAAGATGAACATACTTTACACATGAACAACGCAATACCACCAAGCAAAGCTGATATACTCTTCTTCATATCCCGACTATAATTTTTAACTCTTAAATCTTAACTCTTAACTATATAACAATGTCCCAAGCTCGTATCCGCCGCCTTAGGGTCACCATGCAGGATATTCGCCACCTCCCTGCAGCCGCCGTCGCAATCACTCCGCAGTTTGCAGCCGTCGCATGCCTCAGACTTATAATCATTGTGGGCGAATAGGTTCCAGTAGGCCGTATCGCTCACCATGGGTTCGGAGAGCACGTTTCCAACGACATGAGGGGAATGGTTGCAGGTACGGATCTGTCCAGCGGGGTCGACCACAAAAAAGTGGGAAGCGGCGGAACAGCGGTAACCGAACCGGAGATGAGGATACTTAGAATCATCGAAAAGCGTACAACCGGCAATCTCCGTCCCTAGGCTACCATGTCGGTTGGCATAAGAAAGCACCTCTTCAGCAGTGTCCAACAAGCCGTTCACCTGGTCACGCGAAAGAAGCAATTCGTCGATGTGCTCCAGCCCCCTTCCGCCCGGGAGGAACCGGTTCAGCAGAACGGTGGACGCACCCGAAATGAGCGGCAGCGATATGTTACGGAAAAGTTCGTCGTAGTTGATCTTCGTGACGGTGATGTTGCAAGTAGTTGTGAGACCGATCTCCTTCGCCCTTTCAAGCCAATGGAGGACACCATCCGCATGGTCGGAACCCGTCATTTTCTTGAAGGTCTTGTATCCCGGCAGACTGAGGCAAAGGTGGATGTTGTTCTCCTTAAAGAAACGGAGCCAATCCTCCGACATCGCCTTACCATTGGAGATGAGCACGATCTTCCTATCCAAGCCACGTTTCAAGCCTTGCTCACGGATATAGCGGATGATATCGGGAGTCTCGGGCTTTAGTATCGCCTCGCCACCCGTGATGGAGAAAGCCTCGACACCTATGTCATAGAGTTTATCGACGACACGTTTCCATTGCTCCAAGTCCAACTCCTTTCCTACCGGATAGGCGGAATGGGGCGCATACCAAGGACAAGAACAAAACACACACTTGTGGTTGCACTTATAGGTCACCTCCAGCACCGCCGTCCTAGGGAATTTCACACTATCTTCCATCAAAACCTCACTTTCCTTTCGAACAAAATTATAATATACCGTAAAATCACTTCTCCTTCATCACCAACGGTTCCCCTAATACCTGTTCAATCAGGGAGACCTTATCCTCTAATATTTCATCAGACTCCATTCCAGACTCCAAGTATAGGGCAACATAATGGATTTCACGACTAAAACGCCAAATGAAATCCCACAAAATAATTTGGCGATACTTCCTTTGTCCTTTTTTCCTAATTTTCAAGACAGGGAAATAATCCCTTGAAACGTCAGCCAACTCATCTTCCGAGAAGTCTGTCACAACTTTATTTCTCCTAATTTTTTTCAACAGACAAGCTTTGCAGAGATATAAAGTTTGGACCTTATATCCATTTCTTTTAAAAACAGGGATATCATCATTGATGGTATCGGCAAGTACGATACAGGTTCCACATCTGTCACAAGGAACATGCGGGACAGGAACGGGCCCGGGCTCAGGGTCTTTTATGATGGCACTAGTATAGCACATAGCGGCATAATTCTTCAGAGGATACTCCCCCTCAACAACAAAAGTGTCCAATTTCTGCAACTGTCCTATAAGTTCCATCTTTTCTTCGTCGTTCACATCCACAGAGGAAGCTGCCGAATTGGAGCAACAAATCAGCGGGCTACCTATTATCGCTAATAATTTTTTCTTCATAAGATGATAAAATTAGCATTGTCAAACGACATCAAAACGACAAGCCTGTTCCTACAAAAATAACAAAATCAACCAAACGAGACAATTTTTCACATCAAACTTTAGGTAGGTTCCACAAACAAATGTTCAGCGTCAAAAAAATGCATGGCACATGAATTCTAGCAAGGATTTTTATATTTTTGCAAATAGTCATTCGCAAGATGAATAATCGCAAAAACAAAAAGGGAAAGATGAACGACAACAACGAAATGCAAAATAACGAGACGGAGCAACTAGTCACCAGGAGCTCGTCAAAAAAAATTTTCTTAAAAAAGTACTGTACCCTAGACACGCTCAAGATGGCAGGAATAGTCTTAGTCCTATTCATCGTCATGCCCTTTTCGGCCTTCGGATGCACAGGGCAACCAAGCATATGCCGTTTCGCGGAAATCTTTCTTCCCCTTGGCGTCGCCTTATTCGGATGCGGCTATGCGTTAAAGAAGAAAACGGACAGCAAGGGTTGGAAGGAAACGACCGCCCTTTTCGCCGGATATTCCATATTTCTCGCCTCCCTCTTCCTAACTTTTATATTTCCCCAATACGATTCTCACGCATATATGTTGTATATTGGGGAAGGACTGATGGTTCTGGTAATGATCGTCATGCGTTCGTCCGTCATGCCACTTTTTATACTGCCACTATCAATATGGACAGATGCGGAAGTATTCAAAGAATTATTCAAAGAATTCGGTTTTATTCTCTTAACAATCATCATCCTCTACATATCCTACTTGTATTTCATCAAGAAAGAACGTTTTCTATGCAAATTATGGATTGGAATTTTACCTTTCGCCATGTCACTCCACAACGTAATTCTAATAGCTGTGTTACTACGAATCGAGTCTAATATACATTGTGTAATAATAGCAATTTTATTCTCGTCACTATATTATACAATACATTTATGGATAAAAGGGAACCCTAACGTCAACAGCAATGCACCCACTTTTAAAATAATCTCTTATCTACAATTCTCTATCTCATTACTTATTGTAATTGAGCAATATTCATCATGGGAGGATTTCACCAACTGGGAATTACCATTTCAAGCATGCATCGTCACAGCACTTTTAATCATTATCGCCTTAATCGTAAAGATATGGAAAAAGAAAAAAATCGAGTGTCAGGAATGGATCACACTACCTATAGTCGCCGTCGTGTATTTCTCAGGCGATTACCAGGGAATAGCAGCGAGCATACTCTTTATCGCCATAATAGAATTCGCCATATATGATAATTATAAAAAGAACGACCTATTAGGGATTTGCTGTTGCATTTGCCTTCAATTTTGGTGGATAGCTGCCGTATGGACTAAAAATAGTCCTCTCCAATCATATCTAAATAGAGAGTTCGACTTATATCACGATAAAATCACATGTTTTATCCTCTTAATATTTCCGATTATCGCTTCCATTATCATTGGAATACATCACAATAGGAAACAGAAGCGCACCATAAAGAAAGCTAAATCATTAGAGCCCACAGCTTGACTAAAACAATGGGGCACTCGCATTTCGCGGAAGAAGACAATACTAGGCATCAATCATCGCCCAAGTACTTACCGGTTTCCGAATCAACTTCCCGGTAATATAGGTCGTCAAATTGATAATAGTGGGTCGAATTCGTCTCTATTGAATCGTCACCATGAAGTTCCACTCTTCTCCTTTGTTCGACAATAATGGGATAACCATTCTCGAACTGCGTGGTATCCAAAGCGAATGTGCTACTGTTTCGCACCTCCGTATACTCAGGATCGCCATTTCCTGGGTCATCATATTGATCTTCTCCACTATCCTCTTCTTCCCCATCATCTTCAGATTCTTCATCATCACCTCCACCATCACCCGAATAGCCATTCTCTATGTAACTGACATAATCCTTTCCTTGAGAAAAAACACAGGAATTCGACTTTACGTCATAGACATAGAACGTATTATCCCGGGAATCGTAATATGAATTATAGGCAATCACATTCAAAAGCGGCTCACCATTCTCCTTGAACGAGCCTTCACAACTGATCAGGTAATTTTCGTTCACATAGAAGGCTCTGCAACTATCCTGTAGGTCGAACTTTCCCCCTTCCGTATTGTATGACACGTACCCATAGCTTGAGTAGAGACTTTCGTTGTCATATCTGCACACTAACAACTTGTGATGGTTCCGTTGGTAAATGCGGACACCTTGCGAACCCGAGAAAGAGCGGTTCGGGTCCATTTTCAGGCGGAAAAGATAGCCATTGAACACACTGTCTCTCTGGTGTTTTATTCTATCGAGTTCTTCTTGTGAAAGGTCCTTCGACGCATATAGACGGTTAGCCGCCATCGCCACCGCCACAGAATACCTACAGTGTTCCCGCATATAAGGGATCGTGTCATTGATATGCTCGTTCTTGGAACTAATAGAGATATAAAGATACGATTGGATAAGCAACAGAACAAAGAATGGGACAAGTACCCCAAATATAAGAATCTTCTTATTCATATCGTTTATTTTCAATGAGATAAAACAATCGCCATGGAGTCAATCAGGTCAAGCAAACTATATCCTCCTTTTTGGTCAGAGAAATACTTCAACCTCCTACCATAATTATGGTCTTTGAAACCCTTTTCCGCCATTTCCCGGCAGGCCTCCTCGCCATCAGTCCGATAGAGGGAATCTATCATTTCGGACGTACTACGTAGTTGAACGGAGTCGACGTAATAAAAAACGTCTTGGGAGGTGTACTTATAATAAAGTCCATTATTCCGATATTTCGCACAATTACACTCCTCGGCAGGCGCTGAAATCAGATGCAGAAGGAACATATTCCCGCCCACAAGCACCGCCACAGCCAAAAAGAAAAATATCATGTTCTTATTCAACTTTGCCATATCAAAAAACATCGTCAAAATTAGACTGACCAGTTTTTAGAAGCTGTTTAAATTTTTTTATTGGAGATTTTTATGAGAGACTTTTTAGGATATTTTGATTATTTCCGATAGGAGCAATGGGGTTCCATTGTGACTGAGGAAATGATTAAAATAGACAAAAAGTATCCATAAAAAGCCC
>JAZLJL010000078.1:0-54462 GCA_045617845.1 Paludibacteraceae bacterium | reverse complement strand
ACATCCTCCTTTTCGCAGGATGAGAACTGAAAGGCGAGCAGCAAACCATTAAGATAGAAGAAATCACGCAAAATCTTCCCGCCTTTTCCATTAGTTAAAAACATAAATTAAAAAAATTATAAAAAATTGGTAACGATTTTTTCTTTCAAAACCAACTTCTTTATCTTTAAGAAAACTAACACTGTGCCGATAGACGACATGCAAAGTTATGACAAAAATTATTATTAACAAACTTTGTTGTATAGATATCAATGACACATATAAAAACATCCACATCATTCGTTGCCGTGGGGCAATAAGAATTCATGGAGAAGTTCAGAGATGTTAAATTTGGCATTCATATTATTTTTTGTTATGTTTGTTAAAATGAATAAAGTCATGTGTGCGGAGATAAGTCATAACCAAGAGAAGAAAGACAAACGTGAATGGGCGATCATGCAAATGTTCCGTTCCTCATGTTCCACTTTCCCAATTGGTGACCTCGAGAAATCGGAGTCGCCCGACTTCCTTTTGCAAACAGACAAACGTCTCTACGGAATCGAATTGACAGAGTTGAAGTACGAAAGGGAAGACAAGGAATTCAACCTGCGCGCCCACGAAGACTTCCTCTCGCAGCTCATGCAAGACGCACAAACGATTTTCGAGAGCAGACACAAATTTAAGTTAATCGTAGATGTGCACTTCTCCGACGAGCTCAACGACACCGTCTCGCTGATGGACGATGACTTGAGATCCATCATTCGCCAAGATTTCGCCGAGACCATCGTGAAACTAGTGGAGGAGAATCTACCGGAGGCTACAGGCATACAATACAAGATAGACCGCACATCCAAATACGGGTTCCACAACCTTCCACAAAAAATCGAGTGCATCAACATCAAGAACGTTACGGGCAGATGGTACGACGGATTATGGTACGCAGCCATCTCAGCGAAAGTGAAGCCGCTCTCCATCGCCAGCGTATCACAAAGATTAGTAGCCAAAGAGTGGAAACTGAAGAAATACAATCCAATTTGCGACGAGCAATGGCTTATCATCATACAGAACAGTTTCCTCATGTCCAGTTCCTATAACCCACTCACAGCGAGCGACGCATTGTCACATAAATACAAAAGCAATTTCGACAAAGTATTTGTGTTTGAAAGGAGCGCAGGAAGCGTTTCACTTTTAAAAACCGAAAAATATGATTAGTTTCGCGTGGAAATGAAAGTTTGAATAGGATGACTATAAGACTAAAAGGAATAACAACACTCTTATCCGCCACATACCTACTCACCGCATGTATTCAGGAAGAACCCTTGAATGCGGAAGCGGATATATTATCCTGCGACCTCACCTCTGACAAAGAAATTCTAGTAGTTCCGGCAGACACTTTGATGCAAGTAACCAGCATCATGAATATTATCGACATCCCCATCCAAACCGGGGCGGACCTTCATGCCAGGTCTCCGAAATTCATATTGACAGAAGGCGCCACCATCAAACCTGGGAACGGGTCCACCCATGATTTTTCGAACGGTAAAAGCGTACAATACGTGGTCACTTCCCAAGACGGGCAATGGAAACGAACCTACCATGTCTCCTACGTATCCATTGAACTTTCCACTCGCTACGACTTCGAGGAATACGACTTAAATTCCACAGGGAAGTACCACCTCATCAACGAGTTAGTGGACGGACATGTCATGACCAATTGGTGGGGAACTGGTAATCCAGGCTTCTCATTGGCTAATGGATTGGCCACACCTACAGAATACCCCACAGCCATCGTGCCAGGAGGGAAATCGGGGAAATGTCTGCAACTAATCACACAATCAGCAGGATCGTTCGGCAAAATGGCAGGGATGCCCATCGCACCAGGCAATCTCTTCTTAGGGAAGTTCGACGTGGAGAGCGCTCTCAAAGCGCCACTGACCGCCACCCGATTCGGAATTCCGTTTAGGAAAATTCCACGAACCATCAAAGGCTATTACAAATTCAAGTCCGGAGGACAGATGACGGACGAGAATGGCAACGAAATCCCAGGCAAGGACAACTTCAACATTTACGCGCTCTTCTATGAGAACACAGACGAGAACGGCAACCAAGTGATAGTTGACGGGACAAACTCCAACGACAGTCCATACTTAGTACTCTACGGGAAAATAAGCGGACAGACAGAGGTCGATGATTGGAAAGAATTCAGTTTTGACCTGCAACCAATGAACGGGAAAAAAATCGACCCGGAAAAGCTGAAGCAATTTGGGTATAACTTCTCGATTGTCTTCTCCTCAAGTTTACAAGGAGACATTTTCACAGGCGCTGTCGGCAGCACCCTCATGATTGACGAGGTGGAAGTCGATTGCGAATAAAAAGCAAGACAATATGAAAAAGATAATATCACTCCTCATAGGAATACTCCTAACCGCAGGCCAAACATTTGCGGAAGAAGGCGTAAACACAGGGATACAAGCGGACGACAACTCCCGTTTCTTTGTAAAGCTCGGTTATGGGATAGGCGGGACCTCCCCCCTTCCAATACCAGCCGAAATAAGGGAAATCAATGGATACAACCCACTTTTCAACATCTCGGCGCAAGCGCTCTACAACATCGGACTATCAGAGCGATGGGGCATACTGACCGGACTCCGCATCGAACGCAAAGGGATGACCTCGGATGCCAGGGTCAAAAATTATGGGATGACCATCAACGATGACGAAGGAGGAACCGTCTCCGGCAGATGGACAGGTGATGTGACCATGACATCGGACCTATTGCAACTGACGATTCCAGTATCAGCTTCATTCACATGCTCAGAACGATGGAACGTCCATGCAGGACTTTACCTAGGCTTCCATTTGAAGCATGAATTCTACGGAGAAGTATCTAACGGATACTTAAGGGAAGGAGACCCGACAGGAGCGAAGATTGAGATAGGAAGCGACCCACAGACATTCGATTTCTCGGAAGAGATGCGCAACCTACAGTTCGGTGCGACAGTTGGATGCGAATACAGATTCCACAAACGTTTCGGAGCTTTCGCCGACCTAAACTGGGGATTCAACAACATCTTCGTGGACGACTTCACAACCATCACATTCAACCTATATCCTATTTACGGAACGTTAGGCATCTCCTACAGCATTAGATAATTTATGGAAAAGAATCCACAATAAAAGAGATAATGAAACGTTATTTTTAGTATTGAAACATACGGTTAGAAAAATGAAAAAGATATTTTTGGGCATATTATTCACCTGCGCATTACTACTCAACTTCACGACAGCGAACGCTGAATATGCGCATGGAAGGACGCTCAACCTAGTAAATGCGGACAATAGGCCTTACCACTTCGGTTTCATTCTCGGACTAAACTCCATGGACTTCAACGTCACGAACTCAGGAATGATCAGCACACACAAAGGCGAACCTTGGGTGGAAGGGAGCGAAGAGGAAGGTGAAATTTGGTTCGGGGAAGACACAAAGATGTCTGCGGGATTCTCCGTCGGGATCATATCCGACCTACGGATTTTCTCATGGTTAGACCTTCGCTTCACCCCAACCCTATTCTTCAACTCACGGCAATTATGTTTCAAGAACGAAAAGGGGGACGTTGAGAGAGAAGGTGGGAAAGTCACCGTACAATCCAACATGATGGAATTTCCGCTTTTGCTCAAATTCCGTGGACAAAGGAAAAACAACTATCGTCCATACTTGCTTGGAGGAGGAGCGTTCACAGTCGACATGGGACGAGACAGCGAAGCACCGGTCATGCTGAAACAATTAGACTACGGAGTCGAAGTAGGAATAGGCATAGACTTCTATTTACCTTACTTCAAATTAGCTCCCGAGTTGAAATTCTACTTCGGTTTGAGCGACGTACTAGAGCGCGACAGGCCAGAAATAGCCGACATCTCAGATAATATGTACAACAATGCCATGTCAAGACTCACGTCACGACTAATCATTTTGAACTTTAATTTCGAATAAAAAAAGGAATTTTCCGACAAACAGGAGGAATGCGGACAAGAGACGTATTCCTCTTTTTTTAGATTCACTCCATCCTCACAAACCCCATATATTCATCATACGAAATATAACGACCGCCCATACTCTTCAAGTGGGGCGTCTCCAACTGGCAATCTATCATCACACCACCATTATCACGCATCAATTCAGCCAAATAAATCAGCGCCAATTTAGATGCGCTAGGCACCAAAGAGAACATGCTTTCGCCGAAGAAACAACGAGCCAGCGTCACACCATAAAGTCCACCAACCAAATTACACTCCTTATCCCAGACCTCTACACTTGCGGCAAAGCCCTGTTCATGCAGAGCTGTATAAGCCTTAGTCATATCATCGCCCAGCCAAGCTCCCTCCTCTTCCTTTCGTAAATCACCGCAATTCTTTATCACGGAAGGAAAGTCATGGTTAATTGTGACATGATACAAATCTTTGTTCATCAAGGTACGCATGGAATGGGAAATATGGATTTCGTCAGGGAAAATGACAAAACGACTCATAGGGCAAAACCACAAGATATCCGAATCACGGAACGAGTACCAAGGGAAAATACCATTCGAATACGCCAAGAGGAGGCGATCGACGGAAAGGTCACCACCGACAGCGAACAAGCCATCCTTCTCCCCATTCCTAGGGTCAGGGAAAGCCAAACGTTTAGACAATCTATAAATCATCGCCTTGACGCAACTTTAACAATCCATTATCCACCTCTGCGACCGCCATACCACCATTACGTAAGAAACCGAAAAGAATCTCACGCATCAGAATCGTGCTCAAGTCAGCACGGATGACACGGTCCATCTCCCTCGCACCATAAGTCTTGGAATAACCTTTATCCAAAAGACATCTACGGGCTTCGTCAGAAAGCCTCAACGAAACACTCTTCGCACTCAACTTATCGTTCAGTTCTCCCAACTTCTTATCCAAAATAGAAGAAGCCATGACCTCATCCATATCATTGAACGGGACCATACCATTTAAACGATTGATAAACTCAGGCTTGAACGTCTTCTTCACCTGATCCAGCATAGCCGTACCAGTCGATTTATTACCACCGAAACCGATAGAAGACAAATGAGCGTACTGAGCGCCGGCGTTGGAAGTCATGACAAGAATCACATGACGGAAATCCGCCTTTCTACCCTTATTATCCGTCAGGCGGGCATAATCCATCACCTGAAGGAGAATATTGTAGATATCAGCATGCGCCTTCTCTATTTCATCCAGAAGCAAGACACAATTTGGCGTCTTACGGATAGCGTCTGTAAGCAAACCGCCATCCTCGTAACCCACATAACCTGCAGGAGAGCCAATCAGTTTAGCCACGGTATGCTTCTCCGTATATTCGCTCATATCAAAGCGGACCAAATTGATACCCAACTCCGCCGCCAACACCTTGCAAAGTTCCGTCTTTCCCACCCCTGTAGGACCGACGAACAAAAGACTAGCGATAGGCTTATCATCATCGAGCAGACCAGCCTTAGACATCTGTACCGCCTCAACAACTTGACGGACAGCCACATCCTGACCATAAATCTTAGCCTTGATATTCGCTTCAAGTGTCTCCAACGATTCGTTCTCCTCCTCCTTGAGTGCGGCGGCGTCAATCTTACAAACCTTCGCCAAGACATCAGATATCAGCGATTTATCCACCATTTGCGGTGACTGCTCCAATGGATGGAGCTCACGGTAAGCACCCGCCTCGTCAATCAGATCAATAGCCTTATCAGGCAAGAAACGATCCGAGACATACTTAGCGCTGCTCTCCACGGCAAATTCAATCACACCATCAGCATAAGAAACCTGATGGTACTCCTCATACTTATCGCGAAGGCCCTCTATGATACGCACAGCCTCCTCCACGGAAGGTTCCGGAACGTCAATCTGTTGGAAACGTCTCACCAACGCCTTGTCCTGCGAGAAGAAACGATTATACTCCTCGTATGTAGTGGAACCGATGAAACGAAGGTTTCCACTCTCCAAAAAAGGCTTAAGCAAATTACTAGCATCCATGGAACCGTCACCTGTACGGCCAGCACCCACGATATTATGGATTTCGTCGATATAAACAATGGATTTCCCCTCATTGGCGATACCATCCATGATGCTCTTCAAGCGTTTCTCGAAGTCGCCACGATATTGCGTGCCCGCCAAAAGCGTACCCAAGTTCAATTCATAAATCTTATAACCCTTCAAACGCTCGGGCACATTCCCTTCACGCAGCAAGGCAGCCAGACCATAGATGAGGGCAGTCTTGCCCACGCCCGGTTCACCCACATGCAGAGGATTATTCTTATCCTTACGGCACAACACTTGGATAGTACGTTCCAGCTCCTTCTCACGTCCAATCAACGGATTATGGTCGTCGATATGGTCGCTTACGCAAGTGACCATCCCCTTCCATGCCTTCTCGCCCGTTCCCGAAGCCGGGATCTCCCCCTCAAAAGAGGAATCGTCATCGTCCAGATCCGTATCATTGTCCAAATCATAATTCTCGTATGAAGTGATGAAATCGCTCAACAAGATGCTCATATCCACCAAGGCATACTTCCTCAGCAGATAAGCCGCCTCGGAGTCCTGTAGATCCATCATACCACGGAACAAATGCGGCATATAGACACAATCCTCCCCCGCGCTCTTCGCCAAGTTATAACCGAAGGTGAGCAGACGTTCCATCTGATCGGACGGAAGCAGTTCATACTCAATGGAATCAGGGACACGCTCCGTCTTATTCTTCAAGAAATCGCCAAGTTCATTCCTCAGTTCGGGCGTCTGAAGGTCATCCTCCGCCACAAGGGCAAAATATGGTTCATCCAAAAGCACATAAAGCAAATGTTCAGGCATGATAAACTCATTTCTGAACTCCTGCGCATAACACCTCGCCTGTGCGAAAGCGAAATCAACATATCTGTCAAATTCTATCTGTTCCATAAAAAAAATCACTCAACAGGTTCACATGTAATTCTAAGCGGGAAACCCTCACCGCGCGCCATCTTAATCGCCTTTTCGGTCTTAGATCTAGCCACATCACAAGAGTAGATCCCCACCACCGCCGATTTTTTTCGATCCACTTCCATCGTAAGACGCGCAGCCTCAGTCTGCGTTTTAAAGAATACCTGCACCAAGACTTTGACGACAAATTCATAGGTAGTGAAATCGTCATTATGGAAGATAACCTTATATTGCCTAGGTTCATCCAAATCAGTCCGTGAACGTTCCTTAGTAGAAGATTGTTGTTTCGGCATAAGATATAAATAATAGATTCACAAAGATCCTACTCGCAGAGCAGTTCATACGCCTCATTGATGCGCATGAATTGTTCGGTGTAAAGTTTCAGTTCCTCATCGGTAGCGTTGATCTGCCTATCCGGGTGATACTGCAAGGACAACTTACGGTAAGCGTTTTTGATATCCTGTTTTGATGCGTTAGTAGGAAGGCCTAAAGCCTGATAAGCCCAATCATAGGCATTACTGTCGCCACCAACACTCTCTTTATTTTTCTGATTATTATCTGAATCATCCGCGGAATCATTTTCGTAGTATTCAGATTGCCTATTGCTATTAGACTGCTGTTTCCCTGTATTCTCCCAAGCGTATCCATAAGCGAAATAGCCACGCTGACGGTCGAAATCCACCTGTTTGATACAAGCGAAACGAGCGTACAGCTCGATGAGATGCGCCTCGTTTTTTTGGATTCGGGAATCGGCGACAGCGATTTCGAAAAGAGTGGTCAACAAGGCCAGTCTCTGTTTGTAAGACATAAATTGGCTCACATTGAGGCAATGGCTTCTTAGGTCCTCCTCTTCCGGATGTTTCAGCGCATAGTTAAGCGCTGCCAACATGACTTCAGATAATCTTGCATCATAGCTATTCCTTAGATATTTCTCCACCTTTTTCATCTCCGCTTTTTTGGGTTTCCCATCCGCCAACATCATGGAAGAAAGCAACTTGACGACATGGGAGCGCAAGCCCAAAGAAGAAAATTTATCCTCGAAAGGGACGGGGCCATCATTATTGGAATCGGAATCGCTATTCACATAATAGATGACGAAGAAAAATATGATTACGAAAAAAATGTAGACCATCGGCTAAAAATAGAATGACAAGCCCGCCAAGAAATTGAACCTATGGCAATCATAGCCATACCAACTTTGGTAGCCTTGATTAAACATATTGTCGAATTTCAAAAAGATATCGAGCCAGTTCATGAACTTATAGTCGGCACCCAAATTAAAGTCATGGGCATTACGCATCTCCACAGCCTCGCCATTCACCAAAGCATGTCTGCCACCCTCAAAGCGGTAGCCCAAATTGAAGCGTAAAGACTTAGTAAAGCGGTAGCTAGCATGGTAATCCAATTTCCAATCAGGTCTTTGCCAAGCATATTCAGCAGTTTCCAGCGCCCATTTGTTCACGATGGCATCGAATCCCATATCCAAGCGTTCCTTGTAATGGTAACCCAAAGAGACACCTGCGTTAAAGACCCCCGCATTCTTCTCATAAACGACATCAAACTGACGTGTCATCACAGGGATTGTATCACCGTTCACGACGGAATTGCGCATCTTATTCACAAAGAAATATGGGTTATTGATGATCTTATAGCCACCATACACATCCAAATCCACACGTTTCGCCACCTTCACACGTACACCGGCATAGACATCAATTGGAGTATAAGTATCCTCCAAGCGGACATCAGGGGCAATGTATTTATTCTCCTTCGTCGCCTTACGGATATTGTTCACGTCATAGTCACCCGTCACGCAAGCGTATAAATAAGCGAGGTCCTCCTTCAGCTTCACGGTACCGAAGATATCGGGGCAAACGGTACCTTTCTTTCCCTGACCAAGACCGAAGGCAGTTTTAATACCAATGTTGATACTACCCACCTCTCCAGTAAAGACAACGTTAGGAGTCAACTTAAGCACGGTATAACTATTCATGTTTTCCGCATTCTCAAAATCATAATAACCGTCATTATCAGGCAATCCCATGATGATATTATACATATCGAACCGCAATCCGACCGTATAGTTATCCATGCGGTAACCACCAACCAAGTTTGTAAGGATAGTATGTTCGGACAAACCGTCATTATTACTGAACAACTGGTAATTCGTCTGGAAATCGTAGCGCCATTTTCCTATAAACTCCTTCGTCTTAAAGCGGAAATTAGCGTCGATATTCAAGATGTGCTGCTTAAACTCCTCGTTATCAGACTCATCGAATCCACGGTTATAAAGGTCCTGCATAGCATCATCATATCCATAATAACGGAAGCCATCATAATCGGCAGCGAAGAAAGAACTCAGCTCCTTGGTATGGCGGATTGTCGAATTGAAGCGAAGTTTCGCCTTCGTGTCGGTATCTAGCGCCTTCGACATCATCTCGCCGGTGAGGGGAGCATAATTATCAGGAGAGAGTTTCACCTTACCGAAAGAAGAGCTATGCTTCAAGTCCAAATCCATTGAATAGTTCTGTTGCTGCAAAAGAGGAGTATAAAACTCACCCAAGATGGAAGAATAATTACCGCCACCAATACGGGCGAAGTGCTGCTTATCGGTTCTTTTCCCCATAGGTTGCGCAAGGGCGTAGTCCAAAGGGTAGAGTTCACAAGGCTTAACATTATATGGAGTAGTCCAAACGGAATAAGTAGTCTCCTTTTTCTTCGTCTCAATCGGTTTCAATTCCGGCATCGTGCTGATTTTCCCGGCATCCTTGATGACAGGGTTATATTCCTTCACCACATCCACATTACGTTCTATGGTAGTATCCGCGCTTTCCTGAGCGAAAGACGAGGAGGCGCAGAACGCGACGATTCCAGTTATTAAACACAAACGTTTCATATCGTAATTACCCATTAATTCTCATTCACAATTTTTTCGTTCTCACTCTGTTCGATTTGGTTCAGTCTAAGTTTAATCTCAGACGCAACGTCATCGTTTCCGTTATAGTTCTCACGGACACTCAACAAATACTGTTTAGCCTCGAACACTTTGTCCTGTTTCAAGTAGACATCAGCCAATAGGATGAAGCTCTTGGCGAGCCAATATTGATGAGGAGTGTTTTTATCTATAAAGTTGAAGATTTCCTTCTCCGTACCATCCAAGTCACCAGCGCGGAAGGAATACTCCTGTTTAATGAATTGGGATTCGGCGCCATATGCATCCATGCAATTCTCGGAAAGTTTCGTATAGTCAGCAAGCGCCAAGGCAGAGTCGCCTAGCAACTCATATGTACGGGCACGAGTAAAGAGAGCTTCGCGGTAAATGGCAGGATCCAACTTATCGCTATTGGTAAGCAACGTGGCGGCGTCAACCGTATGTTCCAAATCGCCCAACAAATTATGGCAACGCATGATTCCTAAGCGGGCGGACAACTTATTCTGAGGGTTTTGCGCCATACTATCCAACGTCTCCATACTAGAAATCGCCTCTTTATACTCCTTTTGGTCATATTGGATTTTGGAAAGGAGGACCAGAGCGTTCTCCCTATCCGGGCAACCGTTCAAAGACGCCACAATAGCGAACTGCTCCTCAGCCTTCAAGGTATCACCCGACCGGTAATAGCAGTCACCCAAATTGTAATGCGCCCTATCGGTGAAAACGCTCTCAGGGAACTTCTCCAAGAAGCTGCTGAAACTCTTTGCAGCCCTAGCATATTCGCCCTTTTCGTAAAGATTATCGGCAGCGAGATAAGTGAGGGAATCCTGTTCGGAACGTTGGAACTTTACAAACCCACCCAATGTGGCGACATAATCAGCATACGTCTGTATCTGGTCCTGTTCAAAATAGATTCGCTTCAAGTTATCCAAAGCAGTGTGCGCCTCCGAGCTCGTAGGGAAATACTCAACAATCTCCTTATAAGTAGCGATTGACTTTTCCGTGTTGTTCATCTCATCATACAACATAGCGGTCTGCAACCTTCCCCTCCTGCTCAATGGGCTATGAGGATAATCACGGTTCAAATTCTCATAAACCTTAATAGCCTTATCATTTTGTTTCAACATAATATAGGCACGACCGATCTCATACTTGGCGTCCGCCAAATACTCAGACTGAGGGAAAGTTTTCTGAAGTTTATTCAACGTGGCGATCTTTCCGTTGTAGTCTTTCTGCAATCCTTGGATGAAAGCCTGTTGGAAGCAAGCGTAATCAGCGCCAGGACCACGCATCGAATAAACTTGCGAATAACTCTTCACGGCATTCGAGAAATCACGCTGGAAGAAATAACAGTCGCCGATACGATTAGTGGCGTCGGAAATCAAGGTCTTATTCTGTTCCTCCATGTTGACATACTTACGGAACCATGTCAACGCCTCAGAATAGCGTTTCTCGGTAAAGCGACTATAACCCACATTGTAGTGCGCAAGGATGAACTCGTCGCAGTTTCTCGCGCCGATGGAATTGACGAACGTCTCGAAGTCGGAAGCGGAATGTTCGAAGTCATTCAGCTTATAATACGCCTCGCCTCGCCAAAAAATCGTGGAAGCCTCCAACGTACGATTATATTGCCCGTCCTTCAAGGAAGTGTTGAAATGCTCAATAGCCTTAGCATAATTACCATTCGTGAAGTTCTCGATACCCATACTATAAGCGATACGTTGGCGCGCCTCATAAATTTGGAGGTTCTTCTCCTTAATCTTTTCGATGGAAGCATAAGCCTGGGCATAATTCTTCGTTGTGAGATAAAGGTTCGTCATATAGTTGTAAACCCTATCCCTATATTGGGATTTCGGGAAAGTCTCCAAGAAACGTTCGAAAGCGGTGATAGACTCATTGAAAGGGGAATAAGACTGTTCGTAGATCGTCAACGCATAATTATAGAAAGCCTCCTCTTTCACATTCTGGTCGAAATCCATACGGCTCGCAGACTCAAAACAAAACCTTGCGTTCGTGATATTCTTATCCTTCACATAACAAGAACCTAGGTAAAGGTAAGCGTTCTGTCCCATCTCGTCCTCCACGGCGGTCACCGTCTGAAGGCAAGAAATAGCGTTCTGGTAGTCGCCTGTCTGGTAATAAGAGTTACCCAACATATACATGTTGTCGCGCACCACCTGATCCGCCTCCTTTTGGTAAATGGAAAGATATTTAATCGTATTTTGATAATCCTTTTTCGTATAATAACATTCGCCCAAGATTCTATGTATCTCCTTGTTATTCTTATTATTAGGATCGTTTTTCAGGAGTTCCTCACCCGTGTTGAGTACTTCGTCATAACGTTTTTGGGCATAATAGATTTGGAAAATATAGTAAGGGACGATACGAGCGTAATCCGGCGCTTGGGAAAGTTCCTCGAAGACGGGAAGAGCTGACTCGTAGTCCTTAGAGAGATAATCCGTATAAGCTTTGTAATACTTAGCGGCTAAATTATATTTGGATTGTTGGTTCAGCAAAACGGCGAAAGTGTTCTTCGCACGGTCAATCTCCTTGCACTGCAACAAAGAATAGCCATATTTGAAGAGATAATCCGCCGATTCGGATTGGGAAAGCATGAGACGGTCACACTTGCCGAAATCCTCAGTCGCCTCGCTATAGAGCCCCTTGTCATATTTTTGCGAAGCGGAAAGGAAATAGATTCTATTCAACAATGTGGACTGGGCGTTTTCGTTCTTGAAGGCCTCCATCCTTCTCCCGGTCTCCTTGTACTGCAATTCATAACTGCAACATGCGAGGTAATACTCTGTCTCGATATATCGAGGGGAGCGGTCCTTTTTGTCCAATGACAGGAAATACTCGTTCAGGCGTTCATAGGCCGCCTTATAATGCCCTTGGTCATACAGCGTTTTCCCTTCGTAAAAAAGTTTGTCCTCCTGAGTGTAGTCCATGGATTGCTGAGCACACAGAAATTGTGCGAAAACCAGCATGGATACGAAAATGAGTTTTTTTCTCATTGTTGTCTATCATTATTAGGTCCTCACAAGACCCGATTTATATTACACATACACATAGCGGCATATATGTCATGTTACAATAAGCCACTATACTAAATCACAAAGATAAGGAAACTATGCGAATTAAAGGCGATTGGAAAAATAAAAAAATATAAAACATGTCAATGTGAACTTTAACAAACAAAAGAATAGTTATTTCGTGGAAGGATTCTGTCGGAATTACAACCAAATTAACGTTTCGTCAAAACAAACATTATATATTATGTGTAGATATTACATTTTTTATTACATTTGCACAATATTTCAAAATTACCTGTTATGATGATAAATAAAAATACGAAAAGAGGCGTTTTCATTGACCTCAAGACAGATTTCGGGTTTAAGCACTGCATGGGAGACGAACCCACCATGCGATCTTTTCTCAATGCGATTCTAAGCGAAGATTACGGAAGAATCAAGCACTTGGAATTCCTTCCCGTGGAACAAACAAGAGAGCATCCCGATTTACGGGGTGTTACTTTCGACCTAAGATGCAGGCTAGACAACGGGGACGACGTAATCGTGGAGATGCAAAATTATGCGCATCCGTTTTTTAAAACAAGAGCGAATTACTATCTTTACAACCTGATGGACAAGCACATCACGAAGGGAACCGCTTGGAGCGAAATCCAAGAGGACATTCCGAGACTGATAGGCGTATTCATCCTTGGCGTTCCGATGGATGGTTTGGATGAGGTAGTGACCAGAACGGCGGAGTTCGACATCGACAAGCATACCGAATTCTGGGATAGGATGCGAAAATACTACATCTCGTTGCCCAACTTCCAACTCACCGTAAAGGGGAATGGCCTCACCACCAAAGACATTTGGTTCGAAACGATTAAGAACTTAGGCAACATGGAAAGAATTGATCCAGAAATTTACGAACTGGCAGACGATGCGCTGCTGGAACTAATCGAGAAGGCTAAGGTATCCGCCCTCTCGGAAGAGGAGTACGCCCAATATGAAGCAGAACTGAAAATACTTTCCAACAGAGGTACCGTTGAAAGATATGGCTTCGACAAGGGAAGGAAAGAGGGTTTTAAGCAAGGAAGGGAAGAAGGTATCTTAAAAGGAAGAGAGGAAGGCATCAAGGAAGGCATCAAGGAAGGGTCTCACAACCACGCACTTCAGATGGCACGCCTTATGATTTCGGGGAACGAACCATTTGACAAAATCATGCTCTATACAGGATTAAGCAAAGAAGAGATCGAAGCGTTATAGCATTTCCTTTAACAACAAAAAAATCACGACTATAAGCCGTGATTTTTTGTTTGTCCCCAATCATTCTATCGTTTCAGAACGACGCATGAACGCTTTCCGCACCATCTTTTACGTTAATTAACTGTAAAATATTTAGTCTGATTATATTGTAACGCTTATTTCGTCCCTCATAATTCTTAATTTTGTATATTTGCGAAGTAAAACGTTTTATGTATGGGTATATTCAGTAGCATTTTTTCCAAAGAAAAAAAAGAGACTCTCGACAAAGGACTCGAAAAGACCAAAGAAAGCTTCTTCTCTAAGATAGCCCGCGCCGTCGTCGGCAAATCAAAAGTGGACGACGAGGTATTGGATAACCTGGAAGAGGTCCTCATCACTTCGGATGTCGGAGTAGATACCACCTTGAAAATCATCGAAAGAATCGAGCAACGCGTGGAACGCGACAAATATGTAGGGACCAACGAGTTAAACAATATCCTTAAAGAGGAAATCGCCTCTCTTCTCGAAGAAAACAATACAACTGACGGAAATGATTTCTCACTACCAGAGACCGACGGACCATACGTCATTATGGTGGTCGGCGTAAATGGTGTGGGCAAAACGACAACCATCGGAAAGCTAGCATACCAGTTCAAGAAAATGGGCAAGAACGTCTACTTGGGTGCGGCGGATACCTTCCGCGCGGCGGCTGTCGATCAACTCTGCATCTGGGGTGAAAGGGTCGGATGCCCCGTCATCAAACAACAAATGGGTTCTGACCCGGCTTCCGTGGCGTTCGATACTCTCTCTTCAGCGAAGGCAAACAACGCCGACGTGGTGATTATCGACACGGCAGGACGTCTGCACAATAAAATAAACCTCATGAACGAGTTGTCCAAAATCAAACAGGTGATGCGTAAAATTATCCCCAATGCGCCGCACGACGTGCTCTTGGTGCTCGACGGCTCCACTGGGCAAAACGCGTTCGAGCAGGCGAAGCAATTCACCAAGGCGACGGAAGTCTCCTCACTTGCCATCACCAAACTGGACGGTACCGCAAAGGGCGGCGTCGTCATAGGCATCTCGGACCAATTCAAAATTCCTGTGAAGTATATCGGCGTGGGCGAGGGAATCGACCACTTGCAGGTATTCAACAAACGTGAATTCGTCGATTCATTGTTCAAATAAGATTAAAATGCGAAAGAATAGGGTGGACATCATCTGCATGGGTTGTTCCAAAAACCTTGTGGATGCGGAATTGTTGGCGAACCAACTGGAAGAGAACGGTTTCGAAACCCGTTTCGACCCAGAGAAACCATCCGCAAAAATCGTCGTCATCAACACCTGCGGATTCATCGGCGACGCCAAAGAGGAGTCCATCAACCATATCTTAGATTTCGCCGAAAAAAGAAAGAAGGGGAAGATCGATAAACTGCTCGTGATGGGCTGTCTTTCCGGCCGCTACAAGGATGAACTCACGAAGGAAATACCTGAAGTGGATAAGTTCTACGGGAAATTTTCTTGGAAAGAGGTGGTCGCCGATTTAGGCGGCGAATACCGTTCCGATTGCGCCAACACGCACAAACTCTCCACCCCATCCCACTACGCTTACGTTAAGATTTCAGAGGGTTGCAACCGCCGTTGCGCCTATTGCGCCATTCCGCTCATCACCGGAGAATACAAGTCACGCCCGATTGAGGAGATCGTGGCTGAAGTGGAAGGATTGGTCGCTCAAGGCGTCAAGGAGTTCCAAATCATCGCCCAAGACCTCACCTACTATGGGAAAGACCTCTATGGCAAATTCGCCATCGCGGAATTGGTGGAGAAGATCTCCGACGTCAAAGGCGTGGAATGGATCCGTCTCCACTACGGCTACCCTACCCAATTCCCTTACGACTTACTCAAAGTGATGCGCGAGCGCGACAACGTCTGCAAATACATCGACATCGCCCTCCAACACATCGACAACGATATTCTCAAGGCGATGCGCCGCCCCATCACCGCGGAGGAGACCCAACAACTCATCCGTCGCATCCGTGAAGAGGTGCCGGGCATCCATATCCGAACGACGCTAATGGTGGGCTTCCCGAACGAGACGGAGGAGCAGTTCCAACACTTACTGGACTTCACCCGTGAAGTGAAGCTGGAGCGCATGGGCGCCTTCAAGTATTGCGAAGAGGAGGGAACCTATGCGGGCGACCACATGGAGGACAACGTCAGCGAAGAGGAGAAAGAACGCAGACTCGGACTGTTGATGGACCTACAGGAGGAGATCGCCGAGGAGCTAAACAAAGAGAAAATAGGCAAGACGTTTAAAGTCATCATCGACCGCATCGAGGGCGACTACTATTACGGACGTACCGAGTTCGACTCTCCGGAAGTGGATCCGGAGGTGTTGATTCCTGTATCAAACGGAGAGCTGACCATCGGAGAGTTCTATCAAGTGAAAATCAAAGACTTCGAGTATTTCGATCTGATGGGAGAAGTGGTGAAGTAGATCCGTCACAACATAAATTCATTAGACTACCCTAATTTTTCTCCGCAACAATAGCGAAACACTTACACCTCATCCTTCCCATACATCTCCGCCGCCTGCATCAATTTGTCGCCCATGTATTTTGCCACATTACGCGGAGAGATAATCTTAACCCCGGGACCATAACTCATGAAAACAGAATAGAGTTCGAAATTCACCACCACCTCAATGGAAAAGAGACAACTTCCGTCCTCATTCCGGTTCAAGAGTGTTTGAGAAGGATGCAACGGCTTGGTTTGGATATACTTGCTTTGTTCAGCGGTGGCCCAAAACTGAATGAGCTTAGGCTTGGCGTTGATGCTTTTGGTAACACCTATCACATCGTCGAAGAAATGCTCCGGATCGAAATCAGGATTCTCCCGAAAAGGAATATCCACAGCCTCAACACGCTCGATACGGTCGAGCGCCAAATTGAACAATTGAAGATTAGTCACCTTACTGCAAAAAACAAACCAACGGTTCCTGAACTCCTTCAAAAGATAGGGGCAAACGATATACTCCTGCGGCTGACGGGCCGAGAAGGATTGGTACATGATGCGCAACGTCTGCTTGCGTGAAATATAGTCATAGAGCGGGCTCAGCAACTTCAACCCCTTCAAATCCGGCACGTTGTCGAAATGGATAATCGGCTTGCGGTTGTTTTTCGTGATGGAGAGCTTGTCTTGCAAACGACCCACCACGTCGCTCATCTCCGCGAACTGGTTGAACGACTCCAACTGGCGGAGCATCTCCACCGCCTCCTGCATCACCTCATAATCGTTCTGGGACAAAGGCATCTCGGTAATGCTGTAATCCGCATCCGTATAACGGTAATACTTATGGTCATAAACCTCTATCGGCGCATTGTAACCCAACTTGTCGGAACGCATCATCTGAATGTCGGCCTGCACCGTCCGCACACTAACCCCCTTCCGTATGCCCTCAAACTCGTACAGGGCATCCGAACAGGCTTCCACGAGGTCTTCCAAGGTCCACCGACGGTAGACATTACGCAGACAATTATCTATCGTCTTATAGCGTATCAGGGCGTTCTTATTGGCTGGCATATCTCTATTTTTTTACAATTTCGTTACAAGACACAATTTAGCTTGGCAAATATACAAGTTTACTACGCAATCTATTTGCGCAGCTGACCTTATTTGCACCTGCCATCAATTATTTTTTACTACGCAAAAAGGTTGCGTAGTGGGAAGTGTATGTTTGCATCGTCCAAAGGGAACAAGGACGATCGAATGAATAAGTAAAAAAGCATGAACTATTAAATTATAAAACAATGGAAATAAAGACATTCAATAATAGAGTGGTGAAAATCTGGGCGATCGATGTGGAGGAGTCCGCCATGAAGCAGATTGAGAACCTGACCACATTGCCGTTCCTCTACCATCACCTGGCCATGATGCCGGACGTGCACACGGGCATGGGTATGCCTATCGGTGGCGTTCTTGCCTGCAAGGATGCGGTGATTCCCAATGCGGTGGGAGTGGATATCGGATGCGGTATGTGTGCCGTTAAGACGAACTGGAAGGTGGGCGGAATTCCGCCTGAAGTGCTACGGAAGAAGATTATGAGAGGAATACGCAAACGGATACCTTTAGGCAAGGAACACCACAAAGAGGCGCAGGACGAGAGTCTGCTTCCGACCGGTCATAAGGTGGAGCAAATGGAGGTGGTGAATAGGCGGTTGACGCCTATCCTCAAGGAGATAGGAACATTGGGGGGCGGCAACCACTTCATAGAGTTGCAGCGCGACGAGGAGGACAACCTGTGGATCATGATCCACTCGGGTTCGAGGAACTTGGGTAAGTTGGTCTGCGAACACCACAACAAGATTGCGGAGCACCTGAACATATTATGGCACTCTGCTGTGCGTCCCGAGATCAATCTTCCTTTCCTGCCTCTCCACTCTCAGGAGTTCCACAACTACTGGCAGGAGATGAACTACTGCATCGACTTCGCCTTCTGCAACCGGAAACTGATGATGGAGCGCATCGAGGAGGTTTTGGCGGAGGCGTTGGACGGCATCGAGTTCGAGCCGATGATCAACATCGCCCACAACTACGCCGCCTTCGAGACGCACTTCGGCGAGAACGTCATCATACACCGCAAGGGTGCGACGCTGGCCAAAGAAGGCACCATAGGCATCATTCCGGGTTCGCAAGGAACCGCTTCCTATATTGTGGAAGGATTGGGTAACCCCGAGTCTTTCTGTTCCTGCTCTCACGGTGCGGGAAGGGTTCTGAGCCGAACACAAGCAATCAACACCCTCAACATGGAGGAGGAGGTGAAGCGTCTCGAAGAGAAAGGAATCATCCACGCCATACGCAGCCAAAACGATATGCAAGAGGCGTCTGGCGCCTACAAAGACATCGAGACCGTGATCGCTAACGAACAGGACTTGGTGAAGGTGCGCACCAGACTGTTGCCGGTGGCGGTGATAAAAGGATAATTGATGGTCAAACAGAGGAAGAGGAGGGCTAAGCAGACCTTACTTCAACGAAAATCGATTTATTAGGATCGGTTTATTATAAGGGATGCGATTCCTCTCTCCCCTTCCATATATGCCGCGGTAAGCTGGGACATTAGCCGTAAGGTTCCAATTCCGGCTTACTCCAATAGTGGTTAAACGCTGGTTCGAATCCAGCCCGCGGCACAAAGCGGAAGGACAAGGGCGACTTACTTCCATAGTAATTGCTAAAGAGGCTCCAAAAAGTTACCCAATTCCCTTCCAACCAGGTCCCGTAGCTCAGTTGGTAGAGCGAAGATCTTGTGACGAAATTATCTCACAACAGGTCAATTGCCACATACTTCTCTTGTGTCGATGGTTCGATTCCATCCGGGACCACAAGGAACATACAAGCGGAAGGTCGCCTTCCATGCTTGACAATATATTTAATTATCAATTAAGCAAATATGAAAATTATGATGAATGAAATTTTAACAAGAGTAGCGCTTCGCTACCATGCCATATTCCTCAACATCATGAGGTCTGAGATCAAACTTGACGAAGAGGTTTCCCGTTCCGCCTTGGATTTCACGGGGAAATTGAGAGGGATTGGATTCACGCCTTCCGAAGAGTTGCTTCATGCCTTAAGCCAAACAAAGGAGAATCGCATGGAGGAGATCGCAGCCATAATGGATGATGTCTTAGGCGTCAACCTGAATTGGGCTCCGCTTGTGAAGGGATGGGACGTTCCAACGAACGAATCCGCTATGGACCATTTCATCACCCTCATCGCCAATTTAACATGGGACAGGAAGTCTATCAAAGGCACAACTCTCCCTTGCGGACACCTCATTCCAAATGGCACGTTCAATCTGAAGAGATACAACGGTTGCCCCTTCTGCGGGAAACCATTCATCGCGACGAATTACGTCTTTACCGGGCAAGGCAGCAATCTGAAAGAACTACGTCTATTCACGGAAGAGGATATGCGTGGAATATTCGTCTCATTGCTCTCATCCAACACGCCTTTGGACAATACACAAAAGGATTCGTTGAAGAGACTGCTATGCGTTTTCGCTCTCCCGTCGGAAGTCGATATCGACATGAAAGAGACTTCCATGCTGGTCATAGATACGCTCGTCGAGCAAGGGAAAGAGAAAGAGGCAGCCAAACTAATGAAGACTCCGACTGACATCCTCCGTTATCTATGGTACAAAAAGACGGGACAGATTCAAATCATTGAGCCTAAAACATTGATCAAGAACGCCCAACAGAATAATCTGCACATGAACTGTTCATGCAGCAGAGGTTCAAAGGCCGCAGAAGAGATGAAGACGAAATTGATGTTGAAATATGACCGAAAGGAGTGCCGTAGGGTGGCGAATTGGCTGAATAGTCTGCCTCTCAGCGCCGAACAAATAGCGGAGAACATGAACCCGAAACGGGGCATGTGGGTACGTTTCATTCGTGCGCTACGCTTAGGGGAATACTCCCGCAAAGAGGGGATGGAGCATTTGGCCGAAATCCTTGACGTCTTCTATAATCAGACTTACACGACTTGGCAAGGCGCCGTGGACAAAGCCCGTAACGAAAGGGACACGCAAGGAGTGTTCCGCTTATTGAAACAACGTCCGGGCTGTTTCGCCCGTTCCCTATTCTCCACTATGTTGGGATGCGGCAAAGAGGAGACGCTCAACGCGTTCGACGAGGTGGCGGACAAGATGCCCATGCGCCTTCTTCTCTCCCTCGGCAATGCGGCGGAGCTTTACTTCGACAGAAACGCGAGAAGAATCGCTCGTCCCATCACTGGTATCCCGCATAAAATTGGTCCCAATAAACTGCTATCCCACTACGCCGAGAAAGAGCAGCAAGAGATGGTAACGGCGGTGAATGGTATGATTCTGAAATCATTGGGCAGAAAATTCGCGGGCATTCCTACGGAGAGCAAATCCATGTTCATCGACCCGAATCTGTTCAACATTCCTATAAGCGTAGGTGACCGCTCAAGCTCAATACAGGACACGTCATGCGCCCTAATGGGAGAACGCTTCCCAATCATAGGAGATAATGTGCGTCTCTTCATGCGTTGGGGAGACAAAATGCACGCACAGCACATGGACATGGACCTAAGCTGCCACATCGCTTTCGCCAATGAAAAGACGGAGGTATGCGCATACTACAATCTGACGGCGACAGGAGCGAAGCACTCCGGCGACATAAGAGAAATCCCCGAGATGGTCGGAACCGCCGAATACATCGATTTGGATTTGAAAAAATTGGAGGAAGCGGGCGCCCGATACGTCACATTCACCTGCAACGCATACTCCTGCGGAACGCTTACGCCTAACTTATCGGTGGGTTGGATGGACTCATCTCACCCGATGAAGATATCCCCTAAGACAGGTGTGGCATACGATCCTTCATGCGTCCAACACATGGTGAAGATCAGCGAAGAGAACCTATCCAAAGGATTGGTATTCGGGGTGCTCGATGTGAATGAACGTGAGATTATCTGGTTGGAGATGGGTTTCTCTGCCCAGACGATACAAAGATGCGACATGACGTCCGTCCACACGCTGCTGAGAAGATTGAAGCAAAAAATCTCCATCGGTGATTTGCTGCAGATAAAAGCGGCTGCGCAAAAACTGACAGTTACCAGCAACGCAGAAATGGAAGCGGACGAATCCTACACCATCGAATGGGCGATGAATCCCGCGGAAGTCTCCAAACTACTTGCTTGATATATTCCCGACGTTTAGGCGTTTACCCTAAGCGTCGGGGCGTGTGGAAACAGCTCTATTCCAGCACACGTTTGTTCCGACCCTAAAAAATATATATATTTGATTAACATATTATCGAGTTCAAAATCAAACCGCTATGCATATACAAACCATCCTATTACCAATGCTGCTCGTTTTCTGCGTCGCTTGCGCTCCAACTGGTCAGCCCAACGAGCATCCGACCATTGACTCAACCCAAAGCCAAACGGAGGATGACTCAATAATAGTGGCAACAACCGACGGGACAAACACGGCTGAGGATACAGTTACTTTCAACACTTATTTCGCCCAATTAGACCGGCTTTTACACCCGGAAGGGGGAAAAACCTCTGGCATTGGAAAATATTTCGGCAAATTCGAAACGGATCATTTTTTGCTTGACGAGAATTCCATCAATCCCAACATCAGTGATTATAAGAAGATTGGGAGCTATCATCTATTGACCTATTCTGACGGGGATGATTGCGAACGCTCTTGCCACTATTTACTGGTCGACAACCAGTTTGGACTATTGGACACATTAAGTTTTTATGTTGGCGGTTGCGAAAACGAATCGCCTAATGAAGAAATTTTTGCTCCTAACTCAGATGATATCTTTAAAAAAGATACAATTGACGAGTTCTGTTACTACGCGCAGGAAAATGACCCGAATATTAAGGTTGACGGCGACACGCTACGCCACATTGTAATAACTAGCTACACCATAAAGGACACCCTCACTCGGCAATACTATTATACCCAATTCGCCAAGAAAAGGATTTTCGTCATCGACACATTAGGACATTTCCGTTTGGAACGAGAGGAGACGGATCCCTTCAGCACGCAAAAGCTGTTGAATAGGATTTTAAAGTAGATGGTCTTAGTGGAAACGGCGCATACGTGCGCAATAAAAAGCAGATTTTTAATATATTTAAACCATTAAAAGGTCTTCTTAGTCTTTTTTAACCCCAAAGATTTGTCTCAATCCTAAAAAGAGATATATATTTGCAATGTTACTCAGAGGAGTGGCACATTTCACCTGCTCGAAAGCAGTGTATTCCATGGGGATGACTGGATTTGACAGCGGGCAGAGGTGGTAAGTAAGCATGCAGTGCGCTGGTGGCTAGCACTATAATCTGGAGACCAACAATTTAACTGGCGAGAATAACTTTGCTCTTGCTGCTTAATCGAAGTATAGTAGATTTGAGCTTAATCCGGACACAGGTGTTCGGACAAGACTTCTCCCCGATGCTAACGTCCCGAAGCGGTCGGATCAGGAGGAGCAGATAAATCGGGAATAGTTCGGGTATGCCTCGCTACCCGGATGAAACTTTAGAGGATAAGGCGGCGGTTGGTGGTCCTGGTCTTGCTGTCGCACGAAAACCTAAGGCAGGAATAAGCATGTAGAAAGCTTATGATTTCCCCGTTTGGACCAGGGTTCGAATCCCTGCATCTCCACAAACAATACCCCCTTCGCATCGTATGATACGAAGGGGGTTGTTTTGTAAAAAAATGATGAATGAACCTAAATCCATTCATTATATTATTTTCCAAGACTCCCTCCTATAACGTACAAAAAAACCGCCCCGAAACATATCGGCAGCGGTTCCCTTTTCATAAATCCTTTGATCAGTAATTCTCGGCGTTCACCTCGAAATAGGCTTGCGGGTGGTTGCACGTAGGACAAACCTCGGGAGCTTGCGGACCGACGATGATATGGCCGCAGTTCCTGCACTCCCACACTTTCACTTCGCTCTTGGCGAACACTTCCTGCGCCTCAACGTTGTGGAGCAACGCGCGGTAACGCTCCTCGTGGTGCTTTTCGATGGCAGCCACCAAACGGAACTTGACAGCCAATTCGTGGAATCCCTCCTTCTCGGCGGTCTCGGCGAAGTCGTTATACATATCGGTCCACTCGAAGTTCTCACCATCCGCAGCGGCGGCGAGGTTCTCAGCGGTCGAACCGATACCGTTCAACTCCTTGAACCACAACTTAGCGTGTTCCTTCTCGTTCTCAGCGGTCTTCAGGAAGAGCGCGGCGATTTGTTCGAATCCCTCTTTCTTAGCCTTAGAAGCGAAATAGGTGTACTTGTTACGAGCTTGACTCTCGCCGGCGAATGCGGCTTCGAGGTTCTTTTCGGTCTGTGTGCCGGAATATTTGTTTGCCATGACTATAATTTTTTAGAGTTTTCGTTAATGTTTTTCTTTTCCACAAATATATATAATTTGTATTAATTACAATATTGGAATCGATACATTTTTTTATGAAATATATGATTGTATTCTGCAAACGTCTAATAATTAACTCGTTGCGAATTTTGCGTTATGGCTCAAAGATAAGGGTAAAGAAGGAGAATATGTATTGAGGGGGTGAATAAGGGGATAGATTGAATGATGCGAAAGGTTTCTTGTTTCTTTAACATATCACAGCAATCATTTATTATTCGTATTTCCTGCAAAACCATCTTCTTTGTCTTCTGATGACAACAAATAGTCGCTGGCTCTATCGGTAGATATAGCGGATTTACCCGTCTTACTTTCCAACTGTTTTCGGGCTGCCTTGGCAACACTGCCACCCTCTTTAGCGACGTCAGCACTTTGTTTGTATCCTTTCGGATTCTTTTGTTTGGAAATCTCGGTAGTGGATGCTTCAGCTAACATATTCAATGCCAACTCCACATTTGTCATATTATCACGAAGATTCTCCTTTTTCAACCCTTTATGCTGCTTATATTGGTGGGTGGTCATGCCGCTCCATTCCTTCGTGATGATATCGGTAAGCGAAGCAAATTGCTGACCTGTAACGCCTGAACGTTCCCATTCGTCGGTCAACTCCTTTCTCACTTCAATATCCTTAATGCGGTTGTTAATCCACTTATCGCTATAGCCAAGACGTTTATAATCAGCTATGGCTTGGTCGATGCTCAGTTCCGGATCTTGCATCTGATCAAGGCGTTGGGATGCCACCTGAGCCATCCACTGTTTGAATGGTTCCGCCTTAGGAGATGGGATGGACTGGATGATACGGAAGAGTTGCTCGGTTGTAGCGGCTAAAGTTTTTCTATTCTTCCCTGATGACGTCATCATTGCTACCTGGGGACAATTTGTCCCTATGTAGTTTCCCAATTCTGGATCACGCTTGCGCATTTTCTTTAGGTAATCCGTAGGATTAGCACTATCAGTTAGAACTTCCACCACATCAATTTAGCGACGTTTCATCAAAAGGGAATTTAATGTTTAATGCTCAGGTTTAATTTGGCTATAGGCTCTGCAAGAATTGCACATTTGGAAGAAGTTGGAGGACGAATTCGGACACGTAATCATTGTTTACGAAAGTAGCGAACAGAAAAACTAAAATGCTGTAAAGTCATCGTCTCTATATGCCATCACAATAACTCTCATCCTTCAAATCCATTTTTCTTGAGTTTTTCTAAGTTGAGATAGAATGCGTATTTCATTTGATTGGTAAAAGGTTTTTTGCCTTGAACGACATCATTCATCACATTCCATTTCCAATCTTCAAGAATGCGTTTACGTCTATCCCAATCAACCATTTTTTGAACCAACTCCAAAGTCATATCATTTGACGGTTGATTAGTTGTTGGTGCGACCATATTGTTTTCAGCTTCTTGTTTTGAAATAGCATCTGCTTCTTCCAATAGTTCAATGTTATCTTTACAAACCGCTTCATAAACACTGATTGCTTTACGTATGTCGCTTGTGGTAAATTTGTGTTTGAATTTTATCTTTGAAGCGGTATCACGAGCGGCTGTTTGCAAGTTGATACTCATACAGCCAGAGGATTGTCCCCAATCAGCAAATTTTTTCCATAACGAAACTGGAATTGAAGTAATAATGTCCATAGCGTGTTGCAATGCTTTTTCTTCGTCAGAATCAGGCTCGGAAATGACATTACGCTTTGGTGGATTGTTCTCATCAATTAAATCTGAAGTAATGTCGTTTATATCGAATGACCATGTATTCTCTTTGACCTTTGTCCAGCACTCTTCTTTCTTAGCCCATTCGATATAGTGAGAAACAGGAGAATTGTCAAAAATAAATTGATTGACTTGTTTCATTAGATCGTATATAACATCTGATAATTCTGCTGATATTGCTTGGTTTTGCCAAATCTTATATAGATTTAATTTGCCTTCGGTCAATTTGTTTAGCAATGCGATTGTGTATGGAACAACAACCTGTTTCATTTCACCAATGCAATAATCGTTCTTTTTTGTTCCATACCTGCTATCAGCAGTTTTGAACAAAATGGCTTTGGCAATGGCATCTTCAAAGTAAACATTGGTTATCTTTCTTATACTATCTGGGAGATTGTTGTTAATGTATCGAGCGTAGTTCTTTTCATTACCACGAACAACGATATGTGGCCCAATTGCCATTTTTTTGCCATCATAAACTTCGCCGAAAGCATTGATATACTTAGCCAATTCAACTTTTGTGAACACTTGCTTCTTTGGATATTTGAGGTCAAATGCCTTTTGACGAGATTTTGTGAACCCTTCTTTTTGACGAAGATTCTTATATTGTCCTCTTGCACGTTCAAAGAACCAATATGTTTGTATATTGTTTTGAGCAGTAATAGGTGTTAGAATGTAACGAGATAGTTTCTCAAATGCAACAAGATTAGGATTATTTGCTGTAAAATCAGCATCATTCACCTTGTTTTGTGTATTGGCATAACGAGATATGCGAGAAACAATTTCACTAAATTGCTCTTGTTTCTTGATAATAGAAAATTTAACCTGAACAAAAATATTGGATATGTCGGCTTTATCCTTCTTGCTTGTATGATAGATTGACGCTGTAGTCTGACCACCATTTACAATTTGCAGATTGCTGATTTTCTTGATATAATGTTCTGTGTCGTCTAATTCAATATGGTCGGCAGTTGCTGCAATACCATTATTGAAAGCTAAAAACATGTGAGGTTCGTTTTTGATAGTTTCACGAATCCCTTTGTTGATTTTACCTGTAAACTGAAGGAAAGAACGCACGTTTTGTTCAAGTAACCTTGCTCCAAACCGTTCATATAAATTGGCTAAACATTGACCAGGAACAATTGCAATAAAAGCCTGATAATCTTCATTTTCATTGCTTGCCAAAAGGCAAGGAATTTGAAAACGTTCTTCTTCAAAATTTATTTCTATAGGGACACGCGATTCTTCAGAAATTTGATAAATGAAGTTTATGTCGACTACTCTATAGAAAATTTTATATCCACATATTTCAGTGCTTTCTGGAAAATCACCTTTATATTCTCCATTCGTAATAATAAACGCATTAACTCTAACAAGGTTATCTCTTAAATCGGGATAGTTTGCCAACGTGTTGGCAAACTCAAAGATTTGAGAAGATTCTGCTACTTCATTAGCATAGTCATCGTAGATGCTTTTGCGAAAGAAATTAGTAATTCGAGTAGTAGCACGTTTTACTTCGTCTTTCGAAATAGTTGGAATTTCCTCATCTGGTTGAAAGATGGAAATGAAAAGATCAACAGTTTCATAATTGTCGGCAATAGCATAAGCATTGATTTTATGTTGATTTTTTGTGCCTAACGCTTTTTCATCGTAGGCAATATCAGCATTTTCTGTTTCACCTGCTTCTGCTAACATATCAACTACATATCTGGTGAAGGTTTGTTCTTGGGAATCTCCTTCTTCATTTGCAAGTTGACGAGCAAGGACTTCTTGAATAAAAGATTTGTAAAACTTGCTAACTTCTTTCATAGGTTTTGAATATCTGAGATAACTTGATTTTCTGTTACTAAATAGTTGTCGCACATAGCAAGAACAATGGAATAAGTAACATTTCCAACTCCGTCACGCAACTCATTTTCCTTGATACGAGGGAAGTCTTCATCTATGCGATATAATTTTTCAAAACGAATTTGATAACATCGATCTTTATAAAGATTAGATTGAGTATCGGTATATCCAACTTCAAACAATTTTGCATTAAATGTTGCAAGAGCAGGAATATCCACAGATAAGATATTGCGAATTTCTGCAATCTTATCACACAAAGTCTGACCGTTTGACGTTGATGTTTCAACAGAACAATGATATAGATACAACGATTTCAATAGTGTTTCATCCAATTGTCGTTCACTGCTTATTCTTACATCTTGCGTATTTCTTGTTGCTGTTGTCTTAACTTCAACAGCCCAAGTTGAGCCTTGAAAGTCTTGCTGAGCTTTGTCAACACCAACCCAAAAGTGTAATACATCAGACGCTTGAAGTCCTGATTTGATGAGTATCTTCTGAAGAAAATTCAACTCTCCAAACAAACCCTGTTGTTCAGCGGGCGAAAGCCCGTTAGAATTGATTTTATCAAACAAGTCTTTCCATTTGGCTAATTGATTAATAATCGTTTTAATACGTTCCTTTTCAGAAGGAATATCTATGACGGATTTTATAACATCATCACAAAGTGTGGCAAAAATATCTTCATTATATGGTGTTATTAATTGTATGGTTAATAAACGTGAATTTTCAAAACTATGGTCAGCAACTAACGACACTTTCAAGTCTTTCAGATTCTCAAATGCACTAATGTCAATACGGAAATTATCACTAATAACAAAAGCTATTCCGTAATATCTTTCTGGATATTGGTATGTAACATAGATATGAAAAGGTTTGTTGCTTTGAAACAACCTTTTGTAGTGTCCGTTTGATTGGCTTTGTTCTAATTCTTTCCAGAGCTCAAGTATGTGATTGTTATTCATTGTCATAATCTACATCATTATCGTTGTCAAAAGTATCTTCAGTTGATGCAATGTCGGCAATGGTATTCACTTGATAAGACACGGCTTCTCCTGTATCTGTTCGAGGGAACGAAATTGCAAAACCTATAAATGGTTCATCTTGTGCTGTATAAACCTCTGTCCCATATATTATATTGCCGTTATTATCTTTGACATTCGCTCCTTCAGGATTTAAAGGATATATCAAAAGTAAAGGATTTGTTTTTGAACGGAACTCTTTACGGACAAGTTCTGGTGACGGATAGTCATGTGTCCACTCTTCCTCTTTCTCTCGTTTCCTTTCAATTGTAACTTGAAGAGCTCGTTCGATTGTCTCCTCATCTATATCAATAAATTCTTCTTTCTGATTACCAACAATATGGTTTTTACGAATGAAATATGTGTTTAAGTCATTTGTATCTTTTGAACGATTACGTGTCCAACAACCGACTTTCATACCATTTGAGAATGTATGATTAGATGAATGGTCGTCTTTACTTAGAAGAGCAACTCTCCATGATGTCAATTCCCCTTGATTTGATAGTTTACGAATGTATTCACAAATCAAATCAAGATTTACTTTCTTCAAGTCAGCAGGCAATTTGAAATTACTAAAGTAGTCACATATATCTTGGGGTAAAACATTTCTCCATAGATAATTGTTTCCTTTTCTTTCAGCCTCGCCCAATGATGAAATAAAGTTATCTGTAACTATCAGATTGCTTCTTTTGGTGCTTTTTGCCATTGATAGTTGGTAAGTTTCAATCAAACGCCCTGCCCATGAAACCTGAACGGTTTTGGAATTATACATTTTGTTTACGGCTGTGATTTGAAGCACACCAGGATGGGTGCGCACTTTTAACGCATAATCGTTAGGTGTGCCACCAGATTCATATAAATAATTAAACTCATCACGAAGTTCTTCGCTCGCTAATGTAATGTGTCTAAACCACTCGTTAAGTTCGCCACTGGTGAAGAGTCTGCATAAATCAACATATCCAGGGCGATAACCAAACCAACGTCCCATCTGCATCAACGTGTCGTACATTTTAGAAGCACGCAAGAAATAGCTTACAGAAAGGCCTTCCAAAGTTAGACCTCGCGACAACTTGTCTCCACCAATTGCAATTACAGAGATGCCTTTCTCTTCGTTCAACTGATAATCTATAATGTCGCCAGATGAACCATTTATCGATTTGACTTCGATTTTCTGAACGGCCTTATAAAGGCTCGCTTTTACCACCTCCCAATCGTGAACTTGTATTTTATTGTCAATTGACTTGAGATTTGAATTTAGAATCTTATTCGAGATTGTTTTATATGAACTATAGTTATCCGTATCTTCCTCAAATATCTGTCTAAACTCCTCTAAAATAGTGGCATCACTAGCTTCAATTTCGTGCTTGTAAAACTTGAATTGACGGTCAACCAATTCTTTAATTGCATTTTGCCATACCTGATAACGGGAAACGTGAATAAGCATAGAATTATGCTTATATTCTTGTCCTCTAACAATTCTAATGGCACAAGTAATTATGAAGCATTTAATAGCAATCTTAAGCGATTCAGGAATATCCTCGAAAGTGGGTTTCTCATCATCTTTATGATGTCCTTCTGGAACAAACTGACTATAATCATCTATAGCTGTAACGATGGGCAGTAGATTATCATCATTCTCGGTCGGATTAACTGAAGTTCCGAACACTTTATCTGGTCCAATATAGTTTGATGGAGCAGGAATATTGATGATAAAATCTCTTGGAAATAAGTCGTCTTCGTTGTTTGCAGCAATGAAGATGTTTGCAAAAGGCGTTGCTGTATAGCCTACATAAGCGGAACGTGTAAACAACCCGATGATTTTTCTAATTCCATCATTGATTGCAGTCGGATTTGCATCAGGGTCTCTTTTTGTATTTATCGATGCATTGTCCGCTTCATCATCTATCATTAGCAATGCCTTTTGTGTTATGGGCGAATCGTTGTTCTTTTGCCTCAACCAAGTATATAGACGTTTTAGAACTGTTGTGTTTTTCTTTACTACAAGTATAATAGGTTGAGGTGCATTAAAATTAAGCCCTGTTGCATTTGCCGCCTTACTCGTGAAATCTCCTTTCTCTAAACTCGTGGTATAGGAATGAGCAATTGCATCATCGAATCCAACAATTTTACCAACTCCGATTTTTGTCGTAAGTCTGGTTTGATAGTTTTTGTCAGAACCAGTATCAAACCCAAGGAAACCTTCATCAATACGAATTTGTGTTTGTGAACGCAAATTGTTATGAATACCAGCAAGTACAATAATTACTTGATAGCCTGCGTCGGCTGCTTTACAAATTAACCCCGTATAGTTTGCCGTTTTACCAGATTGAACTTGACCGACAACCAAACCCTTTTTTGAAATCTGGATATTCGTATTCTGAGGATTAAATAGATGGTCGAGAATACTATCTGTCAAATCGTCATTTTTCTGTATTACAGAATCAGCAAAACCTTTTTGCTCAGCCAAGTATTTCTTGTAACGTATCCAGAACTTCCAATAGCCTGCATCATGATTTGCTTTAAAATCTTTCAACCAAGGTTCTTTTCTTTCTCTTCCTGTTAGGATTTGATAGTTCTCAACACGTGTGTTATACAAAGTGCTTAGTTCTTCAAACAATCTATTGGCATCCAAACTTTGGTAGTCAGGCATACACAGAACATTAGAAATAGCATTCTTTATTGTGTCATCGGTTACAGATTGAAATGGTATCATTAATCTGCATAGATTTATAGCTCTTTCAAACAACTCGTTCATAATTCATCAATTAAATCTTCGTAATTATTAAATGGTTCAACTGCTTTAAGAAATGCCTTTGATTGAGCATTAGACATTCCTTGAGCCAATTGATTGTTATACATGGTTTTTAGCATATTTCGGATAACATCAGTATCCATATCTGAATAAGGTTGCTTTTGTCCGACTTCGTTTTGCGCTTTATCAATGTATATTGTTTCCGTTGGAATTGCTTCTTCAATAAATTTGAGTAGTGTCTCAATGGCTTGTTCTGGCTTGTCCTTGGCCAACAATTTTATACTTTGAATCATTGCGTGGTCACGATTAACCACAAAAGACCATTTGTCATCTTTTTTCTTTTCAAGCCAAAGTGGTTGAAAACAAGTTCCTGCACGTTGCTTGAGGATTTTTCCACGATGGCGATACACTTCACAACCCGCTGCTCGAACATCGTTAGCATAGGCTCTAAGTTGCTCGATGCATTTTGCAGGAGGATAGGCTTTTGATTTTTTTATATCAATCTGCCAATCAAAATCAAGATTATTAGGTATGTCTATCTGTATTCGAACCAACTTATAATGCTCCTCTTTTCGGAATAGTCCGAGCCAATCACCTGCTAACAATAGCCGATTGCCTCTATAGACATAAAAACCTTGTTGAGCAGACCAGCCATTAGTCCCTTCCGCACGTTTGAATGCTTCCTCTGATGAAAATTGATTTTTGTGAGGCAATACAAACCCCTTCATTGTCGCACCACTGCCAAATCCTATGGCGTCAGTTGGTTTTACCTGAGTTGCTGGCTCGTCTAAACAAAATGGATTCCAAGGTTCTATAGGAAAATCACCCCAATAGATAGTTATGCTTTTGCTTTCAATGAAACGATGGAAAGTCATTGCTATATGTCGTTTTACTCTATCTAATGCGTGAGAAAACTTTTCCTGTGCATTTTGATTCGTTATATTTGTGTCGAGAGATACAATTCTATCTAAATCCGACCAAACAACAATAGTTCCAGATTTTTTATCATCCAATGAATGTTCAAATTCTTCGGGAATCCACTTTACAAGTTCCCATTGGTCGCTTTGTGCAATATAATCTAAATCCCATGACCAATAAACAGAAGCATAATTTTCCTTTCGACTAATGACAGATAATTTTCTACATTGAGAGAAAGATGCAGTTTTTAGACCTAACCCAAAACGACCTAAATCAGTTTCGCTTCGTTGTTCTAATGGGTTTTGAGCACCAGGACATAGTGCTAAAACGAGTTCGTCATTGTTCATTCCACAACCATCATCTTCTATAGATATTATAGAATTACCACCTCTCCAAATACGACTTACGCGAATATTTTTCGCACCTGCGGAGATGGAATTATCAATGATATCAGCGACAGCTGTTTCTAAGCTATAACCAATAGCACGAAAAGTCTCAATCATTGATGAGGCTTTAGGAATGGCTGATCGTTTTGCTATATTATTGTAATCTATGGGCATATATTTTTATTCTGGGATTTGTTCAAGAATTTTTTGAGCGATTTGCTCTGCTAAAAGTATAGGTACTGCGTTGCCAATTTGTTTGAATGCCGCACTCCTGCTACCTTCAAAAAAGAAGTCGTCAGGAAAAGATTGTAAACGTGCTGCTTCACGGATTGAGATTGAACGAACATTATCAATCGTTGGCTTCGGAGTAGGATATATATAATAGTGACCATCCATTGCAATATGAGCGACAACAGTATGGCAACAGCCATCTGGATTTACAACTGAGAATCGATTTAAAAATGTTTCTTTATTTTTATGTTTCTGATGATCTGCTGGTATTTCTTTATATGATAATTGTTTTTGCTCTTTAAGAAACTTCTGAATTGCCATTACATAAATCTCCCTGTCATTCAAATTGTTAGGTCTTGCAATGTGTTGAGTTGTAAAAGGAATTACACCTCGTAATTTATTTTTTCGTAAATAATCCATACTTGCCAAATCTTTTGTGTAATTGATGGCACCACATAAAGTTCCTTCACCTGCTTTTATTTGGGGTAAATCACAAAATAGATCTCGCATTATTTGGTATGAATTGTCTTGCTTTTGAAAATCTGGATAACAATAGTTTGTTGGATTGTCATTTTCATCTTTAATCTTCCATCCAATAATAATCATACGTTGGCGTTTTTGTAGAACACCGAAATCAGAAGCGAGTTGAATATCACCCTGTATTTCGTAGCCCAAATCCCTTACCAAGCGTTGCAAATCTTCATATGGTTTTCCACCTTTTGCAGTTCTTATTGATGGAACATTTTCAAATACAAACATTTTAGGTTTGTATTTGTCTAAAAACTGAACATAAAACTTATATAGTTCGTTTCGAGGGTCATCTTCTATCTTTTTTCCTAAACGAGCACGACCTGCAATAGAATAAGCTTGGCAAGGAGGTCCACCTATGATAATGTCAATAGGTTGTTCGCAAGTAAGTTCATCAACTTTGGCAAATATATCGTGTATCGTATTTTCTCCTATCTCAGCTTGAATAACGCTATCAATAACTTCTTTTGGAACTTGATTCCAAAGTTTGCTTCCATCTTCTTTTTCTTTCTTATTGCGAAGATAATCTTCGTAAATATTCAGTTGATTATTGTTGTTTAAATAATGGAAAGCCGCACGCGTACGCAATGTATCGCATGCATATTTATCCATTTCTATATGTGCTATTGGTTCGAAGCCCGCTCTAATAAAACCTTCAGACAAGCCACCTGCACCTGCGAATAAATCAATGAATGTATATTTCTTTTTTGCCATCCCCTTTTCTCTCAAAAAGGTGTGGACCTAAAACAATGAAACCGAGGGTTCAGCAAAACCACAAAAGACACTGTACTCAGCCCACACCAATAATTAATACATTATTTGTATAGACTTAGCATCATATCTCCTCTTTTGTTTTGAATTTTGCTGATTCTCGGTTTGAGGATATAAGCTAATTGTATGTTATTCGGATTGAAAACAGAAGACCTCAAGACATAAATAAAGCGTGGGTTCGCTTACCTATGTCGTGAGGTCGTGAGATTACCTTTATACCCAGATAAGTTTCCGCCACGCCAAGCGCAACGTAACCATCTTCCGGATATAAAATATGCCTTTTGAAATTTCTCACGTTCCACGACAATTCCGAAATAGCTATCGCTATATAATTAATATTTTCTTTAAATTATTACTATCTAAACTATTGATTTATAATGTTTTGTACATTAAGATTCTATTTTCGACATTTTCGCAAATTTACAAATAAATCCTATCATCGCAAACCCTTCCGACATTAAACGCCTATAGGCGTAAAAAATGTTTCCGAGACGTCCAAAACCAAACATATTGAAGAGAGCGGTTACACGGTGGGAAGGATAAGGACATGCCCTGTGGCATTATTAGAATCCTCTCGCCATTCATTGATTCTATTCGTCAGGCAACAACTTCTTCAGTTCTTCCTCTGGTGGCAAAAGAGTTTTGAGTTTTTTAATATTGGTTTTGTAAGTAGCAACACTCATTGGTTTGAGATAATCCTGTAATACATAATCAACGTAGGTCTTATTAGCTTTCTTACAAAGAATAACACCTATGCTAGGATTCTCATCGGGTAATTTTTCCTCGTCGTCAAGCACACGAAGATAAGCAGCAAGTTGTCCAAGATAGGATGGTTTGAACGCTCCCTTTTTCAACTCTATAACAACAAGGCATCTAAGCTGGCGATTAAAGAAAAGGAGATCTATCCAGTGATCTTGTCCCGCCTTCTCATAATGCACCTGATGACCGTTGTAAGTAAAGTATTTTCCAAAAGTCATGATGAAGTTCTTTATGTTCATCACAATCTCTTTTTCAATAACCTTTTCATCTATATCTTCAGGGTCCATCTCATCTATCTGCTCCACATTGATGAAATCCAAAAGGTATTCGTCTTTGAGCATCTGAAGTGTAGCAAGTGCTTGATGTTTATCGGGGATAACCTTGAAAAAGTTGTTAGGAAGATTGTCACGATGATGATAAACTCCAGACTTCAAAACAACTTCGAGATCATCCACCTTCATGCGCTGATTATATGCTAACTGAATGTAATACTTACGTTCTTCGATAGTTTCAGTATGACGCAAAATAGCGATATGATGAGTAAATGAAATGTTGAGAAAGGCTGTCACTGGGAAATCTCTATAATTTGTTAATTGTAGAGATTGGATTGCATCTGCCTCATTCTGTGGAGATTGTAATTCGGTAGTCGTAACTACCGAATTTATTTCCAGCAGTTCCCATGCCTCGTAAAACCGACGCATCAGCTTTATATTTTCAGCTGAAAATCCCCTCAACCCAGGCATTTCCATCTTCAACCTACGGCTAATATTACCGATGGCATCCTTCCCCCAAAATCCCTTTCGTGAATTTTGCGATATAAAACGACCTATGCCATAGTATAAAGCCAACTGTTCCTGTATGACTGTTTGGGCAGCACGAGACTGACTCTTCAATATGGCTGCTTTGATGACCTCCACTGCGGAGCTTACAGATTGTATTTTTTCAAACATAACAGATATTTTTTGATTTTCGCAAATTTACAAATAAATCCTATCATCGCCAACCATCCCGATATTAAACGCCTAAAGGCGTAAATTCTGCTTTTGCCCTTTCAGGGCGATGGAAAATGCGGAGTGATTTGCATTGACAATCTCAAATAATTCGTATATTTGCTATCATTTTAACAATGATAAAACATATCTGTTGTATGAAAAATTCCAAAACCTCGAATCCAACGCCCTGAAAGGGCAAAATCACATAGCCCAACGGCAAGCGTAGCGACGCCTTGGGTATAAAAAATAACGGACAAATCAACAACCCGCCCTGAAAGGGCAAAAGCATTATACAATGTCACAATCATTATGTAAAATTTACCTGCACGTCATCTTCCACGTCAAGACAACAAGCGTGCGTATTAAAGACGTGCAGCCCTTCCCTATATAAATCGGAAATTATTACTTTTTTGCCAGTTCCTTCAACTCCTCTTCTGTCAGTCCCGTGTACAAGGCAATCTTTTCCAACGGCTCGTTTTGCGCCATCATCAAACAGGCAATTTTAACGGATAACTCCTTGGCTCCTTGTGCCATGCCCTCAGCCCTACCCTCAGCCCTACCCTCAGCAATGCCTTGTTCCTTGCCCTCGAGCAGGCCTCGTCTGAACCCGTTGTCAAAGCCGTATGCCTCCGCAGTCCCGTAATCGGATAGGTCTTTCATGGCGGCCTCATATTCAGCAAGCTCCTGATCCGATAGCTTTGCTACCCTCGCCTTGTCTATGAGTCGACGCAAACCTTCGTCCGCCAATTCATATGTGTTCACATCCGTACTGTTCATAGTGCCTAAGTTTTTTATCAGTTCCATCCATATTTCCTTTTCCGACAACCGAGTATTTTCGTCGAGCTTGAATTCCGGCAGCGAAATGTAATACTTCCGTATGCCGCCCCAGAACTCAATTCTTCTCTTAACGTCAAACTCAGAAGTGACCGTCACCGCCTCCGTAAGCCCTTCCAGCGGAACGCCCATGATGAAAATGCCGATCAGACGGGGTATGTCATGACCCATTTTACTCCATACGACATCCGACGGAACGATTTCTGTCATCAAACGGCAAAGGTAATAATTCGCCCGTGTTTTAAAATAGCGGTGCGCATAATTCTGCATCTCGATCAATACCTCGTCGCCATTGTCCAACTCGCAACGAAGGTCAAACCGGACGCCATGGCGCTCCCGCCTCTCCTTGGGAAGCTCAACATTTTTAAACTGAATCTTCTCGATTCTACCGTAATCCTCGCTGAGAATCGCATTTAAGAAAGACTTCATGACGATTTCATCTCCCATACACCGCTTAAACCCGAAGTCGGATTTAATGTCGATAAACACAGGCCTCTCACCTGCTGAAACAAGTTTATTTTTCATGTTATTTATTAAGTATATTATACACAAATATATACGTTTTTTCTTTATCAGCAAGGGAAATTCCAGGAATAATTATTCCGCTTCCTACCCTTCGCATTTTATGGATATTAAGAAACCCATAACGCAAAAGCGCCGCTATCGGAATTTCCGACAACGGCGCTCTATAGACGTATATACATCCACTACATAACGTCAAAGGCTATTCGAATCATTTCTTGACCAGCTTAGCCGTTTCCGAGCCGTTTGAAACGACGTAAACACCGGATGCGTAATTCGAAACCTCCACGTCAACCGATTCTCCGCCAGCGACGAAGCTCTTCATAACGACTCCCGTCATGGAACTGATCGTGACGACGTCTCCGCTAGTCAAACCACTTACCGTAACCACGTCCTTCGCAGGGTTTGGCTCCACCGCAAGGGAAGAAGCGTCAGCACCTATGATTTCATCATCCGTAGGGTCGGAATAGAACATGTTCCATGAATCGAACTCCAAGTCACCACTGAAAGTGAAGAACAAATCCGTAGCCGTAGGAATATCCGAAGAGAGCTTACACTCAAACTCCTCGTAAGACGAATTAGACTCCACATTCAAGTATCCGAGCACAGGACCGCCCGCCGAACCCGTAGAGATTCTGATAGCGCCGCCACAAGGTGCGGAGACGCGAGCCTTGAACCTATTGACACCCTCAGCCTTAACACCGCAAAGACCGATCCATGCGCCGTTCTTACCGGTTACCACCATATTGGTGGATCTACCGACATATTTAACGTCAATGCCGCTCTGCCATGCGAAGCACTCGGCCTGGATATTCTTTGTAGCATCCACTGGAGTAACCTGATCAACACCCTTGGTCGTACCCGCCGTCACACCGTTGATTCTACCAGCCGACTCGTCCACGTCAGCGTAATCAACATGCGAGCTACGATATCCGCCCTTCACACCAATCTGGTTCTGAATCCATTGGCTATGGTAGCAGATATACCACTTATCCTTGAACTTGAAGAATGAATGGTGGTTATTACCATTATCACCCAACCACTTGGAAGGGTTGTCGAACACCTTACGGTCGAAATTGAAACCAGTCATGGGGCTGGTGGAAGTCATCGTGGCGATCACAGCGTTAGAGATGCCATATTGGTTGCCACCCGGCACGTTCCAGTTCGTGCAATAGGAATAAACATAATTCTTACCGATCTTATTGATACCTGCATCCTCGAACAAGTAAGGAGGATTCAAAGATTGAGCGGTACCATCAATGCTAATGAAGTCCTTACCTAACTTAGCGATACGCGCCGTACCCGGATCAGCCTGTTTGCCGTTAGGCACACCACCACCGAAATAGATATAACCCGTACCATCATCATCGACAAGGACAGCTGGGTCGAACAACCACTCCACATTACAGTTCTGCATGTTACGAGTGATAAGACCTTGACCGTTCTTCACATCCTCCCAAGGTCCGTAAGGCGTGTCGGAAGCGACTACATAGATACCATTTCCACCATTAGCGAAATAGAGGAAGAAACGCTCCTTGCCGTTCATGTTCACGTGGCAAGCGGTTGGTGCCCAAGAGTTTCCAGCCTTAGAGATACCGCCGTTACCGGCAACCTTCATCGGTCCGTGGTCCGTCCAGTTGACAAGGTCGGCGGAGGCGAGACAAACGATCTCAGTAATCGTACCATATCCGTTATCCTTGATATTACCACTATTGTCATATTCGTAGATATCATGGGTCATGTAGATATAGACAGAGTCGCCGTAAACCATCGCACATGGATCAGCGCCGTAACGCTGGGTCATGATCGGGTTATGGTTAGTAGTAGGTTTAACCTTAGGATTGACGTTGCTAAGGCTGATGGAAGAGAATACGGAGGCCAACTCAACCTCGTCACGCTTTCCGACCACGCAACCGCTTTCGTCGTAAGGGTCATCACCATTAGATTCATACTTCTCAAACTCCATATAATCGATATCGAACCAATCGCTGGTAATCAACAACTGAAGCGTATGCTGACCAGCGGAGATCTCGCCTGTGCGGGTAGTGACCGAAGAGAATTTTGTGAAGCTTCCTGTATTAGGCGCTGAAATCTCACCCGTAACCGCCTTACCGTCGATCAAAAGTTGGAAAGAGGCGGAAGCGTTATCCGTAGCCGCCGAGATAGTGACTTTATATTTCGAAGTCTCCTTCACGTCGACCGTATAATTCATCCACTCACCGCTCTGGTTATAACCAACGACATAACCAGTCGCGCCCGTATAGACATCAATTCCGTCATTACGGAACGCCTCACCGCGGTTTTCGGAATCTTTATCGTTGTAAGCGACATCCTGTCCGCCGAAATCATACTCCTCAGCCTCGATTTTCCCTGGGATGGAAGCTGGTGTTCCATTATATGCGCCCGCTCCAACCGGGTCCTCATGAACAGTGGTGCCACCACCTTCTCCGCCTTCACCGCTTCCGCCACTACCCGGCGCAGCGCACTTCAAGGAGTAGCGGCTAACGAACTTCCAGATTTCACGAACGGAGTGATAACCATTGTTAGAAGGCTCGTGACCTCTACCATAAACCTTATTCAAGCAAACCTCGACGCCACAATCGCCATTCTTCCAAAGATAACGGGTAGCGACATTGTCCACCTTGGATTCAACCGGAGTCGCGTCACATCCGTTCGCCTTCGCCCAAGCCTCAGCCTGTGCGTAAGCACCCTGCTGCTCTTGGTACATACCGTTGAAATTACCTTTCCAAGGCTCGTAGTGAACCACATCATCCTTATCACCGTTGGTGTGGATGATAGGAATCGGACGGGAAGGCTTAGCAGAGAGGTCACCGATAGGATAACCCGACAAAGGCGCGCATGCCGCGATCTGGTCGGCCATGCAATTCGCCACAACGTATGTGAGCATACCTCCCATGGAGAAACCGGACATATACACACGGTCCGTATCGATTTTATACTTATTGCTCATCTCCTTGATGATCGCCTTCATAAAGGCGATATCGTTGCCAGTAGGGCTCAAATCCCAAGTGGAGCCATCAGACGCAGGATAGACAATAAGAATCTTAGCCGTGTCGGCTACTAAGTCCCAACGCGACATCGATTTCTGATAATTAATATCCTGACCCATACCATGAGCGGAAATCACCATCGGTCTATTCTCGCCCATTCCACTCGGCGCATAGACATCAATGGTACGGTTCTTCCCGTTCACATTGATAGTGCTTTGGACACCGGGAAGATTTTGAGCAACAGCCGATAACGAAAACATTGCGCCGATAGCGGACACAATAATTGATTTGTAAAGTGTTTTCATAATATATGTGTTACGGTTAAAAATTCATTAATAAAACCCATGTTTTTCAACAAACTCCCACAATGCAATTTTAGCGAATAAACAGGAATAGAAATAGGAAAAAAATTGCAAATAGCAGTAAAATTTGTCTCAAATAAAGAAGTTAAGGCATTCCTATAGGGGAGGGCGGAACTTACGGCAAAAAGACGACGCACCTACAACGCATCAAAGATACCATCTATGATCTTATCGAAAAAATTATCCGAAACACTACTGTCTCTCGATCTGCACCCACTTCAAGTTCTTCAGATTGATTTCAGCGCCCAATTTAGTTCTTGCCCCATCATATTCCAACTTAGAGGATGCATTCGATTTCTCCTTATCATATTCAGGATTGGATTTCTCATAACTAACGTCAGAACCGCCTAAAACCTCAGAATAGGAAATTCTGCTTTCACGAATATTCCCGAAAAGATAGATAGACGTCTCGGAACGGACCCCCGTACCACCAGAGGTGACCACACCATTTCTGTAAAGATCGAGCGTTCCGAACTCACTACCGGACACCCTATCGAAAGTGGAACCGACACCCCTCAAATTACCATTATCGAAAGTGAAAAAAGCATAGTTGTTGTCCAACTTCGCCAAGACTTCCTTTGCGCCATCGCCATTAAAATCCTCCACATAATAGAAGGCAGGAGAGTCAATCTCAAAAGGAGTTGAGCCATCATAACACGTGAAAAGCTTTTTCCATTGGATATCAAGGATATAAGTGTTCGGCTTGCGCTTACTAGTATAATCCACATAATTGTAATAACTATTGATGATTTTTTCCTGAAGGTTCTCTCCATCCACAACAAACTCTCCCAACGTAGTGCTCTCCGTCGCATATTGCTCAAAGAACACATCGAAGTGTGAATTATCGTTAGCGATGAAGAACCTGACGTCAGGCGCCGGGTACTCCCCTCCATCATCCACATTCCAATCCCCATGCGCCCAATTCTCGTTCACATAGAGTTTGCCATCCTTTTCGATCGCATTGATAGCCAAACAACTATCAGCCACCTTCTTGAATTGGATAGTATAGAAATTTGCAAAACCTTTGTCCACAGAAGCGGATGTAATGACCTTGTCGATGGTCAACGTTGGGAAACGCTTGGAAAAATAAGCCTTCGCTGTTTCGGGAAGCGCTTTATCACTATTGTTTTCGATCGTGGCGATATGATGGTTCACGACGAATTCCTTCTCAAAAAGAATCGCCATAAAATCCTTATAATCGGTAGAAATATTTTCCGCCATTTGATAGACATAACCCGTCAACTCATCATGAGCCTCCTCATTCCAAATAACCATTCCTGAATTATCCTCGCCAGCTTGGAACTCCTTGAAGGAACATTCGTGGAACTTGCCATCGACCAGGATATGGGTGAAATTCTTCGCGTAACTATCTGTCAATGAGTCATGATAGCAAAAGATAGGATCTTTTCCCGCCACATACATCGTGAACCCGAGATGATGTTCGCACATGCTCGTGGCAGACGCCACCTCAGAACCAACAGATACACTGTCTACACTTGACGAACCACTCCCTTGGTTCTGCTGATTACCTGAATCACAAGTAGTTAGCATTGATAAAATTGCCAAATGGAAGATAACATTACGCATTTTCATGATATATAGCAATTTAGTTTATATACAATTTTAATGTCACATCCATCCGAAAAAGAAGACTAGCTACCGAAGTACTCGGTCCTACTAGCGTCGAGCCTCAAGAAAATGAAGAGCAGGATGGTGAATCCCCAAAGGGAAGAGCCACCATAGCTAAAGAATGGTAACGGAATACCGATGACAGGCGTCAAACCAGTCACCATGCCAATGTTGATGAAGAGATGGAAAAAGAAGATGGACGCCACACAATAACCATAGATACGACTAAAGAGGGAACGCTGCCGCTCCGCAAGTATGATCAAACGGATCAAAAGGAAAAGGAAGAGCCCCAGCACCGTAGCGGTACCGATAAAACCATGCTCCTCACCAACCGTACAAAAGATGAAATCGGTATCCTGTTCAGGCACATACTTCAACTTCGTCTGCGTACCATTGAGGAATCCCTTGCCGGTCAAACCACCCGATCCAATGGCAATCATGGACTGGTTTACGTTGTAACCCGCCTTCTTCGGGTCATTCTCCATACCAAGCGTCACCTTGATACGGGTCTGCTGGTGCGGCATCAGACTATCAAAAGCCTTATCCGCCATATTGGAAAATCCGACACAAACGAAGCCGAAGAGACCAATTAGGATATATTTGTTCAACCGATGCTTCATCCTCAAAGATATACAAAAAACGAAAGAGAGCGCCAACAAAACATAACCAAGCGCTGTGAAAGGAACAGCCACGCCAAATGATTTATAGAGGACATAACCAGCCACGAAACTAAAGGTCGTCGCACCTAAGACAATCAACGCCGCCTTCTTATCACGCATAAACACCCTCAGGAAAAAAGCTTGCACCAACAAAGCGATAACCATCACCAACAAGAGGCCGTATGACTCATCAGGTAATTCAGGAATAACACTCACAGCGCCAAAACGAATGGAAAGGATGAAGATGACCACCGACAAGAAACCAAGGAAAAGAATGATTCCGTTCATACCCTCACGATAAAGTACTAAGAGTAGGCATAGATAGACCAATGCGGAACCTGTCTCCTGCTGACAAATAATAAGTATCATCGGCAAAAGGATGATAGCTAGGGTCATAATCATGTCCCGTAGGCGACCGAACGAATAGCCATAACCGCTCATAAACTTCGCCAACGCCAAACAAGTGGCGGTCTTGGCGAACTCGGCAGGCTGCAGACTCACAGGCCCCAAAACAAGCCAAGAACGCGACCCCTTGATTTCGGGGGCGACAAAAATAGTCAGTATAAGCAGGAAGACCATAGCCCCATAAAAGACATAGGAAAGTAGGTTGTAGATACGGCTATCCAACATAAGCAGGACAGTGCCAATGACAACGGCACACCCGATCCACACCAACTGTTTCCCGTAGCGAAAAGAAAAATCCCAGAAAGGCGCCTCCTCAAAATTGTAGACCGCCCCATAGATGCTGAACCAACCCATGACAATGAGAATCAGATAAATTCCGATGGTCGTCCAATCCAGATTCTTTAATATGCTATTTCTACGAGACTGCATTATTGTTTAGGCAACAGATTAGCGTTTAACATTTTCTCCTCCAGCCACTGACGACGCTTCGGAATATAACCCTTCAAATATTTCTCCATCATCAATGTAGCGATAGGCGCCGCCCATGTAGCGCCGAAACCACTATTTTCCACCACCACGCAGATGGCGATCTTAGGATTCTTTTTCGGAGCGAAGGCCATAAAGATGGAATGGTCCTCCCCATGCGGGTTCTGAGCGGTACCCGTCTTTCCGCACACCTCGATGCTATCGATCCGGGCACCCCAACCGGTACCGTTTTTCATCACGAGGTCCATACCCTCGACCACAGGCTCGAAGTAGATGGAATCGACCGTAGAGACACGTTTCTGCAAATAACAGGAATCGATGGAACGTCCCTCAATGTCCTTCACGAGATGAGGCACAATGTAGTAACCCCTATTCGCGATAGTAGCCGCCAAATTGGCGATCTGGAGCGGTGTGGCGAGAATTTCACCCTGACCGATGGAGTTGGAGACAATCATCAAAGACTTCCAACGCCCCTCTCCATATATCTTATCATAGACACCTGAATTCGGGATGTATCCGCGCTTCTCGTTCGGCACGTCCGCGCCAAGCTTATAACCGAATCCGAGGGAAACGACGTGGTTCTTCCAAACCTCGAAAGCGTTGGAGATAGTCTTGTATTTCCTGTGGTCCATCATATTACGGAAACCAGCGCAATAATAGGCGTTACAAGAGTGTTGGATAGATTGGATAAGATTCAACGGAGAAAAATGGGCGTGGCAACCCACCGTGAAGTTACCGACATGATAACCTTCCGTACAAGGGAAGGCGGTCCATTGCGAAATAATCCTCTCCTCCTGCAAAATCAACGCATTGACCGTCTTGAACGTGGAACCCGGAGGGTAACAAGCCATCATAGGACGGTCGAACAGAGGCTTTAAAGGGTCGTTGACCAACTTATCATAATTCTCGGAACGTTTTCTACCCACCAGAAGGGAAGGATCATACGTCGGACTGGAAACCAAGGCGAGAATCTCGCCCGTAGACGGGTCGATAGCGGCGACGCTACCCACCTTATTGGCCATAAGACGTTCCCCATACGCCTGAAGGTCAATGTCGATAGACAATTGGAGGTCATGTCCCGGCTTGGAATCCTTATCGAACTTTCCGTCCTCCAACTTCCCTTGTATACGGCCATGCGCATCACGGAGGAAAATCTCCTGTCCCTTCTCACCGCGGAGGTCTTTCTCATAGGTCAACTCCACACCATTCTGCCCCGAATAGTCACCCGGCACATAAAAATGGTCGATGGTATCAGCCTTCAAAGTATTTCGTCCCACTTCACCAATACTTCCAAGAAGCAATGCGGCGTTAGGGTAGTTATATTCACGCAAAGTACGTTTCTGGAGATACATGCCCGGGTAAAGGAAATTCTTCTCCTGCAACACCCCGTAGTCGTGGGCGTCCAACTGGGCGATCAGCAATTGCGGCGTATAAGGGGAATAACCGGCACGGTTCCTCATCTCGCGGATTTTCATGTTGAAATCACTCCGGGTGATATTCACGGAACGGCAAAACTCCAAAGTGTCGAAGTCCTTCATTTCACGGGGAACAACCATCACATCATATGATAGTTTATTGAATACCAATACTTTATTGTTCCTATCACGTATAATGCCACGCGCAGGGAATTGGACCTTCTTCAGGTAGGCGTTACTATCAGCCTGATCACGATAAGTATCATCCAATAGCTGCAAGTTAATCAACCGAGCCAAATAGATGAGAACTACGGACAACATCAACGCAGCGATCACAAACCTTCTGTTCGCATAGATATCGTTCGTCATCGGCGTTTATTTTTAAAATATTCGAAAAACAAAATAAGGAGAAGTGTGAAGAGCGAACAACAGAACGCCCTGAACAAGGCCGACCAGAACATAGAGAAAGTAAAGGCCTCAACCAAGAAGAAAACGAGATGGTGGATCAACACCAAATAAGCCACATACTGGAAAAACATTTGGAACCCGAACGTGGATACGGATGGCTTCAAGTCCTCAAAATCATCCTTAGGTCCGAAGAAACTCTGGAAATAAGGTTTCAGGAAAGCCACAAACGTGGTGGCGAAAGCGTTACAGCCCAAAGTGTCACAGAAAATATCGATGGACAAACCCATCAGGAATCCCCAAACCAACGTCATCTCCTTCGATACGGAAGAAGGCAGGCGGAGGATAAAATAGACATAAAGATAAGGCGTGACGAAACCCAGGAACTTGATGTTGTCCAAAAGTAAAACCTGGAGCAACAAGAAGCCGATAAACGAAAGCACCCTTTTTAGTGTAACATCAATCATCCGTACGTCCCTTTCTCTTCTCTAAAGCCGATTCCTCCTCGGCATAATCATACTTAATCACATCCACGTAAGAAAGCTTGTCGAATTCGACGGAGAGATCGACGTTAATCTCATAGAGGTTATCGTTACGTTCCCTCAAGGACTCGACGTTTCCTACCATGAACCCTTCCGGGAACGTGGTGGAATTTCCGCTTGTTACGATTGTGTCGCCTACAGCAACAGGAATATACAACGGAACCTTTTCCAAAGTGGCGAACCGGAAATCGCCTCCCCTCCAGACCAACTCACCGAGCTGCGTCTTACCCTTCACCGTAGCGCTCGTGCTGGAAGACTTGTCGATAATCGGCACGACAGAGGCAAAATGGCTGGAGACGCTTCTGACAATGCCAACCACACCTTTCTCGTTGATAACACCCATACCCATTTGCACATTATCGTTCGCACCCTTATTGATGATGAAACAGTTTCGTTGGTTACCCATCGAAAAATGGATCACCTTAGCGGTAATGAATGTATAATTGTTCTTCACGGAATGGTACCTCCTACCCGTATACGAAGTATCCTGGCGGTAGAAAGCCAACTGTTCGCGCAACTGCGTCAACTCCGTGTTCAAGGACCTGTTCTGTTCCGCGAGGGACTCGTTCACAGAGGCAAGGCTAAAATAGTTATAGACCTTATCCGATAGATTATAGACCGTTCCCACGACCATATTGCTGGAACTCAGGAAATGGCTACGTTGGAACTGGTTGTTGTTCACAATCAGCAAAAACGCAATCAACTCCAAGCCCAAGAAAAGCAATAGTGTCTTAATTCGAAGAAGGAAGAGAATCAGATTTTTCATTTCTATCTCCGGTCAAAGGGATTAAAAACAAGAAGGCGCACTATGCGGGAAACGCATAGTGGCCTATATGAATCAAAGTGGACAGTTGTCCGCATTATCTCATCAAGAACGGAAGTTTGTCCGCATTCTTAAGCGCTGTACCCGTACCACGAGCGACAGCATGCAAAGGATCCTCAGCCACATGGAAAGGAATTCCGATCTTCGCCGTCAAACGTTTGTTCAAGCCACGCAACAATGCGCCACCACCGGTCAACCAGATACCATTGTTCACGATATCGGCATACAACTCAGGAGGCGTCTGTTCCAAAGCGTTCAACACGGCAGCCTCGATTTTGGAGATGGACTTCTCCATACAATGTGCGATTTCCTGGTAAGAAACCGGCACCTCCATAGGCAAAGCGGTCATTTGGTTAGGACCCCTGACGATATAGTCCTCAGGCGGTTCGTCCAAGTTTGTCAAAGCGGAACCGACGTTAATCTTAATCTGTTCAGCCGTAGGCTCACCCACCTTGATATTGTGTTGACGACGCATATAATCGATCACATCCTCCGTGAGGTCGTCACCGGCGATACGGATAGATTTGTTGGTCACGATACCACCCAACGAAATCACGGCGATCTCAGTGGTACCACCACCTATGTCAACAATCATGTTACCCTCAGGCGCCTCGACATCGATACCGATACCGATAGCAGCAGCCATAGGCTCATAGATCATATACACTTCACGTCCCTGCGCATGCTCGGAAGAGTCACGCACCGCACGCATTTCCACTTCGGTACTTCCTGAAGGGATGCAGACCACCATCTTCAAGGAAGGGTCGAAGAAACGATTGTTAGGGAAGGCCATTTTAATCATGCCGCGGATCATCTGCTCCGCAGCGTTGAAGTTAGCGATCACACCATCGCGCAAAGGACGAACCGTATAGATGTTCTCGTGGGTTTTCCCATGCATTTGGCGTGCCTTCTCTCCAATCGCCATCAGTTTGTCAGTCTTGCGGTCCAAGGCCACGATAGAGGGCTCATCAACCACGATCTTTCCGTTATGGATAATAATCGTGTTAGCCGTACCAAGGTCGATCGCAATCTCTTGTGTGAAAGAAAACAATCCCATGTTTCTTATATCTTTATTAGGTTAACTAAATTTCGGATTAGTGTTTGAAATGTCTGAAACCAGTCATCACCATCGCAACTCCATTGTTGTCGCAGTAGTCCACAGACTCTTGGTCCTTGATGGAACCGCCAGGTTGAACCACAGCGCTAACGCCAGCGTTCTTAGCGATCTCCACGCAATCAGGGAATGGGAAGAAAGCATCGGAAGCCATCACGGCGCCGTTCAAGTCGAAATTGAAATTGCCGGCCTTCTCAACCGCCTGTTTCAATGCGTCCACACGTGAAGTCTGTCCAACACCGCTCGCGCACAACTGTTTGTTCTTAGCCAAAACGATGGAGTTAGACTTAGAGTGTTTCACGATCTTGTTAGCGAAGATCATATCATCGATTTCGCTCGTAGAAGGAGCCTTCTTCGTAACGACCTTCATGTCCTCGGCAGATTCCACCTTCGTATCCTTGTCTTGTACCAACACGCCGTTCAAGACGGAACGTACTTGCCTAGTTGCGAGTTTCGCTTCTTTTTGGACCAAGATGATGCGGTTTTTCTTTTGGGTTAAGATCTCCAAAGCGTCCGTGTCGTAATCAGGAGCGATAATCACCTCGAAGAAAATCTTGTTAATCTCCTCGGCGGTAGCCTTGTCGACAACAGCGTTAGTGATGAGAACGCCGCCGAAAGCGGAAACAGGATCACCAGCGAGAGCATCCTTCCAAGCCTCAAGGACAGTAGGACGGGAAGCCACGCCGCAAGCGTTATTATGCTTCAAGATAGCGAATGTGACATCATCGAAATCAGCCATCAAATTGACAGCCGCATCAATGTCAAGTAAGTTGTTGTATGAAATTTCCTTTCCTTGCAATTGCTCGAAAAGTTCATCGAATTTTCCGTAGAACACACCCTTCTGGTGAGGATTTTCACCGTAACGGAGCATCTTGGCGTTATCAGCCGTGAAGCGGAACGCCGAAGCGGATTCGCCATCGAAATAATTGAAGATAGCGGAATCGTAGTGTGAAGAAACGCCGAACGCCTCCTTAGCGAACCAACGACGTGCGTCGAGGGTCGTGTTGGCGCCTTGCTCCTTCAAGATATTCAAGAACGGCTCATATTGTGCCTTTGAAGCGATGATGACAACATCCTTGAAATTCTTAGCGGCGGCACGGATCAACGAAATTCCGCCTATGTCAATCTTCTCAATAATGGCCTGCTCCTCAGCGCCGGACGCCACAGTCTCTTCGAACGGATAGAGGTCAACGATCACCAAGTCAATCTCAGGAATTTGGTACTTGTCCATCTGAGCCAAATCCTCAGGCAAACCGCGACGGCCCAAGATACCTCCGAAAATCTTCGGATGCAAAGTCTTCACACGTCCACCCAGAATCGACGGATAGGTAGTGAGAGACTCAACTGCCTGGCATGGAATACCAAGAGATTCGATGAAAGATTGGGTTCCACCCGTAGAAATGAATTGAACACCTTCCGCATGCAAAATACGAATGATCTCTTCCAATCCATCCTTGTGGAAAACCGAGACCAACGCTGTTTTAATTTTCTTACTATCAGCCATTTATGAAAAATATTAATATTTCTTTTGCAAAATTAGAAAATTTACTCGTTATTTTAAGCATTTTATTAGCAAAAATAACGGGAAAAACAACGTTTTTTTTCACTTTTTCCAGCAAGCGGGGAGGCCGTATCGATCACCAAATCACGATACGCTCCTCCGGACGGACATACATCGAGTCATTTTCGGTCACACCGAAAGCATCGTAATAGAAGTCGAGCATCGGTAATTGCACGTTTACACGATACTTTCCGTTGGCGTGCGGATCGGTAATGACTTGGTTGCGAAGATACTCGTCACGATAATTTCCCGCCCATATTCTCGCATAGGCGAGCAAGAAACGCTGATCGAACGATTGTCCCTCCACCATCGGATCTACCTGATTATCTTTCAACGTATTAAGAAACGCCTGGTGGGCGATATTCAAGCCGCCCAAGTCGGCGATGTTCTCACCCAAGGTCAATTCGCCATTACACTTCATGGAATCGATGACTACCACCTGTGAAAAACGCTCCTGCAATCTCGAAGTCACCTTTTTGAACGCCTCAGCGTCACTCTCAGTCCACCAATCCTTCAAATTACCCTCCTTATCAAACTGACGGCCATGGTCATCAAAGCCATGTGTCATCTCATGACCGATCACCACGCCAATGGCACCATAGTTTACCGCATCGTCCCCCTCCGCATAAAAGAACGGAGGCTGAAGGATTCCGGCAGGGAATACAATCTCATTGGACAAAGGGCTATAGTAGGCGTTCACCGTCTGTGGCGTCATGTACCACTTATCCTTGTCGACAGGTTTCCCGACCTCTTTCATCTCCTTCATACTAGCAAAACGGGTTAAGTTAATATAATTCTCAACAAGGCTTACAGAGCTGTCGACCAGCGCCTCGGAATAATCCTCCCACTTGTCGGGATACCCGACCTTGACACCTATCGACGACAACTTGTCTTTCGCCGCCATCTTAGTGCTGTCTCCCATCCACGTGAGTTTATCGATTCTTTGACCAAAAGCAATGCGAAGGTGTTCGACCAGGTCCACCGTCCTAGCCTTCGCTGTGTTCGGGAAGTATTTTTCGACAAATAATTGTCCGAGAGGCTGCCCGAGCCTAGCCTGCACCATATCCAAAGATCGTTTCCAAAGCGGCTTCAATTCTTGGACTCCGCTCAATTGTCTGCTATAGAAATCAAACCTCGTGAGCATATAATCGTCAGGAAGATAAGAAGCGAGGTGGTTGACATTGTTGACGAGGAGATAATGCGTCAATGTCTGGCGATCGGTCTTGGCGATCAGTTCAAAAATATTATGGAAAAAGCGAGGTTGACCGACGGTAATTTCGGAAGGTTTCACAGGGAAAGCGGAGAAATAGGTATCCCAATCAAAACCAGGATATAGTTTTTTGAACTCATCAAACGAAACTTTATTGTAAGTGGCCTGAGGGTCTCTGTTCTGCACCTTGGTGTTCATCAGTTCTGCCATACTCTTTTCGAAAGCGTAAACTGAATCGGCTTTTGCGGAGCAATTGTCGTATCCTAGCAGATTGAGGTATTTGGAAATCATATTCTTGTAGCCCGTAATTATCTCCTGTCCCTTCTGCGAATCGTCGAAATAGTAGTCACGGTTCGGCAGACCGACACCATCCTGCCAGAGCTCGGCGATGTTCATGGAACTATTCATAGCGTCCGGAGTGCAACCCACGGCAAAGAATGGGTTTCCTAAAGAAAGGTGGAAATAGGCTACGTCCGCCGCGAAGGAAGAGTCCTTCACATCGAAGCTCATAGACTTGATATGGTCGATGATTGGCTGGATAGGAGCGATGCCCTCTCTCTCTCGACGTAGCGAGTCCATCGCCAAAGCATAGTAATCACCTATCTTCTGGACGTTAGTACCCGGAGCCGCATTCATCTTCATAGATTCCTCCACGATACCTTTCAGGCGTTCAAGATTCTCGTCGCTCAAGACGTCGAAAGTGTTGTATCTGGATTTGTCGCCCGGGATCGGATGGTCTTTCAGCCACCCGCAATTCGAGTATTGGAAGAAATCATCGCCCGCCGTGATTGTGGAATCGAAATCGTTAAAATGCGCCAGACCATTTGCGACATTGTTCTTATCCGCGCACGAAGAAAGCAAAAAGGATGATACACATCCCAAAAGGAGCATTCGCTTTACCATAATATTTATATAGATTTTTTATTAATAATATTTTTAAATTCATACGTATCACATAAACGACACATTTTATTAAACATGTCCTTCTTCATTCCTCCAACGTTCCGCTCCAGCATTATATTATGTGAACCCATATACAATTTGTATGTCAAACGTTGTCCTTAGAAAGAGATAAACAACTGGTTTATGACACGAATTTAGGACAAATAGGAAGCATCCCCAAATAATTGCGTCGAAAATAATGTCTACCATATTCTTTCAAGGAATGACATAAGCCATAACAATGTAGATCAAGGTTACGCCATAGGCGTTCAACTGAGGTAAATATAGACATTTCAAGTCAATGGCATCATTTCTCGTAGAAAATATAAAAGGAAGAAGGGGGAATGCATTCTTTTGCTCAAATCACAAAGAATTTTTAAATTTGCCTTGTATTTCGGGGAGAAATCCGAAATATGGGAAGGCATTTTTTGCTATAGTCCAATTCTATAAAATTCGCCAAAATTTTTTAAACGACGGACTAGAAACATGGAAATGTCCTATGCACTTTTGTTTATGGACTGACAGGAGGGATTCTGTCTAAACATACACGAACTGGGCGTGGGGTATCTGTTTCCACTATTCTATGTTCAGTTGTTGAAGGTGTTTGGCGATACCTATAGAATTTGGACGTAAGGCGGGACAAGTCTCACGTCCTTTCCGTTTTTATATATTCCTGATTTCGGAGGCTTTAGGGAAGTTTTAAAAAAATTTATTATGAAAAAAACAATTTACGTCGTCGGCATATTAGCCCTTTCGACACTTGTACTTTCTTCGTGCGACAAAGATGACGAGGACAACAATGGCTCAAACAACTCTTTCAACTACGCCACCAGCACTCAAAAAAGGTTGACCAGTCTAACAGATAAGGATCATTCCATATACTATGAATACGATTCGCATGGAAGACTAATAAAATCATTAGGCTATAATCCGGATGTGGAATATGCATTCGACGGGAAATCCTTCTCCGCCATACACACGGTTGACAGAGGCGGGAAATATGAGAAGACATTCACTACCAAAGGCGAACTAGACTCACGAGGATTCATAACTACGGAACAATACGAAGATGGTGTTAACGACATATACTCATATGACAAAGACGGTCATTTGATTTCCGTAGAATTAGATGAAGAAGTAACATTGTCATTCAAATGGGAAAACGGGAATGTCATTAGTCAAAAAAGAGATTTCCTGGATGAAGTGATTGCTTTTCGTTATGAATATACAAACGAAGACGTTAAAACTCCGATCGAAAACAAAGCAACGGGTCAAATATATGTGATGAATGGACTAATGGATCTCGCCATGAGGGCATTGTATGGAGTTGGTCCCAAGTACCTGCCCGTCACAAAGATTAGCGAAGATGGAGAAACGACAAAATACGATTGGACATTAGACACTGATGGTTATCCTATAAAACTCATCAAAAGTTCGATCGACCGGGGAAATGCCGACACTACCATTTTCAACTGGGAATAACCAATCACTTCCCATAGAATCCAGAGCATAGGAACAATTTTATATTAATGATTTCCGAAAAAAGAGAGTAGAGTTATGAACAATAAATTAAAAAGTACATTACATATTTTTGCAAATGTTTGATTATCGGAAGTTTGTGTTTGTAGACAAAAAAATAAAAAGTACAAATAGGTTGCATTATGTGGCGATGAGACGGAGAAAAAAGTGTAACTTTAAATGAATGGTTTACATTGATGAGAAAAGGGGCTAAAATCGCCCCTTTTCTCTTTCAAATTTCTCCAAAATTGCTTGGATGATGTACTCGGTTTTCCCTGGCACACTTTCAAGGATCTGCTCGACCTCTGCCGGTGCTTGGAAGCCATACCTCTTTGTGGTGGTCTTCTTGCGTCCAGCACCCTCTCTTTTTCCACCTCTACGGCTCTTTTCTGCTTGATTTTCCATTATTTATACTATATTTGCACCATACAAGCCATAGCAAGGGGGAGGGGGCTTCCTCCCCCACTTGCTGCGTCAAGATTTGATAGTTTCTTTCTTCACTTCAACCTTGCCGTCTTTGATAACAATGACAATTTCCACTTGCATTTTCCTATCAAATTGGCTTGTTTTTCCTACTCATTTCAAGGCTTTCGGAATCCCCTTTTGTAACCCCTCATTGATTACATTACAAATATACAAAATATTTGATTACCTACAAAGGAATTCGAAGAATAATTACTGAAAATCAGCATTTTAACACATAAAAAGCACCCAAAAACGGCGATGTAACCTTTTTGGGCGCTTTTTTTGTTAAAACTTTGTCTAGTACTGAAATAGCGTTACAAAAAAAGTAATGTTATGGAAGAAAAAAGAAATTGTTATGTGAAACGGACTCAAAGAGACTACAGTATGAGTTTTAAGGGGATTTCTATAAATTGCTTTGTAGCGATTTTGAAAGTTTTGTCAGACAGATTGTTGATTTGAACGAAGGAGCAGTGCGGGCACTGTGACTGAGTGAAAATCAGCAAGATGGCGACAAAAGTTCAAAAGCGCACAAAA
>JAZLJL010000077.1:0-17045 GCA_045617845.1 Paludibacteraceae bacterium | reverse complement strand
CTCGGAGATGTATCAAATAAACATCAATGTTAATGCGGATAACGGTCTTAATCCTTGTTTTAGTGGAATATGCTCTCGGAGATCTCAAATAAAATTATGTATAGTAGCATCTACATCAAGGTCTTAATCCTTGTTTTAGTGGAATATGCTCTCGGAGACATCATGCATTTGGTACTAAAGCTGATGGGTATAAGGTCTTAATCCTTGTTTTAGTGGAATATGCTCTCGGAGATGAACAGAAAAGAATTTATCCGTCTTGCCATGGAGCGTCTTAATCCTTGTTTTAGTGGAATATGCTCTCGGAGACCAACGGATTCTAATTCTAAGAAGTAAGAGAAGCGGTCTTAATCCTTGTTTTAGTGGAATATGCTCTCGGAGCTGGCAGCTTCTAAAATCAATGATGTTTCTTGAAGATGTCTTAATCCTTGTTTTAGTGGAATATGCTCTCGGAGACCTTATAGAGGAAAAAAGAAAGGAATTCCTTCAATCTTGTCTTAATCCTTGTTTTAGTGGAATATGCTCTCGGAGAATTTTATTATCATAAATATATGCCTTGTTAACTTGAGTCTTAATCCTTGTTTTAGTGGAATATGCTCTCGGAGTGGAGCAAGGTGGAATGGATCTTGCCGAGGCTACTGCGTCTTAATCCTTGTTTTAGTGGAATATGCTCTCGGAGCATAGAGTTGATATAAATAATGCAGATCTTCAAGACGGTCTTAATCCTTGTTTTAGTGGAATATGCTCTCGGAGAAAACGTTGAATAAGATTGTGGATTTCGACATTGTCGAGTCTTAATCCTTGTTTTAGTGGAATATGCTCTCGGAGACCAACGGATTCTAATTCTAAGAAGTAAGAGAAGCGGTCTTAATCCTTGTTTTAGTGGAATATGCTCTCGGAGAGTTAGTTTCATAAAGACCTATATATCAACGTTTAAGAACGAAAAAAAACATTCAAACCCATTGAAAACACGATATTTTTTGTCCTTTTTTTCGGGGCGCAAAGTTAATAAAATCTCACATAACGTCAAAGAACTTTCTACACTTTTCCTTATTACATGAAAATCAATTTGTTACGGCAAAATTAATGTATTCAAACATCTTTTCAAAGCACTTTCACTTCTTTCTCTATAAAGCCACACAAATTGCGTACACATTAAAAAAAACATAACAATTAACGTGGTCATCTCCTTCACAAAAAGAATATCAATAAAAATTTATTACTGTCCGCTAAACTTTTTATGGGGTTAAACATTTACAAAAAATGAATTGTTTAATTAATAACACGTAATAATCGCATTCTATTTATATGCAACCCCTCTGGGGTTGTTTGATGGGGGATGCCAATCCTTTTTTTTCTACCGATATGCAACCCCTGCGGGGTTGTGAGAGAAGGGTGAAAAGAATATTGATACGAACCCAATCCAAAAAAAAAAATTCGGGCGTCATCCGTCACCGAACGACGCCCGAAAAAAGGTTAAGAGACAATCACTCCACAATCACCTTCTTGCCTTTGACGATGTAAACGCCCTTAGGCAATGTGGCCACGCAAGTGACGCCTTCGCCATAACGAGCGTTCTCCACAACCAAGCGGGAAAGCATGTCGTAGACGTCAAGCGCACCGGCCTTCGTAGACTTGACATAGATGCAATTGTCGTAAGCGTAGACAATCATCGTATCCTTTTCCACATCCGAGAATGGAGTCGGATCGCCGTACGGATCCGTACCCTCAATGAACTGAGTCCATGCGACACCCTTGCCGAACTCGCCAGGGTTGCCATCCTGGTCAAGTATCTCGGTGACATTCACCTCCAACTTATAGTGGCCCGTGATCTTAGTCTTGGAAGAGAAGTTCACCACAAACGAATAGTCGTCAAGTTGTGTGACGGTAATCGTAGAGTCGCTCAAGTTTTCGCTTGCCTGGCAATAGAACTCGATGTCATGATAGTCGAACGTCTCCTTCTGGATCTTACGGTTGAACGTCACGACCACACTATCCACAGGGACAGTGACGAACGTCTCCTCCGAAGGGGAACCAGTGATTTCGGACACAGCCAAGATATTCCTTCTGATCTTGTAGTAAAGGTCATAGTCATTCTCACCCAAGACCGTCATGTAGTCCAAGAAATGGAGGCGGTTCTCATAGACCGGTTCGATTCCGTCCGGGAGGGTTACGAAGGTTGTCCAGACATTATCCAAAGGAATCTCCACGCTATCCTTCACTCTCACGATCTTCTTGATCTCGTAGAAGTTGTCGCCCGGATCGGCCATCTGAGCATAGTTCCATCCCGCCAAGGAAGGAGTAACGGTAAGCCTAATCACCGAATCAGCGTCCGTCACGACCTCTTTGTCAAGCTTCGTGCTTTTCGCCACATAAACCGTATCCTTGCCACCGTTGGAGTAGTAGATCGCGTCAGGAGTGTCATTCGCATCCTCATAGTCATTCACGAGGAAGTCTATGACGCCATCCTCCTTCACGCCGTAAGCGTCGACCGTCTTGATCAATTCGTGGATAGCGATTCCGCGCACCAAGCTCAATTCCGGATTACCGAAGCTGTTGGCGTGCACCACACTCGCCTCATACTTGGTGAAGTGGCCGAGCAAAGAGCTCGTCAACCACCACACACCCGTCTTAGTGGACTGAGCGTCGATGTTACCGAAGTCGATGTTCTCGGAGCCGAGGTCACAATCCTTGCCATCCAAGCTAGAGCCGATGATGGCGAAGTCGATGAGCAAGCCCTTCTTGTTATCCACGATTTCCGGTTGCGCGGTCTCGAGCTTCACGTTCTTAGCCATACCATAGCCTTGGTTATCGATTCTCACACCCAAAGCGGCAGGCACGCTAGGCTCGACACGATCGAGCGTCATAGCATCGTCGCCCAAGATATTACGTTGCATGAAGTAATCAATCTGCAAATCAGGACTTGGATAGACAGTCAATGTCACAGGATCCAACTCCAAGGTGATTGTGTCGCCAGCCTCAAGGTAGACGATCTTTCCGCCGAACGAATAGTTCACCGGTTCCTTCGGAGCGGCGCCACGTTCAGGGATGAACCTGAAGACAGCCGTAGCCTCCTTGCCCGCGCCGATAGCCGAAGTACCGTTCACAGCGGAGACACCCTTCAAAGACTGCGTATTGATCTGGAACAGATCGTTCGCAGGATTGCCCTTCTCGTCACGGACATCAAGCACAACCGCGAAGTTGTCCATATCCATCGTCTCGCTGCCATTATTGACAGTGAGCGTACCATCAAACGCCTCACGGGTCATCGTCAGAGTCTGGGAGATATGGAGTTTAACGCTAGCGCAGACGCTCTTTCTCTGCTTCTTGTGGTTAGCCATCTCCTGGTCGATGAAGAGCACCATCTCCTCGACGGAATTAAATCCTCTGAACAACACATACTGGTAGAAGTTAGAGATCTCCTCCAGATGAGTGAAGAAATTCTTCTTGCTCACGATGTTAGGATACTGTTCGTTAGACTCGTAGACACTATCCTTCCAAGCGTCGATAGACCTGTTCCATCTTTCGCTGATGGCTATCATGTCCGTCATAGAGAGGTCAGAGACAGGGAGTTTCTTCACCTTTTCGATATCAATCTTACCACCTTCGGAGATAGAGTCGATCGTCAGGTCGAGGAAGTCAACCATACCAGCCTTCATCAAAGCCTCCTCAGAGCCGACACACTCCATGAGCAGACGGCGCCTATAGATTTCGAACGCATAATACTCGATGAAATCATGGCTCGCCAACATATAAGGGGAAGCCAGCTCGTAGAAGTCTGTGGTTTCCGGTTCTACGACCAAAGACCTCGTCACGTTGTTATGTTTCTCATTGTGGTGGCTAACCAAAGAATCCACACCTCTGGCAGCCAAGTCGTAAATGAATTGTCCGCAATTGGAAGCGAAAGTATCGTTGAGGTCACAAGACAAAGCCTGGCACAACCAATCCAAGCATCCGAAAGGAATGAAGTCGCCATATACAGGGATTTCGCTAAGCTTGGTCGTCAACACATTATAAGCATGTTTAGCGATATTCCTACCCGAAATACCATTAACGACAGCGTCCTTAATATCCCCGGCCAATTCCTGAACACTCTGCACGTCATCGATTGCATCATGAGCTTCCGTTACGATAGTGTGGATATCCTTGACAGTTTTCCATGTGTCAGAAACCTGCTCCTTGGCTGTCTTCGTCTCCCTATATGCGCCCTCCGCGAGGTCGCCCACTACAGGAATCCAACCGATCAAATCCCACAAGCAACTCTTCCAGCCATCGATTTGGTCCTCACAACTCTCCTCACAATCCTTTTCCTTGTAAGTAGAGATACCAATCACGAAAGTTCCGCCATAGCCGCCGAAGCCGCCGCCATAGCCATATCCACCGCTGGTTCCGCCTCCGGAAACGATTGCGCCACCAGAAGGAGAAGAAGAGGTACACTTCCAAGTCTTAACATACGTCTTCTTTTCCACAAGTTCGCCACATTCATAAGTGTACTTAATGATGATGAGCGTACAATCCGTAAGCGTATCGATATCCACACCTATGTCAGGAATATTCGGTTGCCCGCCATAAGGGTCGCCGCCTGGGTTGTCCGGGTTATTAGGATTATTAGGTTTGTCCGGATCTTGATCAGGATTACAATCCACACAAGTCGAATCGCCAGGAATCTCTCCAGGCTTAGGACCAGGGCCACAGCCATAACAAGTAGTGTCATCTATCGGTTCCGGAATCGTATCGCAATCATCACAATCACAATTAACACAAGGTTTCGGTAATGAATCACAATCATCACATTTCGGTAATGAATCACAATCATCACAAGGTTTCTTCCTAGTCAAACGTTCGATAGTGACCGGCACGACCACAGAGAAGTTGGCAGGGAGAGAATCAATACGGTCGACATCAGGCGTAAACGTGAAGTACTCCATTTCAGGCGTTTCGATGGCGACATTCTTGGCGGCGATCAATCCATAATTGGTGATTTCCAGGTATGCGACCTTCTTATCGCCAGGATTGAACGATTCCCTGCTTGGCAATCCATTAGGGAAACGCGCGGTCACAACAGGGACAGGGACATTCGTCTCATACTCCGTCTCGATTTCGATTTCGTACTTATCCTCGATTTCCGTACGTTCCACATTCCAAGTATAAGTCACAGCCTGATAAGAGAGGAATACGAACTTGTTCAAAGTCTGGCCAGCCTGAACGGAAACAGACTCCTTGTAATTGGAGTGCTTATCCGCCTTGACAGCCAACAAATACTCGCCCTCAGGAACGCTGTCGAAGCGTACCCTACCCGTGCTGTCGGTAATGCCAGAGACGATGACCTTAGAGTTGAACGCGTTCTTGATTTCGACCTCCGCACCGGCGAGATGACTCTTAGACGCGGAGTTGTAGAAATACTCGTCGACCACATCCACAACGACGCTACCCACAAGAGAAGAGGTATATTCCATAGAATAAGTGATGGACGTAGACTTACCATTCTCACAATTAAAACCTATCGAGCCGTTAATCGGAGTATTCAGTTTAGCGCCATCGTAATAAGCCAACTTCAAGGTAGTCCTCACCGTATCGCCCGACTTGATGCTCTCGATCTCCGTACCGTTCGGCAGGGACATACCCTCGAAACCATCCGGAAGAGCCACAGTCACCTTACCGGTCTCACCGAAGCCAGTGTTACAAAGCATAAGGTCTATATATTTAGGCTTCTGCTTAGAGACGTATTCCTTGATGTTAGCAGGCAACACCTTGATCTGACCGTAAGGCATCTCGCAATAGAAATAAGAGGTGAATTCAGACTTCAAGCCTTCAGCGCTCTCCACACGGAACGAAGACGGCAGATAGCGGGTACCCTCCGTAAGTTTATCGCCCGTCAGACAATATTTGATTTTTTTAGAATCAAGTCCATACAACACATCAATCGAATCGAACTCGACCTTACAACCATCAGCCAAGGTCAACGTCCTCACCTTGATGTCGCGGGCCTCCACATTACTATGGTTTCTCACCGTGATAGTTCCATATACGGTATCGCCCCGTTGCACCAACCATTTGTCGGTACCCACGTTACAAGAGATACCAGGGATATCAAACACGTCAAATGACTCATTGGAAGACTCGCCGCTCAAGCATACGCCCACATAGTAGACACCACACTCAAACAGAGAAGACTCGTAATTCACCCAAGCCACACCATTTTCGTCGGATACCGCCTCCATAGACTTGATTTCGGAGCCACCCTTCAGCAAGTAAACCTTCAGACGTTTACCCACGAACGGAACGCCATACGCGTCGGTCACAGTAGCCTTGACAGGGATGGTGTCACCAGCCCTATAGACATCATTTTCAACGACAGCGTCATAAACATAGTAGTTCGCCAAGACACCACTCAAGTACAACGTCGCGGTGTAGTTGCCCGATTTGAAGGTCAAAGTAGCGCTACTTGACGCCTTCTTAGAATCTGTCGGAGTATAATAGATATTAAAATTTCCACCCGTCAACGAGTTCCATTGGTTGGAAAGCGTAACGGAGAAATCCGCCGCATCCGCACCTGTAATGGTGTAAGTGATGGAATCAGTCAATTCAAATCCCTTGATGCTTTTCCGCAAATAGGTGGAAGCGTTCAGCTTCGTGCCCAACTCACAGATGGAAGAACCACTAATCTCCAAGCAGACAGGAATGTCAATCCTAAAGCTATCGATTTCAGAGCAAATAGTATCACAAGCAACCACCGCCTTCACCATGTATTTGTAAGTGGTATGATTATCCAAACCAGACAACGACTTGTCATGGCCTTTCACGAAGGAAGCCATTGGAGCGGAAGGCATTTTCTGGGAAGCCTTCCAGACATACAGATCATAGTTGTCCACCTCGACAGGGAGAGAAAGAAGCTTCCAGTTAATCGTCATGGAAGTGCTCTTCTCATTCAACACATAAGGGGTAGCAGGCAGGCTGAAAACGATCTTCTCCGCAGAGAAATCCGGATATACGAAATAGTTATAGACGAATGGCGAGCCAGCCACACCAGCCTTATCATAAGGCGTGACATTCAACGTCAGAGTATCGATATCGTCTTTCGTAGTGTGAAGTCGCATAGAAGGAATCGCCGTACCACTGCCAGCGTTCGATTCGAAGCCAGAGACTTTACCGGCACGGGCGACAGACCAAGCGATCTTAGAGATAGTGGAGTCGAACGTAGCCTCCAGCGAATATCTGTTGTGGCAGACCACCTGGCTGTAATCCAACATTTGGACATATTCGCCATCAAACTCGGCGGCGCCAAGGTCGATAGCCGCGCCATAGATCCTCGCCGCGCCATTGATGTCCGTCTCCGCCTTCATCAAACTATCAAGACCCTTGTCGATGCAAGAAGAGGTCGCATGCAGACGATAGTCGCCGCCAGCCGCGTTAATGAAGCATACATAATTCTGAGATGCGTCGGAACCACTGTTAGACGTTGCCAATTTAATGTTATGTTCACCAGTCAAATCACCATCGGACGCACAATACGACACCTTCACGTAGTCAGACACAACCACCTGAGGACGCACATCGTCAGTCACCTTATTACCATAAATGATAGAGTTAACGACCGAAGAAGATTTGCCCGACGAACTGGACGAATAACTGATCGCACTTCTATTCTTAGTTGTGTTGTGCGCAATCGTGGTGTTGATAATGCTGGAAGCGTTACTAACGGAAATTATGCTATAACCGGAAACGTTAACCTCATTTCCACACACCAAAGAGTTCTCCAAAGAAGACTTGTTCAAATAAACCGCATTGCCAGACTTCGTCTTATTGTTCATGAACTTACAATAAGAGACGGTTGAATTATCCGTAGCATAAAGCGTACGATTTGTCTGATAGTCCGAGATCCGGGAGTTAGTCATCCTTGAACCGTCAAGATAGGCTACATAATCACCGCCATTCTGGTCATCATTGCCAATGAAGGAACAACTATCCACAACACCGTCATAGATTTCAAGGGCACGGATTTTTCCTCCAATGAACTCGCAATTCACGAGCGAGGTCTTCTCCGCATATACGCTAACATTACCCTCATTCGCAGATTCGAACACACAATTGCGGAAAGTAGCGTTCTTCTTTGTCTTAGCAATCACGCCATTCACTCCACTTATTTTTCCGTTTCGGATGGTGAATCCGTCCACAACGATCGCCAATGAATCAGCGAAATCATAGTTTTGGACGACACATCTTCTCTTGCCTTGGCCATCAATCACAGTGAGATTATTCGCCACATTCCGTTCATCCAAAGAGGATTCAGTACCATCGAATCCACCATATAAGCTCACGCCGGCAGCGAGGGAAATGGCGGACGACAATGCCGTGTCGCCGAAATAAGTACCCTTAGCCACCCAGATCTGATGTTCCTCTCCCGTCATGGAAGCAAGCGTCACCGCCTGGTTGATTTCGCCAAGCGCATCATCCCAGCTCAAACCGGAACCCTCAGCGCCAGCCTTCACATAGACGATAGAGCCGATAGTCGCCCTTCCTGTGAACGCGGATTCGATCGCGCCCATATCCACCGCATCGCTCTGTTTTCTTGCCTTACCGAGCAAATCGAGCGTGTCAGCCACATCCGTTCCCGCATTGATGCAAAGGGAAGTTCCCTTAAGGGAGTAATCACCTTTGGAAGGATCCGTGAACGCGGCGCTCGAAAAGCTACCATCGATGTTACCTTCGCCGTTCGCGCCACCCTCAACCATTGAGTAATTGATTGTAGTACCGTTCACATAGATATTCTCCGAATTATTCGAACGTTTATTACCTACAATGATTGAATTCAGGATCTGATTGCCGGAATTATAGCAGTAAACCGTTTGACCCGCAGACTCATTATCCGTCACAGTACAGTTGACGATCGTGGATTTTTCGCCAAGATAGACAAGGCCTTGTTTACGGACCTTGTTTTGGGTGATCTGTGAATTGGAAACCACCGAACCAGAGATACGCAAAGTATAGGAATTAGACACATTACCATCCACCAAACACCTTTCCATTGTCGAATTCGAAAAGTGTTTGACAACATAGGCATAATCCTTTTCACAGACGTTGTTTATGATTCGGCAATCAGACAACGAGGACTTACTCAAATCAATCACATAATTGTTGACGACCTCGTTCCCTTCGAACAATGTATTAGATATACTTGCCGATTTGGCTTGCAAGGCGCCCGTATAGTAAGAGTAATTCCGTACCACGACGCAACTATCCACCATACCACCATCCAGATAGAGAGCCCCATATCTGTCAACTGTGGAAGAGGTCTTGCTTCCATTGTCGCAAATCACAGAATTCGTGACACGCCCTCCTTTGGAATATACCGCCATTCCATACTCGACAACATGACAATTCCTCACGATACAATTATTCAGCGTCGCATTCGCACTCAAATAAACACCTCCACCATTAGCGGCGTAACCATTCCGGATAGTGAATCCGTCCACCACGACCGCCATGGAATCGACGAAATCATGATTTTGGGTGACGCAACGCCTAACGTTCATTCCATCCAAGATGGTTGGGTTCTTTGCGGTATCACGAGCCGCAAGGGATGTCTCTGTTCCGGCGAAACCGCCATAGAGGCTAATGCCACTCGCAAGGTTCACCACCGTTGAAAGCGTCGTATCGCCATAGTAGGTACCCGCAGCCACCCAGATCTGATGTCTGCGTCCGTCAGAGGATGCGGTGATTATCGCCTGTTGGATATCCCCGAAAGCAGATTGCCAACTTGAGCCGTCTCCCGTGGAGCCAACCTTCACATAGACGATTTCATTGCACGTCGAGGAAGAAGGCGCCTTCGTATAGGAAGACTCAATCGCGCCCATATCCACCGCGCCACCTTGTGTTCTCGCATTCCCCAAGAGATCAATAGTATCGGTCACAGCAGTTCCCGCATTGATGCAGAAAGAATTCTCGGACAAAGAATAGTCACCGTTTTCAGCATCCGTGAACGCGGCATACGCCATCGTGCCTTCCACATTTCCGTCCATGGAAGTGGACTCCAACATATTGTTGGTGATTACGTAAGAAGACCCGCTAGTTTCCACAATTCCGACATAATTTCCCTCCATCTTATTTCCGACAAGTATCGAGTTCTTCAATGTGGAATTATTCACCTTAATGACATTAGGAGAGTGAATCTTGTTGCGGACGACCGTACAGTTAATCATGGAAGATTTGCCTTCCACCATGAGGGCGTCATATGACGTCAACGTACAGATGTTATCGCAGAACAAACAGTTGGATACGATTGCCGAAGAAGCCATATCCGTCAAATAGGAAGAAGTCGTGTTCCCTTTGACTACACATCTTTCAACCGATCCATAACGTACGCTCAACAAGGATGCGGATGCCGAATTATTGAGAATCTGGCAATCATACATCAAGGTTTTGCTATCTCCGACTAAAACGATAGGCAAACCAACGTTCGTATTTCCTTCGATCAAGCAATCGTTCATCACAGAACCGTCTTCCAAATCAATGGACGCACCATAGCCATTCGCATTTACGAACTTACAATTGCTGACCTGGGTATTACTGAAATAAGAACCCCTTGCGACGTTAGAACTGCTACGGCCAGAAGTATTACCCTCAAAGACGCAATTAGTCACTTTAGAATTGGTCGCGTTAACCGCACCTGTATAATAAGCTTTATTAAACCTCACCGCACAACTATCCATCACACAACCACTAAGCAAGACGGTGGAACTGAGACTATTCGTGTAATCGTTGCCGATAATCTGCGTGTTCTTGATAGTCGCATTGGTGGCATAAATCGCCGAACCTTTAGTTGTCGCCTTATTGCTCGTGATGATGCAATTATTTATCGTCGTGTTTTCGTTGATGTTCACGCCCCCTCCGTTTGCCGAATATCCGTTTCGGATAGTGAATCCGTCCACCACGACCGCTTGGGAAGCGTAGAATCCGTAATTTTGGGAGATAACGCACTTAACACCCCGACCATCCAAGACGGTAGGATTCTTTGCGGTATCACGGGCAGCAAGCGAGGTTTCGTCTCCGGCGAATCCTCCATACAGGCTGATTCCGCTTACGAGGTTCACAACGACATGCGAATCCGAATCGCCGTAATAGGTGCCTTTAGCCACCCAAATCTGATGTTTCTTTTTGTCCGCCGATGCGGCGAGAATCGCCTGTTGGACATCGCCAAACGCGGATTCCCAACTAGAACCGTCACCTTGGGCACCCTCTTTCACAAATATGATTTCATTGCACTTCACATGTTCAGGGGCACTCGTATAGGAAGACTCGATAGCTCCCAAATCCACCGCGCCACCTTGGTTCCTTTTGTTTCCAAAGAAATCAACCGTATCGGCGGTATTCTCTCCGGCATTGATGCAATAAGAATTCTCCGACAATGAATAATCACCGTTTTCAGCATCCGTGAACGCGGCGATCTTCATCGTTCCGATGACATTCCCGTTCAAGACAGCGGATTCCAACATATTGCTGCGAATCGTATTGCTTCCATTCGTACTCACCGGACAACTATACTTGGCATCGTACTCGTTTCCTACGACAATCGAATTCAACAAAGCCGCATTGCTCATTCCCACAATATTTCCACCGGTCGCCTTATTGCGCGCGAACGTGCAATTCCTCACAATAGTTCCGCTGTACAGATAAACGAGATCATGAGATGACGACGTGGTAACATTATCACACACGAGACAGTTTGAAACATACGACGAGGAAGAATTCGCTCTCATCAAATTACTTGTGGTCGTATTCCCCTTCAACAGACACCTGTACACTTTACCATTCTGAATGTACAACACAGATGATTCACATGAATTGTCAAGGATTTGGCAATCCTGCACCACAGATTTCCCATCAACCAAGACAAGAAAGGTGTTCGCTCCCGCATTCCCTTGGAACAAGCAATCTTCCATCACAGAAGAACTACCTAACGAAACAGAAGCACCCCTACCCTTTGTGTTCACGAACTTACAATCGCGAACCTTCGACGCGGAAAAGACACTTCCGTAAGAAGAACTATAACTGGAAACATTACCAGAGATATCACAGTTAGTAACCAAAGATTCCTTCTCGCCATAGACCGCCGCACTGTAATACGCCGAATTATTCAGCACAGCACAGCTATCCATCTCGCTATTGCTAAGATATACAGTGTAATAAAGTCCTTTTTCAAAGGTGTTGTCTATGATTTGCAGATTCTTGATTTTAGCGCCCTGCGCATAAATAGCGGAACCGTATCCGGACGACTTGTTGCCCGTAACGATACAATTATCGAGCGTCGTGTTAGCGTTAACATACACACCGCCTCCGTTTTCCGCATATCCGTTACGGATAGTGAATCCGTCCACTACAACTGCGGACGACTCCTCAAATCCTTCATTTTGAACAACGACTTGCATTTTTCCGTCGCCATCCAAGATGGTAGGGTTCTTAGCCGTGTCGCGAACGGAAAGCGAAGTTTCGTTCCCGGAGAAACCACCATAAAGATTCACACCTGGTTTCAAGGAGACCACAGCCACCGAATCGCCCTTGTAAACGCCCTTGGCCACCCAGACATCAGCGCCTTTTTCCGCTGCGGCATCCACTGCCTGCTGGACATTTCCGAAAGCCGAGCTCCAGGAACTTCCATTCCCACTAGCCCCCGACTTTACATAAAGAACATCCTTCGCCGAAACAGAAAGTGCGGCAAAAGACAACAGCGAAACCGCCCACAGCGATTTCCACTTAACTTTAAATAAATTCATTTTTCCCACTTATTTTTATCAATCATACAATAATCACTGCTATAAACGTGCCAGAAATATCTATTTTTCGCTGGAAAGAGATACTTAACACTAAAAAACCACAAAAGCGAAATGCGCATTACCTTAAAATCGATAAACGACGTCATCTTAACACACACTGCTTTTCGTCTCATAAATAATAAACCCATATATTCCAAAGGCTTATTTCGGTCACTATGGTTTAACGATGCAAATATATTAAAAAATTTAAATTATTGACAATGTATATAAATATTTTTTTTCTTTTCTTAAAAAAACAAAAATCGAGAAGAAAGGCACATATCAAGCAAACGAACAACGATAATTATTTCATTAAGAATCAATCAATTACATATAATTTACACAAACACGCAATATTGCGATAAAAGGATGGGGATTCCGGCATAAAAACGGGCGTCATTTGGATATAAATCCAGATGACACCCGAAAAAAATAGATGATTCAATACGACTATCTCATTCGTTTCATTCCACGATCACTTTTCTTCCCTTGACGACATAAATACCCTTAGGCAAATTGGCCACTGGTGTAATACCCTCTTCATAGCGGACATTCTTCGCTACCAATCTTGAATACAAATCGTAAATATCAAGAGTTCCAGGCTTTGTGGACTTAACATAAATATGATTCCTGTATGCGTAAACGGAGAACAATGCTTTCTAATCCCCAAAGTTAAACCGTCATGAAAACGACAAACATAAAGGCACAATATTTAACGTATATTCCGTCATTTCACCCACACTCGATTCGAGCACACATTGATTTCCGTACTACAAAAATCTTTCCTATATTCGCGAAGCAAGAAAAAAACAGAATGACATGGATACAAAGAAACGAGGAGGAAAGAGAGAAGGGGCCGGCAGACCCAAGGGAGACAGCGTGAAGTACAACTTCCGCATCCGCAAAGAATTGGCCGACGTGATAGAACGGCAACCCAACAAGACCGGGTTCATCGTCTCGTGCATAGAATCCGCCCTGGTGCCACACTTCGAAAAATTGGGAGAGGCACACCCCGTCTCCTCCATAAAAGAGATGACACTGCCATTGTTCGACATCAACCTAGTGGCGGGATTCCCCGTACCACTCGACAATGACGAGATATCCCAGGAGATAGACGTGCTCCGCATGCTCTGTCCCCACCCCGAATCCTCCTACCTCATACGCGTGGACGGAGACTCCATGATCGACGCCGGCGTGCATAGCGGCGACATCGTCATCGTGGACAAAAGCAACCGGCACCCTTCCGAACACGAGATGGCGGTCTGCGAACTCAACGGCGAATACACATTGAAACGCTTCATCCTGCGCGACGGAGAGGGGTGGCTCGTACCCGCCAACCCCAATTACCCGGAAATAAAAGTCACGCCGGAAGACAACTTCAGCGTATGGGGAACCGTCACCTACATCATACATAAAGCTCGGCTATGATAGCGTTGGTAGATTGCAACAGTTTCTTCTGCTCCGTCGAAAAAGCGTTCCACGCCGGACTCAACGGGAAGCCAGTCTGCGTACTGAGCAGCAACGACGGGTGCATCGTGGCGCTCACTCCGGAAGCGAAAGCGATCGGGCTACACCGAGGAGACCCCATCTTCAAGATGCGGGAAATCGTGGAGCACAACGACGTGCGCATCTTCTCCGGCAACATCATGCTCTACGCCGCCATGTCCAAACGAATCACCTCCATCCTACGCCAATCCGTGGCAAAGGTGGAAAATTACAGCATCGACGAAAGTTTCTGCTACCTCGACGGCTACGAGAAGCACTTTAATCTAAACAGTTACATGCGGGACGTGGCGGAACGCGTCAAACTATGGACGGACATTCCCGTGAGCATAGGTGTCGCACCCACCAAGACGTTGGCCAAGATAGGCAGCAAATTCGCCAAACGCTACAAAGGATACCACGACGTCTGCCTCATAGACACGGACGAAAAGAGGCGCAAGGCGCTGGAATTGTTCGACCTCGCCGACGTGTGGGGCATCGGACGGCAGACATTCGCCAAACTGAAGTACCACGGCATCGACACCCCACTCCAGTTCGCCGAGAAAAGCGAGAGCTGGGTCCGTTCCCACCTCACCAAACCAGGCATCCAGACTTGGATGGAACTGAACGGACATCCCTGCATCCAAACAGAGGAATGTCTCCGGCGGAAAACCATCTGCACCAGCAGGAGCTTCGGGGAGATGGTCTCCGACTTCGACTCGCTAAGGTCTTCCATCGCCACGTTCGCCGCCAGCTGCGCCAACAAGCTGCGGGCACAGTCTTCGGTAGCCACCACCGTATCCGCCTTCATCTGCAGCAACCGGTTCAGGGAAGACCTCGACCAATACGGCAACTTCGCCTCCGTCCGACTCGCCGTGCCCACATCGGACACCACCCTCATCACCCAAGCCGCCGTCCGAGCGTTGGAATCGATATTCATACCAGGCATCCGATACAAAAAATCCGGCGTGTTCATCAGCGACATCACCCCGGCGTTTCCCATGCAACTCAACCTATTCGACCCCATACACAACCGGAAAGAGCGAGATGAGCTAATGAGATCAATAGACCGGCTCAACCATCGCCACGGACTAAAGACCGTCCACCTAGCGGCAGAAGGAGAGGAGACGGAACCTTGGAAAGTGAAATGCGACCATCAAAGCCCCAACTACCTAACAGACCTGGACGAGATACTGACAGTAAAAGCCTAATCGGATTCAACATTCCACATTTAGCAATTACAATTCGCCCAACAGGCTGTCTATTCAAAAAAAAAAAATCGTACATTGTACACCGTAAAATCGTAAATAGCAAATTGTATGAAACCCACATCATTCCTCATTCTCTGCGCCAGTTTAACGTTCGCCACAAACGCCTCCGCACAACATAACGACAAAAAAAGTTTCGGCTTAAATGGTGATGTAAAAAGAATCACCTCCTACTACATGGACGACACCATGGAACCGAGCGGTGAGAAAGAGATAGCCGAATTCGACCCCTCAGGCAAAATGACAAGCCACAAACTACTCTACCCAGACGGAAACACAAAGAACTACACGGAAGCCACCTATGACAAGAAAGGCAACCTAACCGACGAGCACACATGGAATTACGAGCACGGCTTCAAGGAGACGCTACGCCGCTTCAAACACGATAGGAACGGCAACATAAGCGTTTCCGCCCAATACGACAACGGGAAACTCACGGAACAATACATGTACAAATACAAAGGCGGTCTATTAGTCGGGAAATTCCGCTACGACGAGCGAGGACAACTAGTCGGCAAAGAGATCACACAATACACCAAAACAGGGAAACCGAGCAAAAAATACAGGGAATACGCCCCAATGGGAACCCAACTCATCTTCACCTGCGAATATGACAAGGCGGACAACCTCACGGACTCCTCCACATACGCAAGCGGCAACCAACCGATAAACAAGACCACCAAAACCTACGACCAAGAAGGAAGAATCATTCGGGAAGAAACCAGCCTATGGAACGGGAGAACCATCAAACGGACAAGCCACACCTACGGGAAGGAGAGCCAACAGACAGAGATAAGCGACCAAACAGGCATAGTCTACGAAAGGCACACATACACATTCGACGAGAAACACAACATCATCACACACAGGACGCAATATTCCAACCACAACATCCCCTTCGACGGACAAACCGTGACACTCTCTCCGGAAGGAGACACCCTAACGATAGCCTACGAAGCACAAGGGGAAACAGAGGAAACGGAAACCAGGCAATACGATGGCGACAAACATTTAATCCAAAGAACCATCACCAACAACAAAGGAGAAACCCTACGAACGATAAAACAACTTTACGACGAACGAGGGAACCTGACCACCACGACAGAATATGACGGAACGGGCAACGTCCGCAAACAGCAAGAGTACACATTCGACCAACACAACAACCTAACAGAGAGCAAAACTTTCACAAATGGGGAACTGACACATAAGGCAATATATAAAATCGAATACTAGAGAAAAAACACCACGTTCAAAAAAATCCGTTTAGAAGCTGTTTAAATTTTTTTATTGGAGATTTTTATGAGAGACTTTTTAGGATATTTTGATTATTTCCGACAGGAGCAATGGGGTTCCATTGTGACTGAGGAAATGATTAAAATAGACAAAAAGTATCCATAAAAAGCCCAATAAGAAACTTTTTCGCAAATTTTTAAACAGCTTCTTAGTTTAACGCATAAAAAAAATAACATATTAGGATGATTCATTA
>JAZLJL010000076.1:0-3628 GCA_045617845.1 Paludibacteraceae bacterium | reverse complement strand
TAATTATTGAAACGGCGACAGGTTGCTGGTAAAACTTATTAACAATCTGTCGCTCAATTTATAAACACCGCGCTTGCGGAATTAAGGGTATGACAGAAATCTATGAATAATGATCACTTTTTCACGCTTTCCGATTCTGGACGGCATCTTTCATATTTTCATTCGGTTTTGAAGAAACAAGACGTTGCTTAGGTTCGGAAAACCCTGCAAGCAGTTTTTTTCTCTCACTTTGCGCAACGTAACAATGCACCGCTGTGGTTCTCCGGCTTCGCCTATCGAAATCTTCACAGGAGATTTCTTCATTCCCTCTCTCAAAGATGAAATCTGCTCGCCCATAATCAAAAATCGTTTGAAAACTAATTTTTAGAAGTTACCTAATAATAATCCCCGATGGTAAAGGTCAGATCAATAGTAAAATCCGGCAGCCGTATTCTTGCGGTTGCTGGATTGTTGCTGTTCTCTTTACCCTCAGTGGCACAAGATATTCATTTCTCGCAGATCGATGTCAATCCCATCTTGCTGAACCCCGCCTATTCAGGCTTCTTCAACGGCACCGGACGTCTGGGAGTTACCTATCGCAACCAGTGGGCATCGGTAGGCGAGGCTTTCGAGACCTTCGCCGCCTCGGCAGAGGTGTCCCTCTTCCGCAATCCGCGCCATCATAACGGTCTCAGCCTGGGAGTCTATGCCTATTCCGACCGGGCGGGAGCGCTCCACTATGGCTCTACGTCGGCAACCCTGGCGTTGTCCTATTTCACCTCGCTCAACAGTCAGAACAGCACCATCCTCTCCGGTGCCGTAGAGCTGGGCGTCGGACAGTCGGGTTTCATCGGCTCCAATGCAGATATGTACGATCCTACGGAGGTGCTTACCGACGCCTCCACCCACTATCCCCTTGTGGGGGCTGGCGTTGCGCTCTTTATCCAGCCTCACGACGACCTCTATTTTAAGATAGGGCTCTCGGGCAGGAACCTCAACCGCCCCAATATCTCCTATCTGGGCTTGGCCGATGCGTATATCTTTCCCAAGTATAACCTCTATTTCCGTTCCGAATATCGGGCGTGGAGTAATGCGGCGGTGCTTCCTATCTTGTTGGTGCAGAGACAGAATAACAACCAGGAGTATGTAGTGGGCACCGATTTTAAGTGGTATATCTCCGAGAGCAGGGAGGAGCAGTTGTCCGTTTTGGCAGGAGCACGATACAGGGTGCTCGATGCCGTCTATACAGAGTTCGCCTTTGAGTACAACTCCTTTTTGCTGGTGCTGAACTACGACGTCAACCTCTCAGCGCTGACGCCCGCCTCCCGTACCATAGGAGCCTTTGAGATGAGTCTGGTTTATCGAATCAATACCAATAAGTCTGTCCACAGGAAATCCATGCCCTGTCCGGTAATCTAGTACAGTCCATGAGCATGAAGAAAGCCAGTGGCTTTCGATAGCGATGCCGAAGATGAAGAAAGTGCCAGTGGTACTTTCGATAGGCCAAAGGCCGGAGAAGGTACGCCTGACGCTCCAAGGAGGCATAGCGTAGAACAAAGAAAGCCAGTTTGAAGGCAATCCAGTGAATTGCCGATAGGCGAAGCCGGAGAACATTATGCATCCAGTGAATGCCTCGATAGCGTCAGCGGAGAACTTCAATTTGAGCGCGGTTGAGCGGAGAATGATCTAAGTCCTATGGCTTTCGATAACGTTCTCGAAGAGATTGCGAACAGAGTGACGCAAAACGGAGAAAAACAAATAAATCCACAGGCGTTTCCTTCATCCGAGAAAGAAGAACCCTCACAAGTGCCACTAAGAGTAGCACTCAAGGAGGTTTGGCAATGTGTTGATGATGATCGATTCACGATGCAAAAGTACGATTTTTTTGAAAATGACGGAAATTATATGGCAATTGGATGCTTAACGAGTCAACTTCTTTCAGCATTAGACAGTTGGCAGTTGCTCTAAAAAATCAACCAACACATTTAGTTTAGTTGATATAGATTATTGTATAGAGGACAATCAATAATTTTTTTTCTTTTTCCATGTAGGATTATGACGTGGCATTGAGAACAGTTTACTGTGAGATTGCCTTGATTCTCCCTCGTATTTTCCCAATCATAGTGAATTTTGATTTCATTGTAGAAACTGCTTATACTCAAATGGAATAACTTAACATGGTTATCGTCTGCGCTCTCGTAGGAGCGATGGGACCTCACATATTTTTTTAATGAATCATTAAGCCCATTCACATTCTCAACCAATACGTTATATACACTTGTCGAATAAGATGTATCCACCAAGTAGATTAGTTTGTCGTTGACTAAGACCGAGTCGTATATTGTATAAAAAGTATCTTCGTGAGCTACAGATAACATACTGTAATCTACACCTAAGTATCTTACTGTCAATATTTCGAAATCTCCTTTAATTGTGTTGTGAACAGTGGTGTCAATGGAATATTTCTTGCCGCCTCTTACAACATAGCATTCGTCTATGTTGATGGTGTCACATTCTTCAAAAACGGACAAATCTTGAGAGTGAGCCATTAAAAAGGGACTCACCATCGTGATAAAAATCACAAATCTAACTATGTTATATCTCATATTATAATTCTGATTGTTAATAATTTAAAATAGCAATATCGGGATGCCGAGAAATCCGTATTGTTTTTGCATTTCAGCTTTAAATGTGGCCCAAGATTCATTTATTTGTATTCTTCTAACATCCGCTTGTGGTGTCGCTTGCTTATGTGCTCTAGAATATACATCACCCTTAACTTGGGGAATTTCTTTTCCATTCCACGATGCCCAACTTGGACCACATGATATTCCCTCATTAATACAGATTCTTCCTGCCTGATAAGACTCTGTGATCTCATGACGCATCGATGTGCCTAGTTCAACATTGAAAGCATTGTCCCTACTTTGACAAATTGAAGGATTCACCAATTGCCTAGTTTCTGCATTTCTTATCTTTTTCCTGGGTTTCCCGATACAATCACTAAGAGATACGCCGAGAAATTGTCCCATCAGTGAAGAATTGTTTAAAGACAGACCATCAATCTCAACGTTTCTTTTGTTTGTTGCATAAACATCTACACGAACATCTTTAGAGTTGATGGCAGCCATCAACTGCCTGTCGCTCTTGGATAATCTTTTTCCTGTTTCTGTATAAGAAAGACGTCCTGTCACGTCATCGCGAGTAACGGTAATTCCTTTTGATGATAGTTGGCCAGCTGCAACTCCTGCTGCATCTCCTGAAATATACACTTCCTTCCCATCCGGATCTGCCAATTTGATTGGATTCCAAGCGCAGTAAGCATACGGACTCAACGAAGGATACTTGTCACTCATCGGATCAACGCTCAGCCAACCAGTCAGTAATTCAGAGTCATAGTACCTCGCACCGAAGTAACCAAAGCCTGTTTCTTCGTCCCGTTCTTTCCCCGAGGAATTTGAACGGTAATTTATGCTTTCTGCAAGCCGCTCTCGCTGGGCTTTGCCGTTGAAAGAGGGGCCAACAAAAGTGCCGCTAAGATTGGCATTGTGGGCGTTTGGGCAATATGTGAGGGTTTTCAAATTCACGATGCAAAAATACGATTTTTTTCAAATACAAGTGTGGTTGTCCGAATTTTGGGGAGTATTAT
>JAZLJL010000075.1:0-41089 GCA_045617845.1 Paludibacteraceae bacterium | reverse complement strand
CTACACTTTGGGTGAGACGGGAGCAAACGCCGTGGCTTGCTATTGCTTGATGAACAACGACAAGTACCAAGACATCATCAAGAACAACATGGAGAAAGCTTGGAGTGCGAGCTTGATGACCGGACAATATCGTTACTATGATGGTTTGGTTCACTACTTGTCAATGCTCCACTTGTGCGGAAGCTTCAAGATCTGGAAGCCGGCTCCAAGCATAAAGGAGAAGACGGTTACCGCTAACGAATACTTGGGCGTTAAGTATACTACAGAGACCACAATCAACTCATTTGAGGATTGCCAACTCTACAGTGTGACCATCAAACCTTCAGGCGCGACTTCGGTAGAGGAGAACGAGAGCGGCAACGCAATCATTTTGACGCCTAACCCTGCGGAGAACTACTTCGAGGTGAAGAGCGCCTCAGCTGTTGAGAGCATCGAAATCTTCAATATGGTCGGACAAAATGTATACAGCCAGAACAACGGAGAGTTGGTTGAAATCAACTTGGCTGCTGGCACCTACATGGTGAAGATTACTACTGCGGACGGTAACGTGTCAGTTCAAAAGCTGATGGTTAAGTAATACTAGAATTATCATACCAAGGGGAAAAGGGCGAACCAATTGGTTCGCCCTTTTTTATGGGAATTAACGAACCATAATAAATAAAAAGCACTACATTTGAGGAAAATTATTGCCATGAAAAACAAGAAACAATTACTTCTGCTCTCCGCCCTATTATGGTGCATTCCGATATTTGCGCAATTTCAAATAGACATTCATCAGGGGGGAGAAGTCGGCCAAATCTCCACAGAAGAGACCGATAGCGTCAAATTCCAAGGCAATGCGATAGCCTTCATACGACATGACGAAACTTTCATGCAATACGGGTTAGATGATGTGGACAGTCTTACGTTCGAACGCATCGCACAAGAAATGGAAGACGAGAGATTTCTCGGTGGTGACATCTCCATGCTTCCCAATTATGAAGCGCATGGGAACCCCTACTATGACATAGACGGCAATCGGGTAAACCCGCTTGAACTATTCAAGCAATTGGACTGGAACGCAATGAGAGTCAGGCTATTCGTAGACCCAACCAAAGCATCTAGGGAAGACATCGGTTCCGGAGTCGTGCAAGACCTTCCGTTCGTCATCCGACTAGGGAAACAAATCAAAGAAGCCGGTTTCAAATTCATGCTGGATTTCCACTACTCCGATTCATGGGCGGACCCCGCCAAACAAACCATTCCATCGTCATGGTCGGGTGCGAACGCAAACGCATTAAAAGACACGCTCTACAACTATACGAAAAGATGTTTGACCGCAATGAAAGACCAAGGCGTTGTCCCGGACTTTATCCAAATTGGGAATGAGATTTCCTATGGAATGCTTTGGAACATCGGCAAAGCCTATCCGAGCAGCGACCAAAACTGGGATGTATTCTCCGATTTCCTAAAGAATGCGTCAAAGGCTTGCAGAGAAGTATGTCCCAAAGCCCAAATCATCATCCACATCGAGCGATCAGGGCAACCGGACGTATGCGAAAGTTTCTTCAAACGCATTCAAAGCCACAATGTGGACTATGACATCATAGGCCTCAGCTACTACCCATTCTGGCATAATGACCTTTCTGTATTGAGCAACACGCTCAACAAGCTCGCCAGCTCATTTCCCGACAAAAAAGTTCAAATCGTCGAGACCGCCTACTACTACCAGTGGTTCCCAGAAAGCGGCATCGACCACGATTTCAGATACAAATGGCCCGCCACGCCGGAAGGGCAAAGGAAATTCACAGAAGACCTCATATCCGAACTCAAAAAACACGGGAACGTCAACGCCCTCTACTGGTGGTTCCCGGAAGAAAACGGGAATGGTGTGATAGACAACTGGATAAACAGGGGACTTTTCGACGACAACAATGGGAAAGCGTTACCCGCCCTCTACGAGATGAGGAAATTCAGATAAATATTACAAACAAAAACGGAGACACCCCCAAGGATGTCTCCGTAACTTTTTATTCCATCAAAGCTTTATTTCAGTTTCGAAAGGATCCACAAGAAAAGGATAGAACCAATCGTCGCAACAATAATTTGTCCGATAATGCCAGTGGAATTGAAACCTAGAAGGCCAAATACCCAACCGCCCAACACACCACCGATGATACCAACGATGATATTGACTAACAATCCCTTGCTTGCGCCAGAGAAAAGCTTACTTCCCAAGAAACCGGCAAGAGCTCCAATAGCGAGAAAAATTAAAAATTCCATACCAATATATTTAGAGTTAATAGTAATTTAGTCCTTTCTAAATCAGATTCTCACAAAATTAACAATAATTATCTTTCATGCAACCTATTAGCCTCATATTTTTCAAATAAGATTATTTACAGAAAAAATTTTTCCCTACCTTTGTATCAAGACATAATTTGTAATTACTATTAAAAAATTAAATAAATGGATAAAATTAGCTACGGATTGGGCATAAGCATGGCCAGCAACCTTAAGAACACAGGTATCGAAAACTTGAACTTGGAAGAATTAATAAGAGGTATTTCCGACGTGTTCAACGGCAACAAACTGGACATGGACCCAGAGGAAGCACAAAAACTATTGAATGACTATTTCGCGAAACTCCAAGCAAACGCTGACATAAAGAACAAGGAAATCTGTGAAGGCTTCTTGGCAGAGAACAAACAACAGGAAGGTGTAATCACCACTGCTAGCGGTTTACAATACATCGTCATCACCGAAGGGAACGGACCTAAGCCAAAAGAGACGGACACCGTACGTTGCCACTACGAAGGCAGACTGATAGACGGCACCGTATTCGACAGCTCTTACCGCCGCAACCAACCTATGGAATTCCCAGTCAACCAAGTAATCGCAGGATGGGTGGAAGCATTGCAATTGATGCCTGTGGGATCAAAATGGAGACTTTTCATCCCTTCCGAATTAGCTTACGGAGAACACGGCGCAGGAGACGTCATCAGACCGAACTCCGCATTGATATTCGATGTGGAACTTCTTCAGATCATCTAATCGATCGCCAAAAAGATTAACAACTAGGGGTAAGCTAATATACATTCAGCAAAACAGCCCCACCTAATATTTTTCAGCATGAAAAAAGTATTATTATCAGTGGCACTTATAGTAGCATGCGCTACCTTCACCACAGAAGCGAAGAAAAAGGCTCCTGAAGCCCCTGCCGCAACGGCACTCAAGACCGATAAGGATTCCGTTAGTTACGCCTTCGGCTTAGAGTTCGCCAAAAGCATAAACAACACATTGAGCAACGTCCCTGGAGCTCCTTATGACAAAAAGCTCGTCGTCGAGGCATTGAGCAAGATGATAAACGACGACACTCTCAATTTGGCTTTCCCAGAAAAAGACGCCAACGAGATCATCCAAAAGAACCTGAAAAAATTTCAAGAGGCTGAAAGTCAAAAGCGCTTGAACGAAGAGAAACAATTCCTCGCCAAGAACAAAAAACGTCCAGAAGTGAAAGAGACGCCATCGGGGCTTCAGTATGAAATCCTTCAAATGGGTAACGGAGAGAAACCGACTTCCGCAGAGAGCAAAGTGAAGGTCAATTACATCGGAACCTTGTCGGACGGAACTGAATTCGACAACTCATACAAAAGGGGCGAACCTATCGAATTTAAACTCAACGGTGTAATCAAAGGGTGGACGGAAGGTCTCCAATTGATGTCCGTGGGCTCAAAATACAAATTCTATATCCCTTACGACTTAGGATACGGTGAACACGGACAAGGCCCTATCAAGCCATATTCCACATTGATTTTCGAAGTGGAGTTATTAGGTGTCGAGAATGCCAACCCTCAAGTAATCAAGGGAGAGAAGTATGAATTCCAACAGTATCAACGCAACCAATAATATTTTCGAAATAGTTTATTAAAATGAAAAAGGTTTTTATTTCGGTCTTTGCGCTAGCCGCAGGATCATTATTCATGAATTCTTGTACATCCAACAATAAAAGTGCCAAAATGGAAACATACATGGACACAGTTAGTTATGCACAAGGTTTAGTAGGAGGTAGTGAATATAGCAAATACCTTGGAGATTCTACCGTAAAAGGCAACAAGCAATTATTCAAACAAGCTTTTGAGTTAGGATTCAACGACGACTCGGTCAAATTCGCCTTCACTAGAGAAGAGGCCTATGAGATTCTCCAACAATACAATATGAAGCTTCGCCAAGAGGCTCAACAAAAGATGGAAGAGGAGATGAAGGCTAAAGCCGCTATCGAAAAAATAAAATCTCAAGAAGCCATCGAGAAATACAAAAACGAGCCTGGCGTCAAAGTGACTGAAAGCGGATTGATGTACAAAGTCATCAAACAAGGCAAAGGTGCTATCCCTGCCGAGACCGATATCGTTGAGGTTAATTACGAAGGAAAATTGGTTGACGGAACCATTTTCGATAGTTCTTACGACCGCAAACAATCCATCCAATTCCCTGTAAACGGTGTGATCAAAGGATGGACGGAAGCGTTGAAAATGATGCCTGTCGGCTCTGTTTGGGAATTGATGATTCCTTCAGAATTGGCATACGGAGAAAGAGGAGCTGGAAGAGCTATCCCTGGTAACGCGGCATTGATTTTCAAAGTGGAATTATTAGGAATCCAACCTAAGAAATAATCTCACATAAAGAGGTTATCAATATTAAAGGACATCATGGTGGAGAATTCTACCATGATGTCCTTCTTGCTTTAAGGCATATATCATTTATCCATCAACATAAAAAAGAATAGAGGAAACATCTAGCGAAGGGAATCACATAATTCATTTCCCCACATAGAACCTTATCGTTCTATCTCCTACCTTAAGGAGATACCATCCATACGGCAAATCTCCCACATAAGCCCTATTTCCGTCCTCAAAATAACCAGTACGCAACAAGGAGCAGTTCATGGAATAGAGGAAGAAAATCTGCTTCGTTGCCTTCCCATGCAAAACAATGATTCCACCACGACAAGAGACACGCACCTGTTCATCCACAAGCTCCTTCACATCTGTAGGGGAAGGAATAGTAGCAGACGTAAAATGGATTATATACTGGTTCATGTTACTATAATCCAAATCACCGCCTATCACCACCACAGAAAGCGTCAACGATTCCTCGTCGAAAAACTCATAAACCTCCGCAAGTGAATTAGTGGTATAAGAGAAGATGGACGGATTATATTCCATGTCCACACTATATTCATACGTATCTTTATCAAACCAATCCACAATTTGACCTTCATTAATGACCGCAGTGATTTGTGCGCCATAAGAAAATTGTTTCGTGAAGGAGAAATGATAAATATGGAAATTAGTAGTGTCCTTATCCAAGTTTCCTCCATTGACAGTGATGTTCAAAATATTATCCACCGGATCGAAATCCTCTTCCACAGCCGTCAAAGAATCAACTGTGTACGTAAATGAGATATCAGCATAAGAACCCTCAATTTCATAATCGTACACATCCTTATCAAAAGAATCCCAAGAGAGATTGTTCAGCGACAAACTCAACATTTGGGAATTATAGACATTATGGTCATTGAACTGGATTCTGTACTCATGGTAATTATTCGGATCAAGAGCGAAATCGCCCGATTTCACGCGTATAGTGAGCACATAATCCTCCAAGTCGTACTTGGTATCAAAAGAAGCGTAATCGTCCGTTAAAACGTCTAATTTCACTTTGAAATATACACCATCCACCACATAGTCGAACATATCAGGAGAAAAGCCCTCTATCGTAACGTCATTAATCTTCAAATCGCTCAAATACGAGGTATAAGGCGCATGAAACTGGATGGTGTAAACATGGACATTCGAAGGATTGATCTCCACGTCCCCACCAGTCACCGTTATAGTCAAAATGTTCATAGTGGAATCAAACGCCTCAGTCACCATCGTAAACTCATCCGCTATATACCAAATATCGGAACGCTCATAGGTTTCATCCACCACATAATCATACTTCGTGCCAGCAAATTCCTCCAAGGCAACACCATTGTTTGTCATGGATGTGAGGAAAGAAGTATACGGCATATGATAATGAACCTTGTAAAGATGCACATTATCAGGGAATCTCTCAGCGTCACTTCCCGTCACGGAAATAGTTAAAGTGGCAGTGGCGTCATCATATGAAGAAGAGACTACAGCTTCCTTATCGACAGGCGTATATTCGGTCTTGGAAAACTCATAGGTCACATCGACAGAATACTCCGATTCTGAAGCGTCAAAACCTTTGATGGTAACATCATCCACCTTTAGATCAGCCAACAAAGAAGAAGCGTAGAACTGAATATTATATACATGTTTATTGTTAACATTCGTAGCGATATCTCCTCCACTAACAATCAGTGTCAAAATATTGGTGGCGGCATCGAAGCTATCTTCCACAGAGGCATCAGGAGAGGTTGTGAACGTCACTTTTGAAGTGGCGAAATTCTTATTCGAAGCAGTATAAACAAATTTATCTGAGGTGAAATTATCCATATCGGAGCCATCTATCTTCAATGAGGTCAACAACGATTCAAACGAGGCATGGAACGTGATCTTGTATGTATGCGTATTCTTGCTGTCCGTGGCATAGTCGCCGCCCTTTACCGTCAGCGTCAAGACATTCGTCGTGGCGTCGAAACTCTTCTCGACTGTCGCGTCAGAGGATGCCTTCCAATCAACGGTAGACGAAGCGTAGGATGCGTCCGTGACACTATAGGCGTAGGTGGAAGAACTGAAATTAGACACGCTCTTGCCGTTTACCGTCAACGTGGTCAACAACGATTCATAGACACGAGGCAAATTAAACTGGATCGTATACGTATGGAAATTAGACGGATTAACGCTAATGTCATCACCCTTAACGGTGATAGTATACAAAGCGGTAGTAGCATCATAATTGCCACTGACAGAAGCCCCATGTCCATCGGAAACACAATTGACGCAACCATCGGCATATTCGGAATTTACGCTATAACTATATTTAGTTTTAGAAAAGCCCGAAACAGAAGCTTCATTAACCGACAAGGATTTCAAACTTGAATTATAAATCATCAGAACATCATCCACACAAAGCACATCTTTTGCATCACCTTTTCCAGCCATATAGTTAGTAGCGATTGTGGCAAGCACATAAGATGGACGTGTGCTCGAGCTAGCGGGCGTATGAGTTTGCGAAGTGGACTTCCCATCAACGTCACAATCTATTTTCAACGACTCTCCCTTATAGTAAAAGGGTATAGAAGTACGTTGCCACACACCATTCTTGGCAGGGACGTTTGCACCCGCCACCGCCACCACATAATTCCAATCGGTATTAGGATCGGTGACATTTTTTTTATCATGGAGAAGGATGTGGAGACGAGTACATTGGGAAGTGGATACATAATTGCTTTTCAACCAAACAGACATGGAATCGGGAAGTCCCGTGAAAGTCATCGCATATCCTTCGTCAATATTAGAAACATTATTATTTTTGGGACTACTTGCAGTAGCGTTATTTCCAGAAATTTGACCAGTGGTCAACATACCATTAGCATATGCGATATGTTGACCGAAAAAAGTCACATCACGCACCATCACTTGAGCGGAGTATGAACCAGAATGGCAATCAGTAGATGATTTCAACTGTTCACTATTATTCACACTAGAGCCCAAAGTACCACCAGCCGTCTGGAATGAATTCCAATTAGTTGGCTCTCCATTGTTATCCCACTTTTCGAAACTATTATTAGAGTACTGATATTGTGCCCAAACGGGGAACGAACACAACACCATCAAAAGCGACAACCATATATATCTCATAATTATCCAATTACATTTATTAGCAACCGCAAAAGTAACAAAAATAGGATTGTAAACATCTATTCAATCCAATAGTTACAAAACACGAATCATTTTCCTACGACAGAATCGAGGATATCAATAGCCTCGTGACTATCAACACGCCTATTCAAATCATAGTAAAGATGAGGATGAGGCAACCTTTTGTCTTCCGGCGGCAACTGCATATAATCGCCATAAATATGCGTGAGATAAGCATCGAAATCTTTAGGAATCCGCATCATCATATCCTCAAAAGGAGCAAAAATAGTATCTTCTATCCACTCTTTTTTCAGCAAAGACTTTTCAAACTTGTCCAAAGAACGATAATAGAGAAAATACTCGCCCTTCATGGCAGCCGCTTCCCGCTGAAGTTTCTCGTAATTGTCCAGCACCTGGGGAAGATGGGCAGAATAATATCTTTTCCTGAAGTATCTTTTCAAATCCTTAAAAGAGAAAAGGCTCTTGAATGAAAAAGACATAGGACGACGCAAAGCATGTTTTATCTTCTTGAAGGCATTAAAATGTCGCTTAAACAAATGTCTCGAAGCAGAAGAGTCAGAAGCCTCGTCCAATGGGAAAACATCAATATATACGCCGATAGGGAAAGGGAAATCGTAATTTTCCAAAACAGTGGAATGCGCATCACAAAACTTTGCGAACGGGAGATAATAACCAGCATCATTCAAATCAACAATTTCATAGGAATCCGAAACCTTATCCTTCAAAGAGACAAAACGGTCGTAATCCTTCCGAGGCATCACCACGTCGATATCATCATCCCAAGGAATCAATTTTTGATGGCGGACAGTTCCAAGTACAGTTCCATAAGCACCGATATAGTTCAATCCATTTTCACGGCAAAAATCGTCAAAAGCATGAAGCGTTCGAAGAAGTACTTGTTTAAATTGTTCCGGATTATTATTCATAATAGTATCTAATATAAGTCAATGGCAAGAAAAGGAATCATTTTTTATCGAAATATTGATTCAGACCATTTTCACACCATTGCGATTTCTCATTAATGGTTTTATACAAGATATCATTATTTTTGGAAAGGCTTTTACGGGAACATTCATCATGGTATTGATGGAAGGCGATCGCCCTGAACTTGGCTATTCGTCTCACATTCCCGATATTCTCCAACCTACAGGAAATCTCATTGTCCTCTCGCCCCCAACCTTGCAAATCCTCATTATAGCCATTCACCTTAACCAAATCGTCACGCCAGAAAGCCATATTGCATCCACGGACATAGAATAGGTCATTTTTCCGATAATTTTCCTGTAAAGGCGAAAGGAAAGGAAGATGCAATCCATTAAGGAAATTGGAAGTCCCTTTCATGAATACAGAAACTTTGACAGAATGGGCATCGCGCAGTTTTTTGGATAAATCAGCATTCATATTCACTCGGCTTCCACTGACATAACTACCACGTTTTGCGAAACTGACATGATCCTTCACGAAATCAGGATGCAAGATAATATCGCCATCCACTTGGATGATATACTCGCCTTTCGACACGGCGATAGCGCGATTGCGTATCTTAGCCAAGCGAAACCCTTCGTCTTCATGCCAAACATGAACAATTGGAACTTGTGCCTTCGATTGGAACGATTCGATCAATTTACGGGTCTCATCCGTGGAACCATCATCCGCCACAATGATCTCATCCGGTAAAAGTGATTGGTTCAACGCACTAAGGAGGGTCAGCTCCAACGCCTCCGGCCAATTATATGTCGCTATAATCAACGATGTAGTCATAATTCCTTAATTTGGGCATACCCGTTTTCGGCATATGCAATGTGTTCTGATTTACATCTCGCCAAAACATCATCATGTAAATCCAAAGATTCACGGGACGCAAGCTTGTGGAATATATGGTAGACAACGGCATGCATCTTCACTATCTTCTTCGTAACACCAGAATTGACCAACCGCCAACTCAATTCCTCGTCCTCATGGCCCCAACCTTGCAAATCATTGTTATAACCATTAACCGCCAACACGTCATCTTTCCAAAAAGCCATGTTGCATCCTTTCACTTTACCGCCATCAGCTTCCTTACGGGAAATCGCGAAAGGAAGACGTATGGCATTTAAACGATGATTCACCCCTTTCGAGAAAGGAGTGAGGGAAATGGATTTATCGACAAGCAATCTTTTACTTTCCTCCTCAGAGACACTGGCGCGCGTCCCCCGTATAAAACATCCTTTCGCGGCAACACTCAAATGGTCATCGATAAAATGGCGATTTAGGATGACATCACCATCCACCTGAATAATGTATTCGCCTGACACCACCGCTAACGCTCGATTTAAGATCAAGGACTTCCTAAAACCTAAATCCTCATGCCATACATGCACAATCGGAATCGGGGAAATTTTCTGGAAAGAGGCAATGAGTTCTCTCGTTTCATCTTTGGACCCATCATCGGCAATAACGATCTCATCAGGGAGTTTGGTCTGAACCAACACCGACTTTAAACACAAATCCAATGCAGATGGCCAATTATATGTTGAGATTAGCAAAGAGACTTTCATCGATTAACTCTATTTTCGTACTTGTCCATTCACGCTACAAAAGTAATGATTTTTTCACACCACCAATCCATTCGCCCCTGAATTGTAAACACACTCCAAAAGAATGAACCATTCAGTTGGCACAAGGAAGATTGGTATTATATGTTATTCGTTTCCATCTCCTTCCACAACGTAAGCGCATCATTTTCATGGGCTTCCATGATTTCACGTTCACCAGGTCCCTTGTCGTTGATGCCACATAAATGGAGGATTCCATGAATAATCACCCGATACAACTCAGAATCGTAAGTCGCATGGAACTGTTCGGCATTGGTACGCACAGTATCAAGACTAATAAACAAATCGCCCGATATTATTCCTTCCTCTGTGTAATCGAATGTGATAATATCCGTATAATAATCATGCTGGAGATACTGCTTGTTAACCTCAAGGATTTTCTCGTCGGAGCAGAAAATATAAGAGACGTCACCCACCTTATAACCATGTCGTTTAGCGACCTCTTTGACCCAAGCCGAAACCTTTCGCTTCGCTATTTTCGGCATGGAAATATCCTCTGACTGATAATATATCATAACAATAAATTTAAATTAACCGAAGAACATATATGCGACCAAAATGGCGGCGATTACGCCTCCAAGATCAGCCACAAGGCCCGCCGTGACAGCATACCGTGTTTTCTTTATACCCACAGAGCCGAAATAGAGGGCGATGATATAAAACGTGGTATCCGCCGCACCTTGGAAAAGACAAGTGAGTCGGCCCACGAAAGAATCCGGTCCGTATGTCTTCATCGCCTCCACCATCATCGCTTTCGCTCCGCTACCACTCAAAGGTTTCATCAACGCCGTAGGCAAAGCATCCACAAATCGGGTATCAGAACAGAAGAGCGAAAAGAGCGAAGTGAGACCTTGACATATCCAATCCATCGCACCTGACGCACGGAACACGCCGATACCGACCAACATGCCGACCAAATATGGAAGTATCTTGACAGACGTTTCGAAACCTTTCTTGGCGCCATCTATAAAAGCCTCATAAACATTGATTTTACGCATGGCACCCACACCCACAAAGAGAATGATAATCATTAATAGAAGGAAATTCCCGCCAACCTTAGAAAGGCCCAAAGCAGTCGTCACACTGAGTTCGGAGAACAAATAGACCACTCCCGTAATAAATAAGGCGATACCCAAAATCCAACCAATAACCACTTTATTCCATATATTGAGCTTCTGACGAATACCCACATAGAAAATCGCCGTCACCGTTGAAAAGAACGTGGAAATGAGCAACGGGACAAAAATATCAGTAGGATTAGAGGCGCCCATGATAGCTCGTTGCGCCATAATCGTTATCGGGATTATGGTCAGACCAGACGTATTCAAGGCAAGGAACATGATTTGGGCATCAGAAGCCACATCCTTATTAGGGTTAATTTCATGAAGACTCTCCATCGCTTTTAACCCAATCGGGGTCGCGGCGTTATCAAGTCCCAACATATTGGCGGCGAAATTCATCACCAGCAAACCATTCGCAGGATGATCCTTTGGGATTTCAGGGAATAATTTCGAGAAAAAAGGCCGGATAATCTTTGACAGGACATAGACCACACCGGATTTCTCGGCAATGTTCATCAAACCCATCCAAAGAATCATGACACCGCTCAATGGCAATGCGATTTTCATCACGGCGAACTCGGACATATCAAATGTGCTTGATACTATCCTCTCGAACACCGCATAATCATGGAACCCGAAAGCTTGAACCACGGCGACTAAAAACGCCACCAAAAAGAAACCGATCCAAATATAATTTAATACCACAGAATCAAAGGTTTAAAAATGCGTCTTTAGCGGCGCGTTCAACAATATCCAAGAGACGCAAAGTCTGGGAATGACTCCAAATATCACTCTCGCATTTCCCCTCATCAATACAACGCATCACCTCAGCCGCCTCATAATTATATCCATTTCCGACAAATTCGACTGGGATTTCGGCCTCCTCTTCATCTATGCCATGCTTCACAGCTAAAGTAGTGGGCATATGGAACATCCTCCGAAGCCTCAACCTGCCCGACTCACCCGTAATCTTAGCGTCCGATTCCAAATCACAAGCAAAAGAAGATGTAAGGACACTCATTCTACCCTCCTTATGCTTCATAACGATGGTAGTCGTCATATCCACACCAGTAGGGGCAGGGACAGAAGTGATATCCATAGACAACGGGTCTCCGAACAGATACAGAGCCAAAAAGATTGGATATATTCCAATGTCAGGGATCGAACCTCCTCCCAACTTGGAATCAAACAATCTGCTATTCGCATCATAAGGGGGATGTATACCAAATTCAGCCTGCAGCAATAACGGGTTGCCAATCATTCCATCATCCAATGACTTTTTCGCCGCTATGATGGAAGGAAGAAACCTACTCCACATCGCTTCCATCAAAAATAGGTTTTTCTCACGGGAGACGCGCATCATGGTCATCGCCTGTTGGCAAGTAATGGCGAACGGCTTTTCGCAAAGGACTGGTTTTCCAGCATCCAAAGCCATCATCGTATGGGTATAATGGAGATTATTAGGGGTAGCCACGTAAACGATATCGACCTTAGGATCATCCAACATGGATTGGTATGAGTCATAACTTTTCTTAAAGCCATACTTAGCAGCAAAAGCTGAAGATTTGCTTGCGTCCCTAGAGGCTATCGCATAACATTCAGCATTAGGCAAGGCCTTCAGCCCTTCAGCAAAAGAGCCGGCAATGTTTCCGGCTCCAATAATTCCCCATCTATACGATTTAGACATTAATCTTACTTTTTAAAGAAATTTTGTATAGACTCCTTATTTTCCCATATACAAGAGAGCAATATGGACAAAATGACTCCCACAAGAATGTATTTCGGATAAGTTTTCGAGCAACTATTAATCGGTTTAGGATTGATTTCGAAATCGTTTTCAAAAGCAATACCATTTGTAAAGATGGATCGTTCCCAAATAACATCCATTTTTGCCCTCTCCAATTCCAAGATATCACTGTGGTATAACTTAGTCTCACGTTCATTCAACATAACCATTTTATCCATAGAGACAGAAATATCTTTCTTCCTTTCGAAATACTCCTTCTTACGCAGACTATCCAACAACTTTATTTCATAATCGATTGATTGAATCTTTTGGTCCATCTGGCTGATTCTTAATTCATTTTCCCTCATCACCTGTTCATTATTTGTAATGGCAAATGTGACCGCATCCTTCATTTTCGAGAATAAAGATGTATCTTTTGACTCGACAGCGATTCTAATTCTCCAAGGAAGTATAGACATTGTGGTGTCATTCATATCATACGTATTCTCATAATCAATATAATCAGGAATACCGTCATTATGTATGTCTATATAATAATAACCTTGGATATCAGAAATCTGGGAAGCGACACTGACAGGGATGTTCATCTTTTCCGCAATACTGAACGAATCTGAATATACGCTTTGGAAATGAAGCGGGTCCAATATCCCTTTTATGAAATAACTGGAAAACGAACTAGCCTTCAAATCAGCTTCTCCCCTATACAATTTTTGTTTGTTTTGTAAAGCACATAAAACGCACATCAAAACAACCGTCACTATAAAACACAAAAAATGGCGATAAAGCAACCGTAATACCCAACCCAAAGCATGTACTATGGAACGAAATAACTTTAAAAACCACTTTCCAATACTTTGTAAAATATCCAACAGATCCAATTCTGTCTTATCTTCATTTGCCATATTCTCTATTTTTTCAGTTAAACTTTTGCGGTGTAAAGATAATAATCTCTTTTATTTTTTCAACCATTGTTGAGGATTTAGTAAATTCTTTTCTTTCCAAACCTGAAAGAACAAAGTAGCCTTGTTCTTATCATCCGAATCCTCATATATCTTCCCGATTGGAGTCCCTTTCCCTACTTTGGCACCACTCTTCACGTAAATATCCGTCAAATTCGCATATACCGTGAGATAATTACCATGTCTTACAATAACAGCATTATTGTTACCTGGGACCGAGAAACATTGTGAAACCGTGCCGTCGTATACGGAAGTCGCCTTCGAACCGGGTGCGGCGGTAATATATATTCCTTTATTGTTTACCGTCACATCCTTCAAGACAGGATGCGGTTGTTTCCCGAAATTTCCTGTGATTGTTCCCTTTACCGGCCACGGCAAAAGACCTTGGTTCTTCTCGAAACCGCCGGCGACAGTCGTCTCCTCTTTAGTCATCGCATATCCGCCCTTTGTCTTGGTTTGGGTCTTTGTGCGCTTTTTAGCGGCTTCCGCCTGTTGGGCGATAATCTTTTGGATTTTCTGGTTCAACTGTTCGGAGGCTTGCTGCTGCTTCTGCAGTTCACTCTTCAACAGTTTCTCCTGCGCCTTCAACGACACCAGGAGTTTATCTTGCTTCTGCTTTTGATACAGCGCATACTCCTTCTCCTTCTCTTGCTTCGCCATCAAAGACTTGGTCGAAGACTTCAATTGGTCGACCTTGTCCCTTCTGACTTGGATATCATGTTTCGTCTTGTTTAACTCGGCCGACTGCTCCTTACGCATCGTGGCAAGATTACTCAAATAAATCACACGTCGATATGCCTCCTGGAAGTTTTTACTGGAAAGGATGTAGATGATGAAATCGTCCTGCGTATTTTTTGTCATGAAGGCATAATAAATCATGTCAGACTGCTTTTGCTTCAGCTTGTCATACTCCACGGACAACCTATCGATGCTCGAATTCAAGGAGTCTATCTGTGTAGAATATTTTTCCAGCTCGTCCGCTTGTTTCTTGATGACTTGATCCCTATACACGATATCTTCGTTCAACCGCTCCAACTCGCGCAATGATTGCATTGTGTTGCGTCTAGTCTCCGAAAGCTTCTTATCCGTGTTGTGCATCTGCTGCTTTAGTTTATCCTGCTTATTTTTTAGAGAATTGATATCGTCCTTCTTTTTGGATGTGGATTGCTTCTGTTTTGTCCCGGAAGCGGTCTGTTTCTTCTGAGTTGCCCCCTTTTTCTGTGTCGTTCCACTCTTTTGCTGCGTTGTCTTCTTCTGGGGAACGGTCTTCTTTTGGACCGATGAGGTTTTCACCGGTTTCTTGGTTTGTGCAGACATGTCGACACTCAGTGCGACACTCGCCACACAACACACGAGCGCCGTCATCAATATTACAAAGAATCTTCTAATACGCATCTCCTAACACTATTTTTGTAAGGAACGGATCAATTCCCAAACAGTCACCTTGGCATAGCCCTTAGGTATAGGGTTAGTGAAATTGACTTCCTTATTCAATTCTAACTTCTTATATTGGATGGCAAAATCCATTGACGAGCTTTGTCCGAATAAACTTCCCCTATCGGCGGGACCCGACAAAAACACCTTCACAGACATTGGGAAAAGAACACCGTTCTCCAAAGTTTCAAATTGACCATATTCCAAACGTTTCATTTCCTGACCCAAAGAAATCATGGCGTTCTTCACTCGATATTGCTCGTCCGTGGTGAACTCTTGGGTAAAGGCCTTCCCAGGATCCATGTATTGCAACAGCCACGACGATTCAATATGGGTAGCCGAGAAGTCGGAGAGGCGAGCTGCCTCACGACCCTCCTTCAAAAGGAATAACCGATTGGTCAATATTGATTGTAATATCCCCACACTGACATACACGGAAGAACTATCCATCAAATCCTTCATGGATGTCTGACTATAGCGTTTGTTTATTCTATCAATGATGAATACATCTTTATCCGTCACACACAAGCGCGCCACCTCCACACCCGCAAAAGGCTGCAAAGAAAGGAAAATGAAACTATCCCTCTTCATCCGAAGCGAAGCGTTCAAATCGAAATTACCGACGGAGACAACAACCTTGGCGCTTAACGTATTATAATCAAGGACAACTGAGCTCTTCCCCTTTATATCTTCGGACACACTTGTCTTGGACGAACTGCAAGAAGCGAAAAACGCCAAAAGCAGACACAAAAACGCCATGATTGTTTTACTCGACATACTCACCTGATTCCGCTTTTTTCTTCAAATTATCGTAGTTGGAATAATCACTTTCCTCTTGATTTGACTGTCTCATTTCCAAAGCTTCCTGCCAGTACTTTCTACACTCCTCCGCCGGTGAGCCTGTCTTATAAAGGATGTCAGCATAATGCTCCAACAATTCAGGATCGGTTTTCCCTCCGTTGAAGTATGCCTGTTGTATGTATAACTTCGCCACATTGTACTCACCCTTCTTAAAACATATCCATGCGTAGGTATCCAGAAAAACAGGGCTCTTCGAATCCGCCCTCAACGTCTGTAGGCTCATACGCTCCGCCTTGTCCAAATCACGGTTGTTGACGCTCAAGTAATATGCGTAGTTATTCAATACCATGACATTATTAGGCGAATAATACAATGCGGAATCATACATGGCGAAACAAGAATCGTTCTTCTTCATGAGCATATAGACATCACCGGACTTGGCGAACACCTCAGACGCCAAGGATAAATCGCCCGATTCGACAGCCAAACGGGAAGCCTTGTCCCAATTGGATAAAGCCTCATCATTCTTTTTCATCATCATACATGCCATTCCACGCACATCCAATAGGTTCGCGCTTTCCGGGAAATGTTCCACAGACTCTTGTGTGGCGGCAACGAAACTGGCTGTATCATTCTTTCCAACGTAATATTTAATCAAAAGCAACCACGAATCCTCATGTTTCGGATTGATATCCAATGCCTTGCGGATGTATGAAATGCCGGTCGTATCTCCCCTGTTCAACAAAACCGTGGCGAAAACCATACTCGGATATTCCTCGTTCGGATAGTCTTCGATCATTTTCAAATAATAGGAGTCATCCACTGTCAAGACGCTGTCGCTGGCTATGCGGGCAAGCAGATCATGTTTCACCAAATAATCCACACCCGGATCCTGCAGTACTGAAAGAAGTTTTGCGATTCCCTCTTTCCTCCTTCCCGTCTCATACAGGAAATAGCCATATTGCGACGTGAGCGTAGGATCATTTGGAAATTCCTTCAATCCTTTGAGATAACACTTTTCGCCCTTCTTTGGTTCGTTGAGGGCTAGATAAAGGTCTCCTTTCAACGCAATGTATTTAGTCTCCTTGGGAGCGGATTTTATCAAGGCGTCATATTCGGCGAACGCCTTCTTCTTATTCTCGAGTTGGAGATAGAGCTTGAACTTTTCCTGGGTGATCAACTCGTTGATTCCCTCCTCATCCTCGAAAGAGTTCCATGCGGCGATCGCCTTCTCGTACTCCTTCGTCATCGTATAAATGTTGGCGAGATAGTAGAAATAGATATTCTTGTTCTTGTGGTCTTTCTTGACAAGCTCCTCATACAACTCGGCAGCCTGCTTCAAATCATACACATTCACAGAATAGTTGGCGAGGTTCTTTTTGTAGTCGATATTGTCAGGCTCCAACTTCACGGCCGTCTTCATCTGCTCCACGGCCGTCTTCGCATAACCACAACCCATGTTGATTTCTGACAATGTGGCGAACACTTCGCTGTTGTTATTGTTCAACGAATTACAGCGATAAAGGTTATCCACAGCAGCGTCTAGATTGCCCGCCTGCTTTTGTCGGAGCGCCTCCAAAAAATAATACTGCTCCTTCATCTTCTTTTGGGCTTCCGTCTCGCCCGAACGGGCAACTGATGGAAACAAAGAAAATGAAACAACTAAAGTAAATAATATCTTCGTAAATACCCTCATTTTACTCCAGTGTGACCGAATCCTCCGGCGCCTCGCTCCGTCTCATCCAACGCATCGACCTCTTTCCACTCAACGTGCTCGTGACGCGCTATAACCATCTGACATACACGCTCGCCATCCTCGATGACAAAAGGCTCGGAAGAGAGATTCACCAATATAACCTTTATCTCGCCACGGTAATCCGCATCGATTGTTCCCGGCGTGTTCAACACCGTGACGCCATGTTTGGCAGCCAATCCACTACGCGGGCGGATCTGTGCCTCATACCCCTCGGGTAACGCGATAAAAATACCGGTCGGAACCATTACTCGCTCCAATGAACCAATCGTGATTGGCTCGTCTATGTTCGCACGCAAATCCATACCCGCTGATAATGGCGTCGCATACTGCGGCATCGCATGTTTGGACTTGTTGATTATCTTTACTTCCATTCTCTCAATCTGTTAAAAAACGCATTAACTGCAAAAATAATAATAATTTCTGATTAAGCCGATTGATATTCACGGGACTTTGCCAAGAAGATTAAAACTTCTAAAAAAATGCGCTTTAACATATCTTTTTTTTACCTTTGTGGGATATATACCGCTTGAATTATATTTAACATAAACATTTATATAAAAAATGGAATTGATTGAAGGAATTATCAAAAGGGCTCAGGCGAACCCTCAACGTATCGTCCTCGCTGAAGGAACAGAAGAGAGAACGTTGAAAGCCGCTGACCAAATTATCGCACAAGGTATCGCCAAAATCACCCTTTTGGGCAACAAGCAGGAGATCGAGGGCATGGCTTCCCAATTCGGTTTGAAGAACATCGCTAACGCTACCATCATCGACCCTGCCAACAATCCTAACAGCAAGACATACGCAGATCTTCTTTTCAAACTCCGCCAAAAGAAGGGTATGACTGAAGAACAAGCCGAGAAATTGGTGAAAGATCCTTTGTATTTGGCTTGCTTGATGATCAAGAACGGTGACGCTGACGGTGAGGTTGCCGGCGCAAAGAACTTTACGGGCGACGTGCTCCGTCCAGCTTTCCAAATCGTGAAGACTAGACCGGGCATCGGTGTCGTTTCCGGCTGTTTCATCATGATCTTCAAGGATAAGAATATCGGTTACAACGGTTTGATGTTGTTCGCAGACTGCGCCGCTACACCAAATCCTGACGCTGACCAATTGGCTCAAATCGCCGTTTGCTCCGGTCAAACCGCTAAGAACATCTACGGTTTCGAGGATCCTCGCGTGGCTATCCTCTCTTTCTCTACGAAGGGTAGCGCCAAGCACGAGATGGTCGACAAGGTGATCGAGGCTACGAACAAGGCTATCGAGATGGCTCCTGATATGAAGATCGACGGCGAGTTGCAGGCTGACGCGGCTATCGTTCCTTCTGTCGCTAAGAGCAAAGCTCCTAACAGTAAGGTGGCTGGTACCGCCAACGTTTTGGTATTCCCTGAGTTGGAGGCTGGTAACATCGGTTACAAGTTGGTTCAACGTCTTGCCGGCGCCGAGGCTATCGGTCCATTGTTGCAAGGTTTGGCCGCTCCTATCAACGACCTCTCCCGCGGTTGCTCCGTTGAGGATATCGTGAAGATGGTGGCTATCACCGTCAACCAAGCCATCGAGGCTAAAAGCAATATTTAATTAGATTTTTAATAACAATCCACTTCCCTTCTCGGGTCGTGGATTGTCAATCACTATATTATGAAGATATTAGTAATCAACTGCGGTAGCTCATCCATCAAATATAAATTATTCAACATGAGCACCAAAGAGGTGATGGCTCAAGGTGGCGTCGAGAAGATCGGTATCCCCGGCTCATTCCTCAAATACACGAAAAAGAATGGCGAAAAGGCTATCATCGAGAAAGATATGCCAGACCATTCAGATGGTATCCAATTGATTTTCAAAATCTTGACTGACCCTCAAGAGGGTTGCATCAAGTCGTTGAACGAAGTGGACGCTGTAGGTCACAGAATCCTCCACGGCGGTGACAAGTTCACGGAGAGCTGCATTGTAAACCAAGTGGTGAAAGACCAGATCCGCGCTTGCTTCCCATTGGGTCCTTTGCACAACCCTGCCAACCTGAAAGGTATCATGGCGGTTGAGGAGTTGTTGCCTAACTGCCCTCAAGTGGCGGTATTCGACACGGCTTTCCATCAGACCATGCCGAAGGAGTCTTTCCTTTACGCGATTCCATACGAATTGTACGAGAAGGACAAGGTTCGTCGTTACGGTTTCCACGGAACGAGCCACCGCTACGTTTCAAAGCGCGCGTTCGAGGTTTTAGGCATGAAGCCTGAAGGCACAAGAATGATCACTTGCCACATCGGTAACGGTAGCTCCGTATCCGCAATCAAGGATGGTAAGTGTTTCGACACTTCAATGGGTATGACTCCGTTGGAAGGTTTGATGATGGGTACTCGTTCCGGCGACATCGATACAGGTGCGATCACCTACTTGATGGAGACGGAAGGCTACAACGCCAAGAAGGTTTCCGACATCCTGAACAAGCAAAGTGGTATGTTGGGTATCTCCGGCGTATCTTCCGATATGCGTGAGATCCGCGCGGCTATCGCGCAAGGCAACGAACGCGCTAAATTGGCTTTGGATATGGTCATCTACCGTATCAAGAAGTATGTGGGCGCTTACATGGCCGCTTTGGGTGGCGTGGACGTCATCGTCTTCACCGGCGGTATCGGAGAGAACGTGGAAGTGGTTCGCGAAGGTGTCTTGAAAAACATGGAGTTCTTCGGCATCAAGTTGGACAAAGCCATCAACGATAGCGTACACGGAGAAGAGAAGGTGATCAGCGCAAAGGATTCTAAGGTGACGGTCATCGTCGTTCCTACGGACGAGGAGTTCACCATCGCCAAAGATACTTTGGAGTTGGTTTCCAAATAATTCGGACGATAAGTGATTTTAGATAGGGAAGGTCAGGACTCGGGTTCTGACCTTTCTCGTTTTATGAGGAAGAGGAATAAACAATTTTATACGATATAATGGGCAATAAAAAAAACATACAGGTCGCAATGGATTTCTTCTCGATACTCTCCCTGATTGTTTCTATTGTTATATTAACAAGTATTTTTTTCGATGGAAACGCAGACTTTGGCATAGTCTTGCTCATCGTCTTTACTCTTCCATTTTTCCTCATAGCCATCGGGAAATCTATTCATTTCATCTACAAACTATGGAAAAAGAAAGAGATGGAATTATGGGAAAAGATTCTTGTCCCTTTATTTTTGCTGATGATATTGGTTAACCAATCTCCCATTACGCCAGGCAACTACCGAGTCAGCAGTTGCAATCCGAACGTTCGAATGGTCATCTACCTGTCAGACGTAGAGGCATGGCGGGGCGGAGAATCGTATGTTTTCCGTAGCGACAGCACTGCGGAATACCGATTAAGCTACGTTGATATGAACGGGGAACTAAAAGAGACTTTCCCTTACGTAAGAAAAGGCGACAGCCTCTTTTTCAGGAATGACACCTTCCTAATCCGAGAAGGGAAACTTGTCGACAAACACAATGGATCAATGGGTAGAGTTTGCTTCGACAAAGACTAATGTATTAAACGAAATCCTTTTGCCGTCAATGGTATTGCCACTGCAGATGAACCAATCTAAAAAAGCAGAGGCATACAAGCACTTTTTATTCGTGATGGTGATGCCCTAAACATTCCACCAACAATTTCAAGGAAGGGACTAGTATTATCAGAGAGATAACGATGCTGATGATCGGGTCAATCATCACCCAACCCGTATAATAGATCACAATGCCCGAAACGACCACGCCAACGGATACCAAGGCGTCAGCCGCCGCATGGAGGAACGCCGCGCGCACATTCACATTCTCCTTCTCTCCCTTCATCAACATCCAGGCTGTCAGACCATTCACAAAGATGGCGATCAGCGCCGTGATAATCATGGCTTTACCATTCACCTCCGTCTGGTCCGTGAACTTATGAATCGCCTCAACGACAATCACCGCCACCGCGGCGATCAACAGCAAAGCGTTGATGATACTGATTATCCGGGAGATTTCATGTGCTTTCACCGACTTACGCTTATGTTCCAGCCAGAAGGCGAGCATCGCCAAGGCTATGCCTAAAACATCGCTCAGATTATGTCCAGCGTCGGAAACGAGTCCCAACGAACCGCCATAATATCCTACCAACGCCTCAATTCCCACAAAAAGGATATTGATGATAATACAAATCACAAATGTTTTGTTCATCGATTCCACAGCCACATGATGATGGTGGTGATGATGTTCCTCACTTGAATGTGTCATACTTTTTCTTTTTATTTTTCGAGGTAAAAGTATAAACTCTTTAGTGCAACTAAGTTGCAAACATTAAGTCTACGAACGCCTTTTTACACACCAGTAGACGCCCACGCAAATCAGGACGGAGAGCAATGAGCCTAATGGCGCCGCCATGCCCATCGGAGAGAGGTCATCTGGGAAATGGACGGAAGCGAAATAGGCGCCTGGAATGCGCACCAAGACGATGGACAAGACATTATGGATAAACGACACGATAGACATCCCGCATGCGCAGAAATAGCCGCTAAAGCAGAAATGGACGCCAGCCAACGAGCAGTCCCAAACATACGTCCGTAGATACTCTCCGCCCAAGACAACCACAGTGGCGTCGGATGTGAACAAGGAAACGGTCTCCTCGGAGAAAAATTGGAGCAACATACCGGGCACAAGCCCGTAAAGGAAACAGACAAAAATACCATAGCGCAACGTGGCATGCGCTCGAAAGGGTTTTCCCGCCCCGAGATTCTGCGCCGCGATGGCGGATACCACCGACAACATGCTGGATGGCACCAAGAAAAGAATGCAGATGATTTTCTCCACAATTCCCACCGCCGCAGCCACCTCCACTCCCCTGCGGTTGGCGATGACCGTGATGACAAGGAAAGAAACCTGTATGAAGCCATCTTGCAAAGAGATGGGCAGGCCTATCTGAATAATATTTTTCAAAGCTTTACCTTGTGGTCGTAACAAGCGGCGCTCCATGTGGAAATCCTCCTGTCTCTTCCGAATGAAGACGGCAGAAAAGAGCACACTAACGAATTGCGCAATCACAGTCGCATAGGCGGCGCCCTCCGCTTTCATACCGAACTCGCCCACAAAAAGATAATCCAACAATACGTTCAAGAAGCAAGCGACAGCCACAAAACACATCGGGGATTTCGAATCTCCTAATCCCCTAAATATGGAACAAATAACATTGTAGGCCACAATAAATGGAACACCACAAAAACAGATGGTGAGGTATTGTCTCGTCTGGGATATGGATTCTACAGGCGTGGACATCAAAGCGATGATATCATCGACGAATGTGAGAAGCAGCAGACATGCGACGACAGACAAAACAGAGAACATGCAGATTGAATTACCGATGGTGCCACCAATCGCACCCTCATCCTTACCTCCCACCGCCCGACTTATCATCACCGTCGTACCCATGGCGAGCCCGACAATCATCACAGTGAGCATATGCATCACCTGACTGCCTACGGCTACGGCCGTAATCACGGGAGCGTCAGCATACTGCCCCACGATGAAAAGGTCCGCCAACCCATAAAAAGTCTGTAGGAAATAAGCTAATAAAAAGGGAAGCGAAAAGGAGGCCAAGGTCTTGAATACGCCGCCCTCCGTCAAATCTCTCTGCATAGGAACGCCCTGATCAATATAGTTTAGACAATTCCGAATGAGGATAATAGTGGGACAAGATGGTTTCATAACCGATTCCCGAAGCCGCCATCACCGCGGCGCCTATCTGGCAGAGACCGACACCATGTCCCCACCCCGCACCTCGCAGCACAAAATGAAGCACGCCATCCCTTATCTCCTTATCGACCACAAAAGCCGAGCTATACAAATGGCTCTCAGACAAAGCCTTACGTATCTCCAACTCCTTTCCGATCACCATTGTCCGTTTATCTCCCAACACCTTCAATTCCACAATCCGGGCAGACGCACCACGCTTCATAGGAATCAAATCCAACACTTCACCGAAATCGACACCCATCTTCCTTCGAATCAAATCCGACAATTCGGGCTGCGAATACGCAACCGTCCATCGATAGAAATCAGGCGTCTCCTGATCGTAGTTATTCAATACCTGGGAGAGCACCAGTTTGTCACGCGTGTTGCAGTACGCCTGCGGAGAGGAAAGAATCCAGTTTCTCGCCTCACGCTCTTGGGTGAGGTCAGGCAAAGACTCGTCAGCCTGGTCCGCCACAGGAAGCAGATAGGGATGATGGACCTCCTCCCAACAATTCTCGAACAATTCGGTAGCGCCACCGCAAGCCTTGTAAAAACGGGCGTCGCAAATCTGCCCGTCATACGACAAGACCTGTCCGAAAGTAGCCTTGATCGCCTCCCGGACCGCTTGCGTGCTCGCCTTGGTGATGCCCTGATAACGCTGGCAGTGATCATCGGCGCAAACATCAAAAAGCGTATGATCCTGATCATCGTACCAACGGATGATACGCTCGTCGGAAATCTCCATAGCGGCAGGCTGTTTCGCTTTATCCTTCTTCACCAATTTATTCAACAACCAACTACGGGAAATCACAGCGTGCGCCTTGAGCAACTCCAAAGAGGAGGTGGCGCTCATCTCGGAAGAGATGACGCTTGTGAGGTAATCCTCCGTCGGAACGACATTCACAGCATGCGCCTCACCATCGACGATGATGAACTTCAACGCCCCGTTGAAACGTTGCGTCTCCTTCCGTTCCCAATGGAAATGGATGCCTATCACCACATCGAGCAAATCGAAGCAATCCTCCCGCTGGGAAGGAGAAAACAGGAGCGAATCGTATAGATTTCCGTCATATAAAATCTTACCATCCTTAGCCGTGACGGAGTGCTCTCCCGTCTCGGTATTCCCATTGACCGAGAAACTGCCATAAAGAACAAAATCTATCTTTTCAGCCTTTAAGACACCCACTTGTACCGTAGGCTGCGAATCATATCTTTTCATGCCTCATCAAGTTTTTCAGATTGTTCCTTCTCCATCAAATTGATATACTTCATGCAAAAGATCAGCGGGATGATACCGAAGACACCGAACGAGCAGTCGATAAGCCTCCAATAAAAAGGTATGTGACGGATTGGACCGCAAATCATCGCGAGCGGAATGATGGCCACGCAAGCGATCATACCCCATTGAATCACCCACTTATTGCGGATAGGATCCCGGTATGGACCGATAAACATAAGGGCGATGACCAGATGGGCGAACGCCAGCCAATCGTAACCGTATGCGAACTGCGGATTCGCTTGGTTCATCTCCGTAATGGTTTCCTTGATGGTATAGACAAACCCGAAGATGGCAGGGAAATCGTTTACTGTATCGGCATTGATGCCGAAGATGGAACATATCAACTTTAATTCAGACTCAACGGGGAAGGCAGTCACACCGGAGCCGACCAACGCCACCATAAAGAAAACGATGATGGCCCGTACCTTCTGAAGATTCGTAAATTTTGCCATATCATGGAATAAATTAAATATACGCGAAAATATAATCTTTTTCCTAATATTTACCTTAAGTCGAAACCTTTACTATCCCGACCAATTCGATGATTGACGAATCGACATAGATAAAAAAAAGGACGACACTTCCATTTGCACACATTCCTCCCCAAAAAGACTTTTAAAGGAATCACAACAAAATATTTAAATATAAATAATAACTTTGCGGCAATAAAGTTATTACATATTAATAACCGGAGGGGAAATCCTCACCTACATCTATTTTTAACACATAAATACTATCAAAATGTCAAAGAAATTTTATTTCTCGTTTCTTATCGTATTGTCTATCGTAGGAAACACTTTTGCGCAAAGTCCCCTCAGATTATACAGTGAAGGGAATGATGATTTTGTTTTCATCATGTGTTATTTGTCATACCCCGACTATTCCATGGACAAAGTGTTCGCAGTTGAAGGCGACCAAACTTCAATAAAAAAATAAAAGTCGGGCCGTATAATGGTAATGCATTGCAAATCGACAATAACGGAATTACCAAACGAGACACATCCGGCAAAATAGGAGCTATCGAATACATCGCATCCACACACAATTTCAATGGACCATTAAATGTGGAAGGAAACATTGTTTGCAAAGACAAAATCAAGGTGGTTGAAATCAGCAGCGACCAAATACGCACTAAAGACATAAAGGTGGACATTAACCAAGCAGCCGATTATGTTTTCGACGAAGGATACGACCTGAAATCCTTAAATGAAATTGAGCGCTATGTCAAAAGCAACAAACACCTTCCGGACATTCCGTCAGCTTCGGATATGGCGAAGGATGGTGTGAGCCTATCCGAAATGAGCAATCTCCTATTACAAAAAATCGAGGAACTCACCCTTCATGTAATTGAGATGAATAAAGAAATCAACTCTTTGAAAAAAGAAAACGAATTCTTGAAGACACGGTTGGATGAATAAGCTTCTTTTTCCGCGACTCATTTCCAATAGAACATACACGAACCGCCCCGCAAACACAAAATTTGTGAGACGGTTCGTGTCGTTATAACATATTTAGAAAATCATCATATCTGCCATTTTATTTAATAGAATACCATCCATATACAATTAAGAAATATAAAAACCGATTCCCCTTTAACTGTTTTTCACAACAAAAAAAACACGAACCGCATAGAATCGCATAAAATTTATACCTTCGCGTAAAGGTATTAGATTAATATTAGACAAAATGAGAAAATTACTGATGGCCCAAGATTTGGGCGATTTGAACAAAGCCGTAAAAGAGGCTTTAGAAATCAAAAAGAACAGATATGCCTATAAAAACCTAGGCGAAAACAAGACGCTCCTCTGCGTTTTCTTCAACAATAGCCTACGTACCCGCCTCAGCACCCAGAAGGCTGGTATGAACTTGGGCATGAACACGATGGTGCTCGACGTCAACCAAGGCGCATGGAAATTGGAGACGGAACGCGGTGTTGTCATGGACGGAGACAAGTCAGAGCACTTGCTTGAGGCGATTCCGGTCATGGCATCCTTCTGCGACGTTATCGGAGTGCGCTCGTTCGCCCGTTTCGAGAACAAGGATTTCGATTATCAGGAGACGATTTTGAACCAATTCATCAAATATTCCGGCAAACCAGTTTTCAGCATGGAGTCTGCCACCGCGCACCCGTTGCAAGCGTTCGCCGATTTGATCACCATTGAGGAATACAAGAAAAAGGAGCGTCCGAAAGTAGTCATGACATGGGCACCCCATCCACGCGCCCTACCGCAAGCCGTTCCGAACTCCTTCGCGGATTTCATGAACGAAGCCAATGTCGATTTCGTCATCACCCATCCGAAGGGCTATGAATTGTGCGACAAGTTCGTACGCAACGCGAAGATTGAATATGACCAAGACAAAGCTTTGGAAGGCGCTGATTTCGTCTATGCGAAAAACTGGTCGGCATACCAAGACCCGAACTACGGTCAAATCCTCAGCAAAGACATGTCATGGACGGTAAGTACGGAAAAGATGGCGCTCACCAACAACGCCTACTTCATGCACTGCCTGCCGGTACGCCGTAATATGATTGTGACGGACGATGTCATCGAGAGCCCTCAATCGTTGGTCATTCCAGAGGCAGCCAACCGTGAGATCTCGGCGGAGACAGTAATCAAAAGGATTTTGGAATCTTTATAACATAATAATTAAAACAAAAACAGTATGGAAAATTACATTGAAACCTCCGAAAGAGAAGCAAACGCCATTGCGACCGCACAGCGAACGCTAATGAAAAACGTGTATTGTTGGATGGCGCTCGCCCTCGTTGTCACAGGACTTAGTTCCTATTACGTAGCCAACTCAGCTTCCGCAATAGAATTCATCTTCAGCGGATTTACCTTTTGGGCGCTGATAATCAGCGAATTTGTTTTGGTAGTAATTTTATCATCACGCATCAGCAAGATGTCGTTCACCACGGCCGGCCTATTGTTCGTCGCGTACTCCATCATTAATGGTCTGACACTAAGCATGATCTTCCTCATCTACTCGGCAAGTTCGATTACTTCGACTTTCTTCATCACAGCAGGTACGTTCGGTGCTATGGCATTAGTCGGTCATTTCACAAAGAAGGATCTCTCATCAATGGGACAAATCCTTTTCATGGCGTTAATCGGATTGATTATCGCTTCATTGGTGAACTTATTCATGAAGAGCGAAATGATGAGCTACATCATCTCATACATCGGTGTGATCATCTTTGTGGGTCTGACAGCCTATGACGCCCAAAAGATCAAAAGAATGATTGGTGAATACGGCACAGAGATTAACGACAACACCATGAAAATAGCTTTGATGGGAGCATTTTCCTTGTATTTGGACTTCATCAACCTCTTCCTCTATTTGTTGAGAATATTCGGTGACAGGAAATAATCGAACTCCGAAACAATCGGGTCGATATAAAAAAGGCATCATTACGGCATTACCCGCAAAGATGCCTTTTTTATTACATCTTTCTAACAAGGAGAGTAGGTCACTCAAAGAGACCCAATAATTGCTCTACGCTCTTATCCCATGAATATCTATCGATGAAATCGGCAATTTTGGAAGAATCAGCAGAGGCGTCAAGCGTATTGAAATAGTGCGCCAAGCCATCGACATCGTCGGTTTTCACATAACGGACATTATCCGCAAAGACCTCCCTAAATACAGGAATATCAGAGAGGACCACGTGACGGCAGCCCGAAGCGAGCGCCTCCAACGGGGGCAGACCAAAACCCTCATACAGAGAAGGATAAACAAACAAGGAGCAACGTGAATAATAATCATGTAGTTCCTCATCGGAGACATGTCCCAAGAAACGGATATGGTCATTTTCCGGCAAGGTCACTTCGCCAAAGGCAGGATGTCTATCCCCGATGACATACAAAGGAACTGTTTGGTCAGATTTCAGATAAGCCTCGAACACCAAAGAGAGGTTCTTGCGCGGGTCCAAAGAGGAAACCGCTAAAATGAATTGTTCGGTGGAATCGTTATTTTTTCCGTCACGACAGAAAATATCCGAAGGTGCGTTATAGACAACGGAAATCTTTTCCGAAGGCAGGTGAAGTCTCGATGAGATCTCTGATTTTGAGAATTCGCTCACCGTAATTAAGCGTTTCGAATGCTTCGCCATAATAGGCGTCATGATTCGGTAATAGAGACGATAAGGCAAAGAGAACCACGACGGATGGACCAAATAAGACATATCATGAATCGTGCTCACCTGATTCCGCTTGAAGAGAGGTCCCAATCCCTTGAGGCTCAACAAAGGCGTCGGATTGCGCCAAAGAAAGAACGGCAACGTCACCTGCTCCCAAAGATGGGAGGAAAATGGACTGATGCGCTTGATTTCGAATCCTGAGACGTCATAATCCTTTGATAAAGGAACATTAGGCGTCAAAACGACAAAACGCACCCCACGTCGCACCAATCCCAAGCAGAGCTCATAGGCAAAACGGTTCGTACCCGACATAGGCTGCGTAAGGAAACGCCCATTCATATAAAAAAGACTACTTCCCATAGGCATTCCTGTATAAATCCAAACGGAAACGATACTTGCGGCTTTCCTCGGCATTTCCCCGAAATTTACAGACGAGAAGCGCTGCATACAAAGAAAAGATATTCATCCAATCCGCACAACGATGGTAGAACGAGGAATAGTGTTTCGAAAAATAAGTGTTTCTCCCGTTGAAAACGTGTTTTTCGCGTTCTTCAGAAAACTTGAAGCTCTGTCCTTCCAAATGAATGATCTCAGCCTGCGGGACAGAATGAACCTCATAGCCGGCATCCGTGACGCGGCGCTCCAAATCACTCTCTTCGTAATAGAGGAAAAAATCAGGGGAAAATCCCGAGAAAGAATCAAAAACCCCCCTTTTCATCATCAAATCCGCACCACACACATAAGCCACGGGATAGGCCTTACCCGTCGTATTGAACTCCGCATTAGCTCGATATCTCATCTTTGAAAAGAACCTTCCGCAGATGAAATCCAACTCCCTCGACAACGAAGGGAAAGAGAAACTATAAGAATGAGCAGGCTCATTATGATCCGTGAAAAGATTACCTCCACAGGCGGCCACCTTAGGATGCGCATCCAAATAATCGGACAATATTTTGACAGCGTTATTCAGTACGATGGTATCAGGATTGAGGAAGAAGATATTTCTTCCCCTCGCTTGATGCGCCCCTTCATTATTAGCTGCGCCAAAACCGACGTTTTCATCGAGGGAAATAAACAAAGCAGCACTTTGTTCACAATAATTAGCTAAAGCGGTAAGATCTTCGGTAGACCCACTATCCACGACAATGATTTCTAATTGAATCCCTTCCGTCCGGGAAAGGAGACTATCAATGGTCTGCATCACCAAAGACGAAGTATTATGATTTACAATGATGACGGAGACATCCATACGACTATGACTTAACGAATGAAACGACCTTCTCCTTGCAAACCAATATGTTATGCTTTGTCAAATAGAAAGGCAAAAGCGCCATGAGAACCATCTTTAGATTGCCTGAAATATTCGTGAAAAACATCTCAGCCACATACTGTGTGACAATGATATGAGTGAATATAGCATAAACCAAAATATTAAAATTACTTCCATCAAGCGCTTTCTTGAAAGTCCAACCATACAAACTGCCTAAGATACAAGCGAAAATAAGGATACCAACGACACCAAAATCAACATAAAAAGGATACATACACGTATAAGTGTTGGTAATAAGAGGTTTTTCTATCCAAGGGAGAATAACCTCGGCAGGTTCGGTCGATGTGAAACCTAATTTATATGGGATGGCATACATGAACCGCAGCGTGTTCTCGCCAAAATAATGGGCAGAACAAGGAGTAAGGGTATCGAAGGCGGACATGTTTCCAAGCAAATATGTCCGTAAAAATGTCGATGAAACCGATGAAAGTTGAGAATCATGGCGTACCATTTGAAGAACAACGAACACAAGGAACAAAGGCACCAAAGACCAAACCACATGTTTCAACTTCACTACCTTCTTAAAGAACAAGATGGATCCAGTGTAAAGGAATATAGCCAAGAAGACCATCTTCGACATGGTTATAACCCCGAACAAAGAATAAACGGAAAGCGCCAAAGCGAAACGCCACCAAGTCTTCTTTTTAAATGAAAGAAGTTCCAACATATAAGTCACAGGCCAAATGACCGTCTGCCAGCCCGAGAAAATCTCTTGGAAACCACTACCCTTCCCCAATGCGGCGAGGCGCAGATCCAAAGCCCAATTACCCGACGTTCCGTTGGCAAGGGCAATTTGGGCGAACTGAAGCAACGAAGGGACATAAGCGATGGAGATAATAAGATAAATATTGCGTACTAATAAACTAGACTCATTGAACCTATCCTGCCGATAAGTAACAGACTGCGTCAACAAGGACGAGACACATGTCACAACCACCCAACAGGAGAGAACAATAAAAAAACGATTGCTCAAATCCGGCAATTTATGGTTGACCGTCAAAAAAAGGAGCAAACAACACAACCAAATAAGGGAAGTGAGCACGGATGGAGCGAATGGGTTATTCCTGGAACAAGTCAACCCGCCCAACACAAAGAAGAGACATATCGTTATAACTACAAAAATCATAACGCGAATGTAATGAATTAATTGGTGAAAAAGCACGGGTCCTTAAAGAATAGCTTCCCTTTCAATTCCTCAAATGAAAATTTGTCATCTCCAAAGATATACAAAATGATGGTTTGCTTTCCGTCCACATCAAGCGAAAGAGTCTGCCATTCGGATTTCCTAGCCAAGTCATACAAACACTCTGTCGGGATATGAGTTCCATCACCCAAGTCCTTTTCTGCGATAACTTTCACAACGGAGCCGTCAAAATCCTCACTAGCAAGGCAATCCAGTTTGAACGTTCGATGCTCTCCTTCCATCAAATCACAAAAAGCCAAAGGCTTGCAACTAATACATCTTCCTTCATACATAAATGTAGTCAAATCAGAATCACACAACGCAAAAACACCCTTTTCATCACGATTCCCACTCCGGTTAATTATCGTTTCCGGAGAGAAACAACGCACTTTTAAAAGGGAAATCGAGAACAAGGAAAAAGAAAGAACCGCAAAGCAAGACAGAACTATAAAAAATCCCTTTTCAACGGAGAAATCAGTCTCATCAACACGTTTCATCCGAATCAACGCCACAAAGAAAGAGAGCGTCAAACAACCATGATAACGGTCCAAAAGAGATTCCGAGAGAGAGACGATAGAAAATAGCAAAACGAAGGGAATCCAAAAGCGTCGTTCCCCTCTATCCGTAAAAAGAAGTAACGAGACAAAAAGCGAGACAAAAAGGAGCAATCCCGGCAAACCTAATTGCGACCATTCGCTTAGATATTCATTATGAGGAGCATAACCGAAAGCCACACCATCCAGGAATCCGCGCTCCAGATATTGGGTGGCTAGCGGAGCATCTATGTTATCCAATCCATATCCCCAAACGGGACGTTCCGCTATCAAATTCCAAACAGAAGGCCAAATCTCCGCACGGGGATCATTCCGCAACGATTCCAACAAACCGTCCGACAAAAACATTTGACTAGTCCTCGAAGGCAAGAAAAAGAGGGAAAGAAGCGAGACGGAAACAAAAACGACAAGAACGGCAAGCACCCTTTTCCATCTTTTAGCGTTATCCAATAAAAAAAGCATAGCCAACAAAAGCAAACACAAAGTGATGACCCTTGAATTATTTAAAAAGATAAACGCAGCGGAAACAAAAACATAGGAAAGGCAAGCAATCCGCATACACCATGACATGACACGTCCTTTTACCAAATAGTAAAGAGCCACATACGAAAGTAAAATATTCAGACCTAAATAGGTACGGTGGAAGAAACCATTGCAAATCTCCATAAAATATTTGAAGAAGTCGCGATGCAACTCAATGTCGTCCATCCCCCAAATCCGGTAAGCGATAAAGCACAAAGAAAACACGATGGAAAGGGCATTTCCTATAATAAAATACTTGAGCATCATATTAAAATCGAGCTTACGTCGATTCAATAACGCCAATAAAGGAAGGAGTAGAAGGGCACAACGAGGACCAAATGTTTTTCGGACAACAAAATCCGGGCTATCCGCATAGAAGACACCGCACAGACCAATTATCGACAGTCCCAACAACAAAAGGCAAGGGAAATCCATTTTTCCTAACGAAGAAAACTTTAGATTTCCACCGATGGAATCGGCAAAAAACCTTATCACAGTGAAGAGTGTCCAAAAGCCAAAAATCCAGACGGAAATATTGCGCGGGAATGCGATGGAAAGGGCGAAAAAAGCGCTCATCCAAGAATAACACATATCTACATTCCTCCTCAAATCCATAATTTTCAGCGGTACTTTTGTCCTTTTATTTTTTTTATATTCATCCAAACCACACTACCCGAAATAAGGATTTCAAGGCATTGGGCGATAATCCACGCATAGGCGGCACCATAGCCACCCTTCGTCGGAATCCATAGAAAGTCAAGCGACACGCAGACCAAACCGACAGTCAATCCCACCCACGGTGCATATTTCTGGAATCCTAATCCATACAATCCCTGTATGGTGAACATACTCGCGACGATCACCAAGGCGGGTATCACGGAAAGAAGCCGCATCAGAGGAATGGACGCCACAAACTTATCACCCAAAAGAATCCTCACCACCCAAGGAGAGGCATAATAGATAGCGGCAGAGACCAAAACGGCAAAGAAGAACACATAAAGCATCATTTTTTTGTAATAGCCCCAACCTTCCTCGACGCTCTTCTGCATCCTTCTCGAAACAGAAGGGAAGATAGCCATATGGAGAGGCATGCTCGTCACCATCATGGCGGCACAAATAACCTTATAGGCGCCGGAATAGATACCAACTTCATAATCATCGGAGAAAAGGCCTAAAATCGTAAGATTCGCCACCGTGTAAAGCGAAGCGAATAACGTATTCAGGAAAACGGGGAAACCCTTCTTCATTTGACTTTTCCTCTCCTCCCGGATACTCTCGGAAGATGGCCTGACAATACCATACTTCCTAATGGCATAGATAAATGCGACCACACCCATTAGGGCGTATGCCACGGAAGGCATTGCCGCATATATCATATAATCCTCCGGTGCGGCGACCAAAAACACAGGAAGACCCGTTCCGATGAGCTTAATGATGAAATTGATAACCGCGATGAAACGCATATTCTCTATTCCCTGGAAAAACCATGTGGGGAACAAAACGTAACCGATATTAACCGCAAACAAGGAACCATACAAAAGATAATCCTCACGTATCCTCCCATAGCCGATGGAAAGGAGGAAAAACGCAAAGCACGCAAGAATGAACAAGGTGAACTTCGCTGAAATGACACCCCAAAAAACACGGGAAGTCCTATTCTGTTCCTCCCGATGAATAGCAATCTCCTTCGTGGCGGAATAATCGAATCCGTATGTGACCAGAATCGTGAAATATTGCACCACACTCTGCGCGAAAGAGACCTTTCCGAAGACCTCCACACCCAAAGCACGCACGATGAAAGGGATGACCAATACCGGAATAAGGCAATTCACTCCTTGGAGCAAACCCAAGGAGAGAAAATTGGAGATGATCGTCTTTCCGTTTTGTCTATCCATCGTACAAGAAAAGGGCGGGCATAAATGCCCGCCGCAACAAAATTACAAACTTTTCCCTAATAATAGAAAAATCGTGTAGATAGGCTTAATGTTCAGAAAGGAACGTCACTCCCCACTATTTAGCTTACCTTGTCCATCGTCAACTGTATTCTCCTCAGCGTCAGATGAATCACCTTCAAAAACGTCTTCTTTTCCCAAATCCTTTTCTTCCTCAGAAGACCTTTCTTTCCCAGAGGCGTTTTCCCCCTCCAATTCAAGTTTCTTCATACGATTGATTTTCTGGTAGAAGAACGAAGCCACCAACAAGAATACTCCCAACACGACAAAGACAATCGCCTTTTGGAAAGCGTTGAGATGCGACAAGTCATAGAAGAACAACTTCAAGAGCGTCACACCAAAGATCAAGAAGCCCTCAATACGCAAATACTTCTTATTGTTGAACAATCCATAATAGACAAGCACCACGGCGCATAAGCCCCAGAAGATGCTCCAAGCCAGTTTATCGGATTCGTTCACGCCAGCCAAAGTGAACAAGTTATTAATCTCACTACTGCCGACAACAAGGAAAATCAGCAACAAGAAAGTGACATAGAACACCTCCTTGGCTTTCGGATTTAGCTCCATATAGCCGAATGGAGTCTTCCTGAAAGAATAAAACACAACGGATGCTGCGACAATGAGCCCAATGGTCAAATACCTCAGGAACGGCAACATTCCTTTTCCTTCTCCTAACAAACGGATATTATGCAATTCTTTCACCCCATAGGCCGTCGTGACGATTAAGGAAACCACTAAAACGCCCAACAAGAAATTCTCCAATTTCAGGAAATTCAACTTCTCACATTTCCTCACAAGCAAAATTACGATAACCAAATACGCCAACAAGTAATCGAACGTCCACAAATGTGTCTGAATCTCATGAGGGATAAACGACAATTCTATCCCGACCCCCACAAACACTACCACCAATAAAATTTTGGGGATGATAGTAAGAATCATAGGAAACTTCTCTTGTTTAGGATATCGCTTTTCTAGATAAATCATACCGGCCAACATCAAACTATTGACAACCGACACCAAGAATTGCAAATTCAAGAAAATGAGCGATTTACCATCTTTATAATGGACGAACCATACCGTCGACAATAATATCAACGACAACAGGAACGATAAGATAGACGATGTCTCATAAGCAGAATATTTCTTCCCCTTATATAAATACATCAGCGGCAATACCACAAGCGCCATCAATATGGCTTGCACCTCACCTCTGAAATAGAAAATTATCGGGATAAAGATGAGGAATCCGGAAAACACCCTTAGCACGAAAAGGGACAAATCCTCCCCACTCGCCTTTTCAGGCAAGGCGAATTTCTTCTTCCCTAAGAATAGCATTGCCACACAAGAAACGATAACGAACAACCACTCGACGATTGAGCGCCACATATCGGAAAAATGCACCGGCAAATAACCGCCTCCCGCTCTCATGTCCAACACAGAATAGCCTATCATATCCTTGTCGAAACACTGGAACAACCATACGACACTCGCAAGTCCCAAAACGGACAAAGAGCTCTTGTAGAAAAACGAATTCTTATTTATACAAGCAACCCAAAAGAATGCGAAGGCCTCTATCGCCCATCCCAAAACAAGCCATGGACTTGGCAAAAAGACCAAGAACACGAGCGTCATGAATAGCGACAACAAACATCTGATGACCAACATCCGATTAGACTGCGGCTTCTGATCTTCAACAACCCTCGGATAACGCTTATCAATCACAAGGACAACGACAAGGAGGAGCAAATAGAAGACGGAAGTAATGCATGAGAAGACTTTACTCTGTGCAGGAATAGAAGAAGAGGAATCCCAAATGGAACGTATCGAATTGAAAAGTTCCGCCAAAGGCTCGAACGCAAAGAATGCGGCACCTGTCGGGTTACCCCAATCCGCTAATAAACTAATCGTTGCGACAAATAGCAACGGATAAGACATCTTCTCGTAGAACGCGACCTTCCTGGTCCTTCCAATCCAAAAGAGGATTGTAGCCTCCAACATCCAGAAAATGGTGATCCAATGTCCAGTAAGGGAAACTGCCACCGTCAACGTGGCGAACAAGACGAATAATCCGAAACAAAGTTGAGCGAAAGTCCTATCCACCCAATGCTTCTTGTTCAGTAACACCGTCACACCTAAATGGAACAACGCGTTGAACAAACAGAAGAGACCCAAATAAGGAGACAAAGCATCCGATTGGCACATGAGATTGTACCCTAAAGAGAAGAATGTGAGGGTATTGGAAAGAACGAAGTACACATCATATTGACAGAAAAGTTGGCCGGTCCTAACCTTATACGCAATGAAAGTGGCGTGGAAAATCAGGAAGTAGACAACCATCAATATCAAGAAATGGACAGACATCGACGTCGAGGTGATATCCGTCATCTTATAGCTTATCGACAAAATCAACCAAGAAGCGACATAAGAGAAGCAAAGCACGATCTTCCAATATTTCCGCAAAGAAACGATGAAGATACCGGCATCGATGATAGCGATATAAATCAGCAATGACATGACATTACCACTTCCGTCACTCAGCAAGAACGGCACAACATATGCGCCTACCTGCCCGAACACAGCGATGATTTCCCTATTATACCGCCATGCGCACACTATCGTCAGCATAGTGATCGTCACCATCAAAGCGAAAGCTATAGGCATCGATATCAGCCCATAGAAATCATAGGCGAAATAAGTCATGAAATATAGTATCGCCAAAGAACCGCTCGACAATACCGCACTGAAATTCAAATAGTTCTTCTTTAACTTAATCGCAAAACCTTGCAAAGCGAAACCGATTACGCAACCAATAGCGATTCGCATAGTCGGACTCAACATATCATGGTCTATGGCGTATTTAGCACCGATAGCCACACCAATCATAATAATAAGGACACCAATCTTACTGATAAGATTCTCCCCGATGAACTTCTCCCAGTCGGAACTTGTGAAGAAACTCTTCTTCTCCTTCTTCGGAGCCGTTTTCTTGGCTCCCGTTTGGGTCTGGGCACCACCGAATTTAGATTGTTGATTGTTATTAGCCACCGTCCTTTGTTGTGGCATCTGTTGCTTATTTTGTTGGAGGACCACACCCGACGCAGCTTCCTGCACCTTCTTAGGAGATTCAACAACTTTCTTCACATCGTCTTGTGCGCCAGCCGCTTGCTGCGTGCCCGTGGATTGTGCGGGTTGGACAGACTTCGCAGGTTCCACCGCCTTTGTAGGCTCCGTGGATTGGGTTGGCTGGACAGGCTGCACCGATTCCGCTTTAGTCGTTTCGGCAGACACCTTCTCGACTGGTTTATCGGCAGGTACCGCCACATTCTCCGGCTTCTCTTTTGGGGTCACAGTTTCACACGCAACAAATTCGTCGAAAGAGGCGACCCTCTCAGCCGCAGTTTTCTTCGATTCCTCTTGTTGGGAAACATATGTACGAATTTGGGTAATTCGTGAACGCAAATCAGCGATTTGGCGTTCCATCTCACCTTGTTTTTGCAATAACTCCGACAAGATTTTCACTTTCCCGTTCAAGGAAAGAATTTCATTGCGAATATTATTTACCGAATCGTTTATCCCTTTCTGCTCATTACTAAGCCGTAGGGCCTCACATTCCAGTTTTTCCAAATCATCTTTAATTTCCATCATAGGCTATTATATCTTATACGAAAAACAAATATAACGGAAATATCATGTATTTGTACAGGAAGATTTCCCAATCAATTAAAAAATATTAAAATGGAAAATCTAAAAACGACAAAAGGCACCAAAAAGGCGTTTGGCGATAGCGATCGCCTCATCGTCGAACAAAAGAATGGAGACATCCAAATCCGCTCCATTCCCCGAAATCATTTCCACCGCGATGGAGAGCGCCTCCTCTTTCGGATAACCATAAACACCTGCGGAAATCAAGGGGAAAGCCACACGCGCGCAACCATTGGAATGGGCAAGAGCCAAAGAATTGCGATAACAATTCCGCAACAATTCCGCACATTGTTCCCTCCGACTGGCAGAGTAGACAGGTCCCACAGTATGAATGACAAATTTTGAAGGCAAACGATATCCTTTCGTGATTTTCGCCTCACCCGTTGGGCAACCATTCAACAAACGGCATTCCGCCAACAACTCCGGACCCGCGGCACGATGGATGGCGCCATCCACGCCACCGCCACCTAAGAGAGAACAATTAGCGGCATTCACGATCGCATCACCCTCAAAACGAGTGATATCCCCTTTATAGATACTCAATGACATAAAAAATACTTTATTACAAATTCCTAATTTGTCACGTATTTCGCCCTTTCTCCTCCAACTAATTTAGGCCTACAGTAGGCGGCTACCACATGAGCAGCACCTATATGATTTAAATACGGGTGTACAGGGACGGCCACATCCTTGAGATGCATACCTATCAGCGTGTCACCGATATCCAAACCAGCGGACGCCTTGACATGCTCCACCACGACAGGATGTTCGAAATTATAATAAGCCGCTGTAGCAAACGACCCGCCACCATGCAACCAAGGAACCACACAAACCGGCTCATATCCATAACGTTCAGCGCAATCCTCCTCCATGACCAACGAACGGTTCAAGTGTTCACAACATTGGCAAGCAAGGAAAATGCCATGGGCAGAAAGAATCTCATAAGCAGTCTTGAAAATTGTCAAGCCAATCTCCTCGCTGGAATTTTTCCCTATCGTGCCACCGGCGACCTCACTGGAAGAGCAACCGATCACAAATATCGACCCCTTTTTCATAGGATGGTCGTTCAACAAAGCGGAGATGATCTGCTTAGTCTGCTCCGCTATTTCCGCTAATCCCTCATATGTTTCCATATCAATCGTAATATTGGTTTCAAAGATACATAATATCTTCAAGAAAACCTCCTAAAGGGAACATATGAAAAGAGGCATTAAGCAATTAGCGACAAGAGCTGATACTATCTTCTATGCTTAGGCTTCTCCGCCTAGCTTAGAGCCAAGCAAAGCCATGACGTTCCAAGGTACGGATGTCAGACAAATCAGACGTAAACACAAAAAAAGCCAAGAGGGAGCACACCATAACGGCCAATGATATGGCATGCACGCACTCTCGGCAGAAAGCCTGTTCAATAACAGACTGACACGCAAGACAAACAAACAGATTTTCTTCCTGAATGGTACCCAAATTAATAGGGACAATTCACGTTATGCGTGATTCCATATAATGAAATGCGACATGAAAAACAACAAAACAGAATAGATTTCCCATAATCAAGAAAGAATCACTTTACCATAGTTTGTAAGCGTATATGAAAACTTATTATGCTCAAAACGAATTATGCAGATTAGTGATACGTAGCCGAAGCTCTTCATCGACCTCATTTAAAGAGTCCTCGATATCTTCAATAGTATCGTTGATTTTAGATAGTTTCTTCTTCTTTTCCTTTTTGTCCATTGTATCATCGGACTCAATCATAACCTTCTCCCTTTTCTCTTTTTCCAATTTATGGAGTTTTTGCGATAGCGGTTGGATAGAGGAACGCTGACCTATACCGGCGACAGACTCGCCGAATTGGATGTTATCAAACAACAAAACGATGCGATTATCCTCAATGTTAATTTTACCGACGAAGGAGACATAGTCTGAATAAGATGTTCGGATTATTGGGTTATAGCGAACTTTGGTATTCATGGACACATTAAATTGTAAACCTGCGCCCAATGAGTCATGTGTGATTTGCGAGTTCCATTTCTGCTCCATAAACCAGGACTTGACATCCTGATAAGCTTCCAGTTTGTTGCCTTCGTAAGAGAGCGTATCGCAAACATATGAATTCAACTTATCGTCGACAGTAAAAACATAGTCCCTAGCCATAAGAGTAGACGGAAGGACGGATAATAGTAGTACACTTAACACTTTCATAAATATATCCTTTAATAAATAATGTTCATCACACTTGCTGTGTTATTTCTACGCAAAGAAATATCATATTTTTCATTCCACCAAATATTTTTATGTATTTTTTACGCTTTACATTATTTTTTTTGCGAAGAAAAAGAGAAAAGGAGGAAAGACAATACAAAAAATGTCTTTTTCCTAAGTTCAAATTAGAAGTGCAAATACAAATGCAAAAAAAGGAGGAGATTCTTCGTCCCCTCCCGAAAGTAAACTACATTTGTATTGCTCATGTACAAACAGTTAACTCGGGAGCAAAGATACACATTAGATCTGTTGC
>JAZLJL010000074.1:0-17725 GCA_045617845.1 Paludibacteraceae bacterium | reverse complement strand
ATTATTATGTTGTAAGGCATAAGTTTTCTATTTGTAAATGATTTACAAATGTGTATTTATATTTGTCTGTTCTATGAAAATTTATGTGTTGCATCTTGTAAAAGCAGTGTTTTTTATGGTATTTTACATATGTAATCTGTTACATGTATTAATTATATGTTTTACATATGTGATAATTTTACGTTGGTAAACTTCATTGGCATTGCTTATCTTATCTTTTGTTATTTTAAGCCATTTCCTCTTTTTTTTATTTTATTCTCTATCTTAATGCCATTTTCTCTTTTTTGCATATTTCCTATCAACGATGGAATTGAATTCAAATATTCGATTCTCGTGAGGTTAAATATTTTTTATCTTCCTATTCTTTTTTTGTAAATTTGCCTATATAAATATTGTCATTAAGGAAATGGATAATCCGTGTTCTTCTATCCTCTTGGATAACGCTGTCAAGGAATTCGCGAAATTGCCGGGGATAGGAAAGAAAACCGCCCTAAGGTTGGTGCTTCATCTCTTGCGTCAGAGTCGAGAGGATGTGGATCAGTTCGGCAACGCTTTCATTACATTACGTAAAGACATTAAGTATTGTAAGATATGCCACAATATTTCCGATACGGAGATATGTGGTATCTGTGCTGATGAGCGACGTGATGCGTCTGCCATTTGTGTGGTGGAGAATATTAATGACGTTATTTCGGTGGAGAACACGCAACAGTTTCATGGTCTTTATCATGTATTGGGCGGTGTAATTTCTCCTATGGATGGAGTCGGCCCCTCTGATTTGGCTATCGACGAATTGCTTTGCCGGTTGGAAGCAGGGGGTGTCCGTGAGGTGATTCTGGCGTTGAGCCCTACGATGGAGGGTGATACGACGAATTTTTATTTATATAAGAAGATTTCAAAGTATGACGTCGAAGTCACCACGTTAGCGCGTGGCGTTTCTATCGGCGATGAGTTGGAATATGCGGACGAGGTCACGTTGGGAAGGTCTATCGTGAATCGAACGCCCTATAAGTTGAATTAATTTTTCCCTTACTTATGGAACGTGATTGGATACATAGGTTGACGGTTATTTTTTGGGTGATAGTTGGCGTGGTTCTTGTTTCTGTCGCCTTGGCGTTTGTATTTTGCCATGGCTTGTCGATTGTTAATGATCAATCTGACCGAACCATTGGTGAAAGCATTTCCATCTTGACGATGTTGTTGGGCATTCCTTTGTCTATCAAGTTTTATCACGTTTATACGAAGGATAAGCTACCGAAAAATTTGGACGAGAACGCGATCATAAAACTGATTTCTAAGTGGTATTTGCTTCGTATCGGTGTCATTACGCTTGCTCTAACCCTTAATTTTGTCGCATATGTTTTGTTCGGTTCTCAATCCGCATTCCTGTGCGTTGTGATTTGTTTGGTTTTTCTTTGCTTTTTCTGTCGTCCGAATAGGCAAGACTTAACCGATTTGTTACATAATAGCCAAAAAGAGGGATCATGCGAATAGCTGTTGATTTTGATGGAACGATAGTCGAGAATTGTTTCCCGGATATCGGAGAAGAGCGTCCTTTTGCAGTGGATGTCCTAAAGAAACTAAGGGATGAGGAGCATCATGTGCTGATACTATGGACGGTTCGGAATGGCGTCTATTTGGAAGACGCCTTAAGATGGTGCGAGGAGCGCGGACTTGTTTTTGATGCAGTTAATACCCATTATTTTGAAGAAGGCGAATATGTTCCCGAAACGGATATTTCTCATAAAGTAAATGCGAATCTCTTTATAGACGACCGTAATTTGGGTGGTGTGCCGGATTGGACGACTATCTACCGTCTCGTGAAATTTGGAAATGTTTTTGATTATCCTGTAAAAGAATCTAATGGTGAGGATAAATATCCGAAGAATTGGTTAATTCGTTTGGGAGAACGGATTGAGAAAATACGTAGGGAGGTTCGCAAAAGGAAAATGTAACGCTTATCCAAGGGATATTTCATAAACGATTTGGGTTGAGTCGTCTATCCTGAACCTATTGTCCGCACGCTCACCTACAATCCAGATAATTTCGTCTTTTGACGTCGTTAAAAACCAAGTGTTTTCTTTTTTTGACTGCGAATAGTGGTTGTCGATAAAGTAGTCACTGGTCTTCTTACGCCCTTTCATTCCAAACGGGAAGAAATAATCACCTGATTTAAAACGCCTTAATGTTAAAGGGAAAGATATTTTATCTCCATCGACATAACAATGCTTTAAATCTCGTTTCATGACCAATTGTTGGATAGGAATAGGCCGAAAACAGATGGAAAATGGCAGGTTTTCCATGTTGTTTATGTCTTGAATGAGGTAAGAGCGTTCTTCTTTTTTTTGTAGAGCGACAATCTCCCACTCTGTCCGTTCGCATCTGAGTTCGTATTTCTCGGAATAGAAATGTTTCCCGCTACCTTGATCTCCCAAACGTATCAGGTCATCCGTGATATCTGAAGAAAATCCGTACGGTGACAAGATCTCAAATAATAAGAAATGGCTGTCGGGATTGTTTAGAATCTCTTTTTTGTTGACAAGCCAACCTCCATTGCCATTGTCACGTACTACTTTCTCTTTGATAATGGCTAACTGATTAGTGATAAAACACTCTGTTTCACGTAGATGACTGATTGTGTTTGTTAAATTTTGCCGGAAAGACGGATTAATCTTTTCCAACATAGGTATTATTTGGTTCCTAAATTTGTTGCGTAAATAGACGCTTTCGAAGTTAGTGGAATCGTCTACATATTCCAAATGGTTTTCTTTGATATAATCAAGGATATCTTTTTTCGTGAATTCCAATAATGGTCTCACGATGTCCCCTTGCTTTGGTTTTATTCCAGACAATCCTTTTATACCTGTACCTCTTGACATGTTGATCAAGAATGTTTCGATACAATCGTCCGCATGATGCGCCACGGCGATAAAGTCCGCTTTTTCCCTTTGTTTCAGTTCTGCAAACCAATTGTATCTCAGTTCGCGCGCTGCCATTTCCGTAGACAATCCTCGCGCTTGGGCGTATTCGTTAGTTTTAAAATCTATATGGAAAAACGAAATTTTACGCGCATTTGCTTGCGAATGTGCAAAAATGAAATCACGATTAGACTCTTCGTTGCGCAAATGGAAGTTACAATGTGCCGCAATGCAATAATAACCCTGTTTGTGCAACAAGTCCAACAATGTAATCGAGTCTGCGCCACCGCTTAAACCGACGATAATTTTTGCTCCTTCTGGAATGATGTGAAGGAAGGAGCACTCCGTTAGTTTACCCATTCCAATTCTTTCAAATCCTTTCCAAAACTAGTTTTACCAAATCCTCCATGGATCCTTTGTACGAAGTGTTCATACTATTATCCACACGTCCTGCTATGATGCAACAGACGGTCATCGCCTTATGACCCAATAGTTTTGCCATGCCTGCGACTGCGGAGCTTTCCATTTCGTAGTTAGTGATTTTTTCACCATGGTAATTAAATGACATAATTTTCTCGTTAAGACTAGGGTCCGCCAAAGGTACACGTACGTGTCTACCTTGAGGACCATAGAATCCGGGGGCGGAGATAGTGACGCCCATCACCATGTCTTTTCCGATACGCTCGACTAATTCTTCGTCTGCCGAGACAGCGTAAGGGACACATAGTTTTGGGTTCCAGTTTGTGTGATTACAGAATTCGTTTTCAAAATCCTCGTCTGTGACGCCATAGGGAATGTCATAGTAACGTAGCATGCCATCAAACCCTAAGGATCGTTTAGAGACGACATATGAGCCCACAGGACAGAATTCTTGTAGTCCGCCTGATGTTCCGATCCTAACCATTGTTAAGGTAGTGTGTTGGGGGTTGACGGTCCGTGTCTTGAAGTCTATATTTTTGAGGGCGTCCAATTCTGTGATGACGATGTCTATATTGTCGGTTCCAATACCATGTGAGACGCAAGATATCCTTTGTCCGTTTAATGAACCTGTGATGGTGTGGAATTCCCTACTTTGCACATCGCATTCAATTGTGTCGAAGAAGGAAGCGACCATATTTACTCTGGACGGATCTCCGACTAGGATCACCTTATCAGCCAGTTGTTCTGGTTTGAGATGAAGGTGGAAAATTGATCCATCTTCGTTGATGATCAGTTCTGAAGGTGGTATGATTCTATTTTGCATATTCAATAACGTTTGTAATTAGGTTGATATAACTTTGTATCTAACCAAAGATAATAAAGATATTCGATTTCCGGTTCAGTTTTGAAGTTAAGTTATCCACAAAAAAAATGGACACCGCTTCTCACGAAGCAGTGTCACAACAAAATAATAAAACTATGAATATATGGAAAATATTTACAAATTTACTTTTAGACAAAGCTCTTTCAATTGAGCATCGTCTATGGTTGAAGGTGAATCAATCATTACATCCCTACCAGCGTTGTTTTTAGGGAATGCGATGCAGTCGCGGATTGAATCCAAACCAGCCAACATGGAAACTACACGGTCCAAACCGAAAGCCAAACCACCATGAGGAGGTGCTCCGTACTTGAATGCGTTGATTAGGCAGCCAAATTGATCCATCGCTTTTTCTGGAGTGAAACCGAGCAACTGGAACATTTTGTTTTGAAGTTCAGAATCATGGATTCTAATGGAACCTCCGCCCAACTCGACACCATTCATAGCCAAATCATATGCATTTGCGCGTACACGTCCAGGATCGCTATCCAAGTATTGTACGTCTTCCAATTTCGGACTTGTGAAAGGATGATGCATAGCGTAGAAACGATTGTCTTCTTCGTTCCACTCGAACAATGGGAAATCGATGACCCATAAAGGAGCGAATTTGTTTTTGTCCCGTAATCCAAGACGCTCGCCCATTTCGAGTCTAAGCTCGTTCATTTGTTTCCTTGTCTTGTTCGCATCATCACCACAAAGTATCAACATTAAATCGCCAGGTTTAGCGTTAAAACGGTCGATCCATTGTTTCAAATCATCTTGAGAATAGAATTTATCCACGCTAGATTTGATTGAACCATCCTTTTCGTATTTCACATAGACTAAACCTTTGGCGCCAACCTGAGGTTTTTTTACGAATTCAGTCAACTGATCCAATTGTTTGCGGGTATATTCCGCACAACCTTCCGCACAGATTCCGACAACGAATTTAGCGTTATCGAATACACTGAATCCATGACCTTCAGTTAAGTCTTTTATTTCCACGAAAGTCATTCCAAAACGCATATCCGGTTTATCGGAGCCATATAGGCGCATGCACTCATGCCATGTCATGCGAGGGAATGCCTCTTTGAACTCTATGCCTTTGACATATTTGAAGATGTGCTTAATCATGGCCTCGAAGATATTCAACACATCCTCTTGTTCCACGAATGACATCTCGCAATCTATTTGTGTGAATTCGGGTTGTCTGTCCGCACGTAAGTCCTCATCACGGAAACACTTAACTATTTGGAAGTAACGGTCAATACCAGCAACCATCAACAATTGTTTAAATTGTTGTGGCGATTGAGGTAAAGCGTAGAATTGTCCCGGATTCATTCTGGATGGAACGACAAAATCACGTGCGCCCTCTGGCGTTGACTTGATTAACACTGGAGTTTCAATCTCCATGAAGTGTTGTTCGTCCAAGAATCTACGGATTTCGAATGCTATTTTGTGTCTCAGTTCCAAGTTGGAACGAACACAATTACGCCTCAAATCCAAATATCTATATTGCATACGGAGATCATCACCTCCGTCAGAATTGTCTTCTATTGTGAATGGTGGAATTTCTGACGAGTTGAGAATATTAAGTTTCTCAGCTATGATTTCAATTTCACCAGTCGGAATGTTTTTATTTTTGCTGCTTCTCTCGGCAACTTTTCCTGTTACTTGAATCACCCACTCTCTTCCTAATTTATTGGCTTGGCCACATAAATCAGCGTTGATTTCTTCATTAAAAACTATTTGAGTGATTCCATAACGGTCTCGAATGTCCACGAAAGTCATGCCTCCCATCTTTCGTGCTTTCTGCACCCAACCAGCCAAGGTTACCGTTTCGTTAACATTGGCTATAGTCAACTCACCACATGTTTTTGTCCTGTACATTTCGATATGCTATTACTAAATACAAAAGTACATCTTTTGTTTTAAACGAAGAAATTTTTTAGGTTTTTTTTCGTAATTGATTGCTGATTTTTCTTTTGATCAGTGCATATTTTTTCCTTCGAACCTTTCGGAAGTAATGATAGAAGCCGCATATTTTTTTCCAGGTCAACATTGAGAAGAATTTTGAGGTCGTGGTCGTGTTATTCTCATAAACGTGAAGAATGCATACTTGCGGTAAACAGACTACCTTATACCCTTCCCGTTTCATTCTTAAGCAAAAATCGGCGTCGTCTAGTCCGAAGAAAAAGTTTTCGTCCCAAAATCCCACTGCGATTTGTGCGCTACGTCTGATTAGATGGCAAGCACCTATTGTGTAGTCCACCTCGAATGGTTCCGTTTGTGTCATGTCGTACAATGTCTTTTGGTAATCTTTTTCGAAAAGGTTCAAGTTGTATCGGAGTGATACGTCATGGATGTACGATTTGATTAAGTGTCTGATCTGTGGAAATTTCCTGCAGCTTTGTTGTATCGTGTCATCTTGTCCACGAAGTTGACAACTGCATATTCCGACGTCCGGATTTTCGTCCATGTAGGTCATCATTGTTTCGTATGCTTCTTGGTTGAATTCCGTATCGCTGTCCAGAAATAGCAAATATTCGCTAGGATTGGCATTGACCATACCTATGTTTTTTGCTGCCGCGACACCGTTGTTGCCTGGGCAACAGATCATTCTGACATTAGGATATGAATATTCGACAGCTGTCCTGGTCTCATCCGTCGAACCATTGTCGATGTACAATATATCGACATCCTTGTCTTCCTTTAGGAATTCAAGGGAACTTAAATTCTTTTGCAGATAATGCCAAGAATTATAGCCGACAATAATAATCGTCAATTTTCGGTTCATATTCTTCGTGTTTTTATTTTCTAATATACGAAAAAATCATGAAAAGAGTTTGCGAATGGGTGTTTTTTTTCGCACAAAAAAAAGCGGATACCGAAGCATCCGCTTTTTTTGTGTGGTTCAAAGAAGATTATTTACCTTCTTTGCTCTTTATTTCAGCATCGATTTTTTTGTATTTATCGTTCATGCTCAATTTATAATATACAGATTTGAGGAACTTAAGGTTCATTACATCATCAGGATTGATGGTGCGAGCCTTCTCGAAGAAAGGAAGTGATTTCTTGTACTCTTCGATTGCCTTATTTTTTTCTGCGTTGTATTTCTTGATGTCTTTGATGTTCTTTGTGCCGTCGAAGATTTTCTCGCCCTTCTTTTCGTAAGCCAAACCACAGTAATATTGAACGTCAAAATCGTTTGGTGCGACAGCTACAGCTTTAGTTAAGATAGCGATTGCCTCATCGTAATTTTCCTTTCTGAGGAACATATTTCCTTTGATTTTGTAGTATTGCACATCGTTCGGATTTTTTGCGATGGCTTCGTCCAAATACTTGTTAGCTTCGTCTTCCTTGTTATTGTCGACATAATAGTTGATCATGTTTCCGATAAGGAATTGGTTTGAGGGGTATTTTTGCATACCTTCGTTGATGGTAGCGAGCATTTTGTCTGTTTGGTTGTCGTCTTTATATGCTTTTACCAACCATTCGTACATTGTTTCTTCCTTGTAGGAGATCTTTTTCAGATCTTCCATGTAGTTGATCATGAGAGTACGTTTGCTTGCATCTTTTTCAGACAAGCCAGCAGCCAAGTTGACAACGAGGAACTTAACGTCGTTGTAGATGTCGTTCTTTTCGATACCTTCGTTCTTTAACAAAGGATTAGAAGCCAAACTCAAATACTTCTGATACAAGTTGAACGCCTCTTCGATTTTGTTGTTGCCTTGTTCTGCTTGACCTTCCACTACCAAGTTGGTCGCATACGTAGTGACGGTCTTGATGGCGTTTTTGGTGTATTTTTGCTTAACTTTTCCTTTCTCGTCTGGCAATTGGTCCAATTCTGCGCATTTTAGGTAAGCGTCGATAGCCTTTACCAAGTTCTTGCTCATCAAATCTTGGTCGAATTGCATTTTTGCATCTCTTTTCGCCAATTCAGTGTCGTAAAGTTTCGTGTATATTTGTCCTGCCACGTCATATGTGTAGGCCATGTTACTTGAAGATGGATCCTTCATGGCAGTTTCGATATCTTGTACAGCTTTGTCGAAGTTGATAGGTTGTTCGTACAGATATCCTTCTGCCGTTCTAACTAATTTCTTTTGAGCGAATCCGCACATTGACAATGTCAAAGCGAAGACCGTGATTGCGATTTTCTTCATGATACTTCAATTATTAGTTTTGTTCATTATTGTTATCTAAATTCTCAATATTTTCGGAATTTTCCTCATTTTCCTCCAAATTCTCCTCTTCGTCGCTTTGTGATTGGACTTTGCATACGGAAGCTATTTGGTCGTTTTTCTTCGTCAAGTTGATTAGACGTACACCTTGAGTGGCGCGTCCCATCACACGTACGTCAGTGATTTTCAATCGAATGGTGATGCCTGACTTGTTAATGATCATCAAGTCGTTCTCGTCGGTGACGCTCTTGATTGCCACCAAAAGTCCGGTTTTATCCGTGATGTTCATTGTCTTGACACCCTTACCGCCACGGTTGGTGATTCGGTAATCCTCCAAATCGCTGCGTTTTCCGTAACCTTGCTCGGAAACCACCATGACTGTTTCGGTCTGAGGGTCATTAATGGCAATCATTCCGACTACTTCATCGTCTGGACCATCGAGAATCATACCGCGGACACCTGTTGCGGTCCTACCCATTTCGCGTACTTTCGTTTCGTTGAAGCGGATGGCGCGGCCATTTCGGTTGGCCAAGATGATTTCGCTGTTTCCTGTAGTCAATCTCACTTGGATGACTTGATCGTCTTCCCTGATTGTGATGGCGTTGACGCCATTGTTGCGTGGATGCGAGTAGGCTTCCAAGGAAGTTTTCTTCACTACGCCGCGTTTGGTGCAGAACATCAGATAATGTGACTTGCAATATTCTTCGTCACCCAAAGACTTGATCTTGATGAATGCGTTGACCTTGTCGTCGGAATCGATGTTGAGCATGTTTTGGATCGCACGGCCTTTGGTGTTCTTGCCGCCTTCCGGAATATCGTAAACCTTGAGCCAATAGCAACGGCCCTTCTGGGTAAAGAAGAGCATGGTGTTGTGCATGGATGCGGGATAGATATACTCGATGAAATCCTCGTCGCGGGAACTGCTGCCTTTTGAGCCGACACCGCCACGTCCTTGTGCCTTGAATTCGTCGAGAGGCGTACGTTTGATGTAACCCAAGTGGGAAATTGTGATGACCATTTGGTCGTCCGAATAGAAGTCCTCCGGATTGAATTCTTCGCTTGTGTACTTTATTTCGGTACGTCTTGGGTCTCCGTATTTGTTCTTCACGTCGATTAACTCTTCTTTCACCACTTGCATTTGAAGGTCAACGCTAGCGAGGATGGCTTTCAAATGATTGATGAGTTTCATGAGATCGTCGTATTTAGCCCTCAAGTCGTCGATGGAGAGTTTCGTCAGAGCGCCGAGACGCATTTCCACGATAGCTTTAGCTTGTTCGTCGTCGAAATTGAAACGTTTCATCAAACCCTCTTTGGCCGCATTGACATTTTCAGAGGAGCGGATGATGCGGATGACCTCATCGATGTTGTCAACAGCTACAATCAAGGCTTCAAGGATATGAGCTTTCTTTTCGGCTTCAGCCAATTCGAATTTGGTCCTACGAACGATTACTTCGTGTCTGTGTTCGATAAATTCGGCGATTAACTCTTTCAAGTTCAGCAATTTCGGTCTTCCGTGTACCAAGGCGATGTTATTCACACTGAAGGAAGATTGAAGCGCTGTGTATTTGTAGAGCTTATTAAGTAACACATTGGAGTTAGCGTCGCGCTTAACGTCGATGACGATACGCATACCTTCGCGGTCAGACTCATCGTTGATGTTTGAAATTCCCTCCAATTTTTTCTCGGCTACCATGTCGGCGATCGCCTTGATCATTTCAGCGCGGTTTACGAGATAAGGAATTTCACGGACTACGATTTTTTCTTTACCGTTTTCGTTTTCAATTTCAACTTTTGAGCGGATGACAACGCGTCCCCTACCCGTCAAGTAAGCGTCTCGAACGCCGGAATAGCCATAAATGGTACCTCCGGTAGGGAAATCAGGCGCTTTGATAATCTTTATGAGGTCTTCTATGTCCACATCATTATTGTCGACGTATGCGATGCAGGCGTCAATGGTATCGGACAAGTTGTGAGGTGGCATATTTGTTGCCATACCGACGGCGATACCAGACGCTCCGTTGACCAACAACTGCGGGATGCGGGTCGGCAATACTGTTGGCTCTTTATGTTCACCGTCGAAATTGTCTTGGAAATCGACAGTGTCCTTATCCAAATCAATGAGTATGTCTTCTGTGATTTTTTGGAGACGTGCTTCCGTGTAACGCATTGCGGCGGCTGAGTCACCGTCGATGGAACCGAAGTTTCCTTGACCGTATACGAGTGGATACCTCAATGTCCAGTCTTGGGCGAGGCGGACAAGCGTCCCATAGACGGATGAATCACCATGTGGGTGATATTTTCCCAAAACCTCTCCTACAATTCTTGCTGATTTCTTAGTTGGCTTGTTGGATACTAAACCCAATTCGCTCATACCGAATAAGACGCGGCGATGAACTGGCTTGAAGCCATCCCTGACGTCAGGCAACGCACGGGACACAATCACAGACATCGAATAGTCGATATACGAAGAACGCATCTCCTTGTCAATGTCGATTTGGATAATTCTGTCTTGATCAACCATTATATTTTCTACTATTTTTTATTTCGTAAAAATTATCTCGTAAAATTACAAAAAAACCTTTACAGCGCAATGGTCTAAGGTTATTTTTGTTCTTTTTTGTTAAAAAATGAATACGGGGGATTTTTTTAGGCCTCACTACCTTTTTATATATTGCATTAGTCTACGCCTTTTCTTATATTTGCGGGATAAATTAGATAAAATGGCTTTATATAAATATTCACAAAGTGTGAGGGATGTGTTGTCGTACAGTAGAGAGGAGGCGCAAAGATTGGGGAATTCTTGTATCTCCCCAGAACATTTGTTGCTGGGAATCCTGCGAGATGGTACGGGTCCCGCCAATCAGTTATTGACAGCTTTGAGTGTTGATGTGAAAGCGGTGAAGGCTTTTTTGGAGGATAAGCTACGTCAGGCGAACGAAGTGTCTTTCGACAGTGAATTGCCTTTGCTGAAATCGACCGAAAAAATATTGAAATACGCAAGTCTCGAGACTCGTTTGCTTCGGTGCGACGAGTTGGAGACGGACCATCTACTTCTTGCCATTATGCGGGAAAACACTAGTTTAGCGGCGGAATCACTCCGTATGCAGAATGTCACGTATGACCAAATTTTGGCTTTGGCGAATAAGAATGGCGTGGATTTCGGAATCAAGCATGACCAGATGGACGACGATGATGTGGAGGATTCCATGTATGGGGATACGGCTTCTGCAGGAAATGCGTATTCCAGGGAACAGTCTTCTTTCCAGACTAAAAGTGGGTCGGATACCATAGACGCGGATTCCGACACTCCTGTGTTGAATAATTTCGGTGTCGATTTGACGAAGGCGGCGGAGGAAGGTAGATTGGACCCTGTCGTTGGACGGGATGTCGAGTTGGAGCGCTTGTCCCAAATCTTATGCCGCAGAAAGAAAAACAATCCGATTTTGATAGGCGATCCCGGTGTCGGTAAAACAGCCATTGTCGAAGGGTTGGCTTTGCGCATCGTGAACAAGACTGTTTCGAGGATTCTTTATGACAAACGCCTTGTCTCGCTTGATTTGGGTTCGGTTGTGGCAGGTACGAAGTACCGCGGACAATTCGAGGAACGCATTAAGGCTATTTTGAACGAGTTGGCGAAAAATCCGAATATCATTCTGTTCATCGACGAGATACATACGATGGTGGGTGCAGGAGGAACGCAAGGTTCTCTGGATGCCGCCAATATGTTGAAACCTGCTTTGGCTCGTGGCGAGATTCAATGTATCGGATCCACCACGTTGGACGAGTATCGTACAAAGATTGAGAAAGATGGAGCATTGGAGCGTCGCTTCCAAAAAATCATTGTCGAGCCGACTTCTCCGGAGGACACTTTGCAGATTTTGAGGAATGTGAAGGGGCGTTATGAGGACCATCACAATGTTGTCTATACGGACGAAGCTTTGGAGGCTTGCGTGAGATTCACTGGAAGGTACATCACTGACCGTTGTTTCCCGGACAAAGCCATCGACGCCATGGATGAGGTCGGCGCCGCAATGCATATAGCGAACATTTCCGTACCTCAGCATATATTGGACTTGGAAGCTGAGATCGAGTCTGTCAAGGAAAAGAAGCTGAAAGCTGTTACATCGCAGAATTTCGAATTGGCGGCTGATTTCCGGGATAAGGAGAAGTCTATGTCTTCTAAATTGGCGGCTGAACGCAAGGCTTGGTTGGAGGATCAGAAGGAGAGTCGACTCTCCGTTTCTGTGGATGATGTCATGAAGGTCGTCTCCAAAATGTCAGGCGTGCCGATTCAAAGGATGGCCCGTTCCGAGGGCGAGCAGTTGGTTCGCATGAACGGAGTGTTGAAGTCCATGGTGATTGGTCAGGACGAGGCGGTGGATAAGACGTTGAAGGCTATCCAACGCAATCGTATTGGTTTGAAAGATCCTAACAGACCTGTGGGTTCCTTTATATTCCTTGGACCTACGGGCGTTGGAAAGACATATTTGGCGAAGACGCTCGCAAAGGAGTTGTTCGGTAGTGCTGATGCGTTAATCCGTGTGGATATGAGCGAATACATGGATAAGTATTCGGTTTCCCGATTGAACGGAGCTCCTCCGGGTTATGTGGGATATGATGAAGGTGGACAGCTTACCGAGCAAGTTAGGCGTAAACCCTACTCTATCGTCTTGTTCGATGAGATAGAGAAAGCTCATCCGGATGTTTTCAACATGCTTTTGCAAGTGTTGGACGAAGGACGATTGACGGATAGTACGGGACGTCACATAGATTTCCGTAATACGGTGATAATCATGACATCGAATGCCGGAACTCGCCAGTTGAAGGAGTTCGGAAAGGGTATCGGTTTTTCTATGGCGACGCAAGCCGGAGACCGCAAATTGGCTCAAGGTGTGATAATGAAGGCTTTAAATAAGACTTTTTCTCCAGAGTTCCTTAATAGGGTCGATGATGTGATTATGTTTGACCAATTGGACAAAGAGTCGATTCTAAAGATAATTGACTTAGAGCTGTCACATATTTATAAAAGGATGGAAGAGCTTGGATTCTCGTTGTCGTTGGAGGAGGATGCCAAGTCGTTCATTGCCGAACAGGGATATGACCCGCAATTCGGTGCTCGACCTATGAAGAGAGCGCTTCAGAAATATGTGGAGGATTTGGTGGCGGAAACGATATTGGGGAAAGCTCCCAAGAATGGTGACCGTTTAACTATCGTTTTAAATAAGGAAAAGAATATGACGGAATGTGTCGTTGAAGTTCAATCGTAATTTAATGGGTAAAAGATTCGTTTATCGGCTATTGTTACTTTGTCTGCTTGTTGTCATAGGCGGGCGGGTGGATGTCAACGCACAAAAGGTCGGATTGGTCCTAAGTGGTGGTGGAGCTAAGGGATGTACGCATATCGGAGTGATTCGGGCATTGGAGGAGGAAGGAATTCCTATTGATTATGTCGCCGGAACTTCCATGGGGGCAATCGTGAGTTCCTTGTATGCCATGGGATATTCTCCTGACCAGATGTGCAACTTGATTCTATCCGACGATTTCATGCGCTGGCAGAGTGGAAACATCGATGAAGAGAATTTGTTTTACTTTAAGCGAGATGACCCTACACCTGAATTTATCAGCTTTAAGGTGAATCTAAGGGATTCAACTAAAAACAAAGCTAATTTTTTGATGCCTACAAGCGTCTTGCCGCCCGATCAGTTGAACATCGCGTTTATGGATTTGTTCTCTAAAGCGAATGCCGCATGTAAGGGGAACTTCGATAGTTTGTTTGTCCCTTTCCGATGTGTGGCGTCTGATGTGGTGCATAAATGTGCGTATGTCCACCGTAAGGGTGATTTAGGTGACGCCGTGCGTACGTCCATGTCATTCCCTTTCGTTTTTAGACCGATTTCCGTGGATGGCTTGTTGATGTTGGACGGTGGCATCTACAACAATTTCCCTGTTGATGTCGTTGAAAAAGATTTTCATCCTGATTTCATTATCGGGTCGGCGGTTAGTGATAATCCTTCCCTTGATGAGGACAATGAGGCGAATCCAGTGTCTTTGTTGGAAAAACTCATTATGGATGAGACTAATTATTCCATTCCGGAGGAGAAGGGCGTTCTTTTGGATTTCCATTTCACTGATGTGGGCTTGCTGGATTTCCATCGCGTTAAGGAACTTGAGAAAATCGGCTATGATTCCACCAAGGCGATGATTCAGCGAATCAGGGAGCGTGTCTCCCGTCGCGTAGAAAGAGTGGACGTGGAGAGACGTCGTATCCAGTATGTTTTGAAGGAAAAGGATTTGGTTTTCAATTCCGTCATTATCAAAGGAGTAAATTCCGCACAACGTAAATATTTGATGAATAGTTTCTCTACGGGAAGGAAGGACACTCTGTTGGATTTCGTTAGTTTTCAGAACGCTTATTTTAAATTGTTGTCGGACGAAAAAATTTCCGAGATTGTACCTCATGCCTATTATAACGACACTGTCCAGGCTTATGATTTGATCTTGGATGTCAAGATGAACAGCGATTTTGAGATGTCTTTTGGTGGCAATATTTCATCCACTGCCGCCAATAACTTATTTTTGGGGGTTCAAAAGCGTGGTGTCCGGAATTTCGGTTATAATGTCTCGTTGGACGGACAGATTGGTTCGTTGTATAAGAACGCCCATATACAGATGCGTATGGATAGGCCAGGCTACATGCCTATTGGAATCAAGATGATATTGGATTATAGTTATATAAACTATCTGAACCAACAGGAGCCGTTTTATGAAAACGACATTAAGAACAATATCTCCACGGAGGCTTATTCCTCGGAGATGTTCGGGAAAATTAAGATGATGGTTCCTTTCTATACGAAAGCGAAGATGGATATGGGAATCTGCTATGGACATAAGAACGACCATTATCATTATCTTCCGGACGAGAAGAATAAATGGAATGTGACGAACTATAATCTGGGTATAGCGCTGTTGCAATATAAGCATAATTCATTGTCCCACAAGCAGTATCCTGTTGATGGTATGCGTATTTGTTTGACCGGGCAATATGTGTTCGGACGGCAATGGTCTTCGAAATATGGTTTAAGTGAATTCGGATATTTGGAGAAGAATAGGTCACCGTTTAATAAAATACATTGGCTCCAGCTCTCTTGTAATACCGATCATTATTTCAATCTCAGCAAACATTGGGTATTGGGACTTTATACGGATTTAGTCTATTCCACGGTGCCTTTGATGAACAATTATATGGAGAGTTTGCTGATTTCGCCGATGTTTACGCCTTCGAACCATAGTAAGTTCGTATTTAATTCCGCATTTTGTGCGCACACCTATTTGGCGGCAGGTATTGCGCCTATCTATAAATTTAATAAGGTGTTGCATCTAAGGTTCGCGAATTATGCGTATGCTCCATACAAACCTTTCACCACGACAGGTAGTTATCGTTCTGAGTATCTCCCTGCGTTCTCAAAAGCCTATTTCTTTAATGAGTTGACATTCGTGGCGAACACTAAATTCATTTCAATGGCGTTTTATGTGAACCGTTATTCATATCCAGAGAAAAACTACAATGTCGGATTGAATATAGGTTATCTATTATTCCATGATAGAATGATAGAGAAATGACATTTCTTTTTGTGCCATTTACTTTCATTGAAAAAATTTTGGGTATAATTGGTAGAATCATTAATTTTGGGCTTGCATTAGGTTTGATTCTTTATTCAATATTTATATGAGAAACACTTTTATTAAGGTCGCACAATTTTTATTGATTGCAGGATTAATGTTCTCTTGTTCAAAAGAGGAAGGCGAAGGTGGAGATGGTTCCATTGTCGGCAGGGTTTACAAGGTTGTTGATGATGGCGACATTGTAATCAATGGTTCGGTATTTGAAAATAATTCAAGCGATTATGAGGAATTGATGTCTATACTTGAGGACAATAACAAGGTTCTAAGTAAAATTTATAGTAAAAGAAATCTTTCGCAGAGTGACAAGGACTCTTTGATTGACATAAATGCGCATTATTTCCGTGTTTTAAATCGTATGTTCCATTTTGAAAAGGACACTCTTGTGGGATGTGACGAGGATGTATATATCGTCTATGGTAATCATGAATATGGTTGTGATGACAAGGTGACCACCTCCTATAATGGTACTTATTCGTTTAATTATTTGAACGAAGGTGACTATAAGATTTTTACCTATAACGACAATGTTACGGGCAAGGATCCGATCATTTATGATGTCCATGTCGGTAGTGGCCAAACTTATGGTGGCGATTTTTACATTAATGATGGAAAGAATGCTAATCTATGCGGAGCTATCGGTTATCTGGAAGTTTATGCCAGCAAGGCTTACGACTATACTCCTGGCGTTGACCAAAGAGTTTATGTTAGGGCTGAAAATTCTATTAGCACTTCTGATTGTAGGGTCGATGATAATGGTTTGTATGTTTTCTCCAAATTGAAACCTAATACCATTTATTATGTTTGGACTACAACAGAACCAGAGAAGAATGCAGGTCTCTATCCAACGATGAAGACTTTCATGACTGGAGATGCGGGAACGATTGTCCCTGCTCCTATCCTTCAAGCTGATATCAATTAATAAGGCTTGATGTTGTTTTATACTTTGTTTTTTGTGTTCTTATTAATCAATAGATTAGTCGGTGTCAAAAAAAAAAATTGGTTTTATGATAAAAAAAATTGGTAATTTGTTTGGTATTCCAAAACTTATTTGTACATTTGCATACGTTAATTATTTTAATATATAACTGTTGTGGAAAGGGGCGTCCGTGAGGATGCCCTTTCTTTTTTGTCCTTACTTCTTAAGAATTTAGTTAAAATCCTGTATCACAATAATATATGTGTTATGCTTAGCTGATACTCCCCTATCATTTATTGGGCGGATATGTTTTTCCCGTCTTCAACTTTCATTTGATTTGCCATGTTATCCATATACCCCATTGTTCCTTTTTGATATAATCTAGGAGTTCATTGTATCTTTTTTATTGTCCATCATTTGTGGTATTATAGATTATTTTCATATTTATCCTATCCTTATTAAATGCGAAACGCATCCCGACGAGTTCGTATCTGGATGCGTTAGACAATTTAATAACCTTAAAATGAAGAATTTTTCTTCCTGCTTGTGATTAGAATCTTGTATATTTTCTAATCAATGCGATAACGATCATGTTTAAACAAACCATTGTGTTTACTATTTTATGTTTAACTATTCTCTTTTAATTTGATGTTGCAAAAATATGTTATAAAACATAATCATGCAATAGGTGAAGTGATATTTAACATTTTTTTACCTTTGTGAATGGCGTAAAAAATATTATGCATAA
>JAZLJL010000073.1:0-20145 GCA_045617845.1 Paludibacteraceae bacterium | reverse complement strand
ATTTCAGGTGGCTATCGCGGCGGGGTTCCACCTCTTACCATTCCGAACAGAGAAGTTAAGCCCGCCGGCGCCGATGGTACTGCGTATTGTGGGAGAGTAGGTCGCCGCCGTCTTGGGGGGAGGTTCCTTTGGAACGTCCCCTTTTTTTGTGCGTTTTTCTTATTTCTTTTCTCGTCGATATTTTAATTCCCCTTTTCTCCCTTGTTCATTTTATACTATGTTTTCCTTTTTTTTTGTCTATATGATTTTTTTCTAATATTTATTCCTAATGTTTAACATTTTATTATCTTTGTAATAATCGTGTTTGCGTCGTTTTAAAGTGTTAATGTGTTGAGTACATCTGAAATCTTATTTTTCAAGTTTATTCAATTCTTTTTTTCGACGTTTATATGAATTCAGTCAGATGGGTTGTATAACTATTCTCTCTGTCTTTTTTTATTAAATAATTGTAAATGAGTAGCATATGAAAAGAAATTATTTCATTCCCTTATTGCCTTTTTTTGTTTTAATGGCATTTTTGGAGTGCTGTCAGGAAAGTACTCCAATTTCTGAGGAAAAAGAGGAAGCTTCCGCTGAGTTTCCTACTGATTTTTCTGACCGCTTGATTCTTAATCGTCCATATACTGATGGAAGTTACGGCCAAGTTTTGATTGATCCTAATGTCTCCATCTCTTCACAGCTTACGCAAACGAAGACTATCTATGAAATTCAAGATAAGATTGATTTGAAGGGCGGTGAATTGGTAATTCCTAGTGAATGTGTCCTTCGTTTTAATGGTGGAAGTATAGTTAATGCTGTCGTTACTTTTGATAATACATATATTGAAGGTTCTGTAAATTTTAGTGGCTGCTCTTTTAGCGGAAGTCTTTATAATAAAGAAGTAGTTTTGTCTTGGTTCGGTGCTTCAACGTCTGTTTCTGATAATTCTTCTATTATTAATTCAGTTTTGAAAATAATTCCTGAAACCCTTGTCTTGGATGGCTTGTACAAAATCAATTCTTCTGTTGTGATTCCTCGTGCTGTTACTATTAGAGGATTGGATTGGAATGAGGGTGTTTATGCAAATAGGGTACAAGGAGCTGAATATGGTTTTAAGACTTCTTCGAATATAACCGCCATTAAGTTCGATAAAGGGGGAAGCCTTAATCTCTATGGAGTTTCTCTGTTGGGTAACGAAAATCTTTATATCTCTCGTAATACGCGTGAGGGTATCAGTACATGCGGTATTTTTATGTCTACTGGCTTTGGCTCTTTGGGGGCGATGTTTGATTGTAGTGTTGTAGGATTTACTTATGGAATTAGAGCTGTAGGTGGTTATCTTGAAAAGATACGTGGTACTTATTTTAGTGCTTGCCGTTTTGGTTTGGACGTTCGTTACACATCTGACTTTATTTGCCAGGATTGCCATTTTAACACCAATTTGTTGAATTATATGTGGGAAAAGAATGGTATTGATGACACTATGCCATCTAAATTGGCTGATTTAGGTGGTGGCGTTCGTATTAGTTGTACGGGTATGACTCAGTTTATAGGATGTAGATTTGAGTTTAATTTCATACATTTCATTATAGATGAAGCTGCTATTATCGCAAATATTGAGAATAACATTTTTGATAATGCTACTCATAGTTGCATTTTATTGTATAATTCCAATGCCGGTGACAATCATTTAGTTGCATCTGAAATGCAAAAAAGTAGCATTGATTGTGTTAATATTTCCGGTAATACATTCTGTCGTGGCGCTCGTTTGGAAATCGATCAATCTACGAGCACAACCTCTTCTGGATCTGGTATTTTGTATATTAGCGAAGGAAATAATAGAGGTACGAACATTAATTTCTGTAATAATGTCGTGGTTGACTCCATAGAGGTGGATTATCATGATGTCAATTATGAGAAGACTATTTTTAGAATCTTCAATACTAGTGATGGCACGGGCGTCATTAATAGTAGTGGCAATGATTTTAGTCATTGTAAAGCAGAGACTGTAGCTTCCGCTGTGGCTGGAAGTAAGGGCAGGTTCACAATTAAGGATAACGGTAGTAACTTTGGAAATATTAGCCATCAATTCCAAAATAATAGTGTAATCGACATCCAAAAAATGGAGGTTGCCAAAGATGGTAAAATCATTATTTGGAATACTCTGACAAATGGTAATGCTAAAAGTGTTGATACCGTCATCGATCCCAATAATTGATGCGTGATTCTTGGTTATAAAGATAGGGAGATGAGCGATCGTCTCCCTTTTTTTTCCACGTCCTTATTATTTAGTGCTGTTTCGTTTTTTAGAGTTTACTTTTCATCTTCTCTGCTTTTCTCGTTTTGTGTATTGGGCTTTTAATGTTTATTGCATATTTATTATTCCTAGAATACGAGATTTATATGTGTGGTGTCCATACTTGATTATGATAGAAATGTGTCTTGTAGTAGCATATGATTTTTCCCTGTCTATAATATTTTTAGGAAATCTCTGATGATTCTATTGTTTCCCTTTTTTTATGGAGTAGAATGAGCATATAAAAAGGCTTCCATTCAAACTTTGAATGGAAGCCCTTTTAGTATTTGTAATATAGAAATGTTATTTCTTTTTTGGTGTCATACCTGTTTGGTAGAGGCTCTTGTTTTTGAGCGCTTCCACACCTTTTAAGAAAATTGGATTTTCGTCATTCATGATTTGGTAATATTCACTTGTGTTCCATAAGTCTCTAGCGATCATAGCCTTTATTTGTTTTTTTATGAGTCGCTTTGATTGGTTGAATTGTTCTTCGTCGAATTCAACTTTCTCTTTGTCACCTGCATCCTTTATTTCCTGTAAATCAGCGTCCGTGATGTCGAATTGTTGATTGAAAGAAACGAATCCCGCATCCTTTTTCTTTTGCTCCTCATTGACGTTATACTTTTTCTCCAGATTAGCTCTGTTCTTGTCAAGGTAGTTAAGAACAAAGTTGTTCAATACGCTTTTAGCGGCTAAGTTCCTATGGTATTTTGTGTATTTGGTTGTGTCCAAAGGAACAAAGAGGTCTGGCATAATTCCACCGCCACCGTAAACGGGACGTTTCTTTTCGAGAGTGAAGTATTTTAATGAATCAGGGAATGAGATACTATCTTCGTGCATCAATTCGCCTCTGTTGTATCTGTCCATGAAATCTTTGTCGTAGTTTTTTAGATTATCCTTGTAAGGGCGTTGGACGCATCTTCCAGAAGGAATAAAATATTGTGCTACCGTCAATCTGATTTGTGAACCGTCAGGGAGAGGAATAGGTTTCTGTACTAATCCTTTGCCGAAAGTCCTTCGTCCGACGATCAAACCTCTGTCCCAATCTTGGATGCACCCTGATAGGATTTCACTTGCGGAGGCTGAGCATTCGTCCACAAGAACGACCAAGTCGCCCTTCTCGAACGCTGGTTTCCCTAATGTGTTGTAGGTTTCCCTTGGTTGGGAAACTCCTTCGCTGTAAACAACCAATTTGTTTGCTGGAAGTACTGTGCTTGCTAGTTGTATCGCAGTTTTCATATAACCGCCACCATTGTCCTGAAGGTCGATGATGAGGGATTTCATACCTTGCGATTTTAGTTTAGCCATAGCTTCGTTGTATTCATCCAGCGTGGTTTCGCTGAATTTGTTCACTTTGATATATCCGATTTTGTCGTCCACCATGTATGCGGCATCGATGCTGTAGATTGGAATCACGTCTCTGATGATTTTGAAATCGATAAGTTCCTTTACGCCGCGTCGAAGAATTTTGACATTTACGGATGTTCCTTTGGGTCCACGGAGTTTTTTCATGATGTCCGTGTTTTGCATATTTACGCCAGCGATGGTCGTATCATTGACATATACGATTCTGTCTCCTGCGAATATGCCCACTTTCTCGGAAGGTCCGCCTGAGATGGTTTGGATTACCAGTAGAGTATCTTCCATCATTTGAAACACCACACCGATGCCTTCGAATTTTCCGTCCAAAGGTTCGTTCATTTTTTGCACTTCACTCTTAGGAATATATTTGGAGTGAGGATCCAATTTTTCGAGCATTCCGTTGATGGCGTTGTCCACCAGCTTTTCGCTGTTGACAGTGTCCAAATAATATCGGTCGATGGCGTAAAGCGTCATCTGAAGTTTTTGCGCATCGTTATAACTCACAGCATGCGCATTAAACAAATATCCTGAAAGCATCAGGATCGCAAAAAATATTTTAGATATTCTCATGTCCCGTCTTGTCTTTATTGGTTAAATAAGGGGAATGTTGTGTTTGGCACATTCCTCTCTCATTTCGTCAGGCCAGATGCTCGCTTGGATTTCTCCGATATGGGCTTTCCTTAGGAAGAACATGCAAAGCCTAGATTGTCCTATACCACCTCCGATGGAAAGTGGCAAAGTTCCGTCCAATAGTTTTTTGTGGAAATAAAGTTCTTTACGTTTCTCTTGCCCTGTCATTTCCAATTGTTTTAGAAGCGCTTCTTTGTTGACGCGGATTCCCATCGAAGACAATTCCAGAGATTGTTCCAAAACGGGGTTCCATACGAGGATGTCTCCGTTAAGTCCGGGCAGTCCATCTTCTCCCGGAGTTGTCCAGTCATCGTAGTCTGGTGCGCGTCCGTCGTGGCGTTTGCCGTCGCCCAAAGGACCACCGACACCCATAACGAATACGGCTCCGTATTTCTTCGTGATTTCATGTTCCCTCTCTTTGGGTGTCAAATCGGGGTAGAGTTGACGAAGTCTTTCCGCATGGATGATGAAAATTTTATCCGGTAAGATGGGTTTGATATTCGGGTACATTTCGTATACGACGTATTCCGTGCGAACCATTACGGAGTAGATACGACCGACTATATCTTTTAGGAAAGCGCTATTTCTCTCGTCCGCGGTCATGGTCCTTTCCCAGTCCCATTGGTCTACGTACAAGGAATGGAGGTTGCCGAGTTCTTCGTCGGAACGGATGGCGTTCATGTCAGTATATAGTCCGAACCCTGGTTCGATGTTGTATTCCGAAAGCATCATTCTTTTCCATTTCGCGAGAGAGTGAACTACTTCAGCTCTTTGGTCGCCCAGATCTTTGATCGGAAATGTCACGGCACGTTCCACGCCGTTTAGGTCATCGTTCAGTCCTTGTCCTTGAAGTACGAACAAGGGTGCGGTAACCCTACGCAATCTTAATTCAGCGGATAGACTTCCTTGGAAGAAGTCTTTTATTTTTTTGATGCCTAATTCTGTTTCTCTGGCATCCAGTAATGGTTTGTAACCCTTGGGGGTTTTTAGATAACTCATGGTGAATATTTTATTTTGATGCAAATATAACAAATATTACAAAAATCGACAAATAGAGAAGTAATTTAGTGCAAATAAATATTAAATATTCGATATATCTATTAAAGTGTTAGTAAATTGGTTGTTTTTGTATCAAAAAGTTATTTATAAAATAAAGAAGTGAACGAATGATTGTTTTTTCGTGAAAAAGATATAAATTTGCGTAAAAATCGGAAGGCCCCGTAGTTCAGCTGTATAGAACGTCAGATTCCGGTTCTGAAGATCGTGGGTTAGAATCCCGCCGGGGTCACAATTCTTTTTTATTTTAAGAGTGGTGGAAAATATGGTTTAAGAGGCTCTATTGGCTCTGTGTATGAAGAATCAAGGATATTAGATTTCGTAAAAGATACATATCCTAATGCTTATTACGGTAGTGAGTTTTTCTCCGTTTGCAAATTATTCAATCGATTCTACTGGTCCTTCTGTTGCGGGAAGTGGAGTAAATGGTGCCTTTAATGTAGGTGCCATGTTTGATTTAACAGGGCATTGCTCGTTTTAATGTAAATGCCAAGTGACTGCGTAGAGAACAGATATTATCCCCAAGAACTGGTGGCTATTTATGATTCTTGCTGTGATTTTATGGTTAATCCTTTTGCTTATTATATAGTTAAACTTTGTTTGATGGAATTCGTCTGTTATAAAAAAAATTGTTATATTTGTTATGTACATCTATCTTTTTAAGTAGGTGATATATGTGAATTATAAAAAAAACAATAGAAGTATGAATAAGAAATTTTTGTTATTTGTATTAGGCGGATGTTTGTCTATGGCGTCTTGCTCCGATAGTAAGAACAAAGCTGCGGAGGCGTCTAAAGCGGCATTAGAGTCCATGGAATCGAATGAAAGTGGTACAGAACAAAACTGTGTGGTCACGGCTGATACAGTTCAGGCGCTATTAGTACCGGAAGAGGAGACTGAGGTACAACCTGCGGTAGCGGAACAAGTCGAGCCTGTTCAAGAACCTGAGGTGGAAGCGGTGGAGAAAGTCCCTGAGGTTGTTGAGGAGGTCGTCCAAAACGTAGACAATGGTCAGACGGTAGGAGAGGCATCCGGAACATCTTCCGCAGATCCTTCGTCATTGTCTGAAAAAATGGGCTTTGTTGTTTCTTCGGACGATGATTTGGAATTGTTTGAGGAGGTGGCTTCCTGGTTGGGTGCCCCTTATTTGGCTGCTGGAAATGATAAGAGTGGTGTAGATTGTTCAGGTTTCATATGTAAGGTGTATGAAAAATTGTATTCGAAAAAGTTGCCTCGTCGTTCGACCGATATGTATGACCAATGTGAGGCTATTTCAGTAAACAGCGCTAAGGCTGGAGATCTCGTCTTTTTCCGTCCTGATGGGAAAATGGATGAGAAGCCCAATTATGTCGGCATCTATTTGAAGGATAACAGCTTTGTTATCGTTAGTTCTTCGAAAGGCGTGACAATCGCGGATTTGAGTAGCAATTATTACAAGAAGACTTTTGTAACGGCGGCTAAAGTTAAGTATTGATCCGTTGTGGATGAAAAAAAGGCTGAATTCAGTTGAATTCAGCCTTTTTTTGTTTTGCGTTGAAGTTTTTACATTTCTTTCATCAAAATGGAAATGCAGTATTTCAAGGAATCTTTCCAATACGGTACGGAAACGCCAGCATCCTTGATTTTCCGTTTGTTCAATACGCTATATGCTGGTCGTTCAGCGGCTGTCGGATATTCGAAACTTTCGATAGCGTTGACTTTCGTGCTTAGTCCGGCTATTTCAAAGATGACCTTCGTGAAGTCGAACCAACTGATAACTCCTTCGTTGGAGAAGTGGTATGTATCGAATCCTTTTATTCCCTTTTCCAGCAGGACCATGATTGCAAGAGCTAAATCTGTCGCATAAGTCGGTGTGCCGATTTGGTCGTATACTACATTCAAAGATTCCCTCTCTTTGCCTAGGCGGAGCATCGTTTTCACGAAATTGTTGCCGAATTCGCTATAGAGCCAAGCGGTTCGGATGACGATAGCGTCGCAACCAGTTTTCTCGACTTCAATTTCTCCTTGGCGTTTTGTCCTTCCGTATACGCCTATGGGTTGCGTTTTGTCCGTCTCTTTTAAAGGAAGGCTGGATTTCCCGTCGAATACGTAGTCTGTAGAGATATGGATTAATTTTGCGCCGACACTTTTGGCTGCTAACGCTAAGTTCTTGGGCCCATCGACGTTAATCTTAGCGGCGAGTTCTTCGCTGCTTTCTGCTTTGTCGACTGCTGTGAATGCCGCGCAGTTGATGATTGCTCCGACATTTTCTTTTTTCACGAGATTCTCCAATAGCGCTAGGTCCGTGATGTCGACTTCGGGCATGTCGGTGAAAATGAATTTGTGTTGGGAATAGTTTCCTGAGATTTTGCGCATGGAGTTACCTAATTGTCCGTTTGCGCCTGTTACCAAAATGTTCATATTGGTCTTGGTTGATTATTCGAATACTATCGCATCTTGAAGGAGAGGATGCTTTTTGTCTTTTTCAGAGAGGACCATCTGTTCTGCGGGAATATCCCATTTTATGCCGATGGTGGGGTCATTGAACATGATCCCGGCGTCAGCTTGAGGAGCGTAAACGTTATCCACTTTGTAGGTGAAAATCGCTTCTTCGCTTTTTACGAGGAACCCGTGGGCGAACCCTCTCGGAATGAATAATTGCTTTTTATTCTCTTCACTAAGCAAAACGGCCACGTGTTGTCCGAATGTCGGGGAACTTTTCCTAATGTCCACTGCTACGTCTATGACTTCGCCTTTGATGACCCTAACTAATTTTGCCTGGGAGAATTCTCCTTTTTGGTAGTGTAGTCCTCTAAGGACACCGAAAGAGGATTTCGATTCGTTGTCTTGGATAAAGTTAACTTTCCCGATATGCTCTTCGAATTCGTTTTGTTTGAAGGCCTCCATGAAGTATCCCCTGTTGTCAGAAAATACCTTTGGTTCGATGACCCATACTCCTTTTATTTTTTGTTCTGTGAAAATCATTTTTGCTCTAATAAAGAAAGTATATATTGCCCGTAAAGGGTTTTACTTAATTGTTCTCCTAATGTTTTTAATTGGCTGTCGTTTATCCATCCGTTTCTCCATGCTATTTCTTCTATACATGCGATATAGAATCCTTGCCTTTTTTGGATTGTCGCCACGAAGTTGCTCGCCTCGAGGAGGGAGTCACAGTTCCCTGTGTCCAACCAAGTGAATCCGCGACCGAATTTTTGCATTTTTAATGTTCCTTCTTCGAGATACATCTTATTCAAATCGGTTATTTCGTATTCACCTCTAGCGGATGGCTTTAAACGTTTCGCTTTTTCTGTGACGGTTTCGTCGAAGAAATATAGACCAGGCACAGCATAGTTGGATTTGGGTTTTGTCGGTTTCTCTTCGATGGAGATCACTTTGCCCGATTTGTCGAATTCCGCCACTCCATAAGCGGACGGGTCCTTGACGTAGTAACCGAAAATAGTCGCTCCTTTTTTGGGAAGAGATGCCTCGCGAAGCATGTCGGAGAAATTCTGTCCATAGAATAGGTTGTCTCCCAAAATTAGGCATCCTGCCTCTCCGTTGAGGAAATCGGCGCCTAGTACAAATGCTTGCGCCAATCCGTTTGGCTCGTTTTGGACGACATAACTGAATTCCATTCCGTAGTTTTCTCCAGTTCCAAGCAGTTGTTTGAACATAGGTAGGTCACGGGGGGTTGAGATAATCAACACTTCCCGAATATTGGCCAGCATTAGTGTAGACAACGGATAGTAAATCATCGGTTTGTCGTAAACCGGCATTATCTGTTTTGATATAGCCTTAGATAATGGGAATAGGCGAGTGGCACTTCCACCCGCCAATATGATACCTTTCATGTCTTATCGTTATTTTTTCAATAGAACGTTCTTGATTGCGTTGTTGATTTCTTCTTTTGGCAATGCGCCTCTGCTAGCTTGTGGCTGACCGTCTTTCGGTATGAAAATAAGCAACGGAATGCTGGATGCGCCGAAGTATCTAGCCAAATCTTTTTCCTCATCCACATTAATTTTGTAGATGTTGATTTGACCTTTGTAATCTTTCGCCAAATCGTCTAGGTATGGAGAAATCATTCTGCAGGGACCACACCATGACGCATAGAAGTCCACGATGCATGGTTTGTCCCCTAGGAACTTCCAACCATCTTTGTCTACGTCGACAACCAACTTTTTGAATTGCTCCTTGTTGAGGTGCTTTACCAATGATTCGTTGGATACGGTCTTCGCGTTTGCCTTGTCATTTCCTCCTCCTGCGTAAAGGCAAGAAGAAAAACCTAACATTATGCATAAAATGGATGCCTTAAATAAACTTCTAGTTCTCATATCGTTGAAATGTTAAATTTTTGACTCCTTAAAGTTAACTCTTAAATGCAAAATTAATCTTTTTTTTTGAATCTCCATCTTTGATTTGCCACGTAATGTTAAAAAATGGTATTGCCGTCATATATTAATCCCCTTTGACATGGATATGTTAGACCGTGTCCATCAAATCCTCAGATACTGTTTTTGTGATTCGATATTAAAATTCTCATGGATTTGAATTATCTTTGCACTCGGATTTTAGGCGGACGAAAGCCTTTTGTTCAGGGAAATATTAATAAAAATAAGAAAAAATGGATGACATTTTGTTTTCATCTCTTCCGTATAAGGTTGCGGACATAAATTTGGCTGATTTTGGCCGTAAGGAAATTGAGTTGGCGGAGAATGAGATGCCAGGTTTGATGGCGCTTCGCGAAAAATATGGTAAGCAAAAACCTTTGAAGGGCGCACGTGTATCTGGCTCTTTGCATATGACGATACAAACGGCTGTTTTAATCGAGACGCTGGTTGAATTAGGTGCCCAAGTCCGTTGGGCTAGTTGCAATATTTTTTCCACGCAAGACCATGCCGCCGCAGCGATCGCCGCAGCGGGTGTGCCTGTATTCGCTTGGAAAGGGGAGACCCTCGCCGATTATTGGTGGTGTACTTTGCAAGCGTTGAATTTCGGTGACGGTATGGGACCAAATATGATTGTGGATGATGGTGGCGACGCCACTTTGATGATTCATCTAGGTGCTAATGGCGAAGATGATGCCAAAGCCTTGGATTATGACGCGGAGAGCGAGGATGAGAGAGAATTGCTTTCTATCTTGAAATCGATTCGTAAGGTTGATGGTAATTTCTTTAATAGGATGCTTCCTTCCATTAAGGGTGTGTCTGAGGAGACTACGACTGGTGTGCATCGTTTGTATCAGATGGAGAAGGAAGGTAGACTCCGTATCCCGGCGTTCAATGTGAACGATTCCGTCACGAAGTCCAAGTTCGATAATCTTTATGGCTGTCGTGAGTCATTGGCGGACGGTATCAAGCGCGCTACGGATATCATGGTGGCGGGCAAGGTTGTCGTCGTTTGCGGATATGGTGATGTGGGTAAGGGTTGTGCCCATTCTATGCGTTATTATGGTGCCCGCGTCTTAATCACGGAGATTGACCCTATTTGTGCGCTGCAGGCTGCAATGGAGGGATACGAGGTCGTGACGGTGGAGGACGCCCTTCCTGTTGGTGATATTTATGTGACCACGACAGGTAATGTCGATATCATCACGATTGAACATATGGAAAAGATGAAGAATGCCGCCATCGTATGCAACATCGGTCATTTCGATAGTGAAATCCAGGTGGATAAGTTGAAGAAATATCCTGGAATCCAACGCAGGAATATAAAACCTCAGGTGGATCAGTTCTTTTTCCCGGATGGCCATTCCATCATTTTGTTGGCGGAAGGTCGTCTAGTGAATTTAGGTTGTGCCACCGGTCACCCTTCTTTCGTGATGAGTAATTCATTCACAAACCAGACTTTGGCGCAGATTGAGTTGTTCACTAAGAAATACGAAGTGGGTGTCTATTGCTTACCGAAGGCGTTGGATGAGGAGGTCGCTAGGCTTCATTTGTCCAAAATCGGAGCTAAGTTAACTAAGCTGACTCCTGTGCAGGCTGCATATATAGGTGTATCTGTCGATGGCCCGTATAAGTCTGATTTATACAGATATTAATCGTTGATTGCCAAATATTTGCGTGATCCTTTCTCCCCTTAATATTTAACCTATGTTTTGGGGGATGGGTCCATCTGGTAATTTTTTTCATTATTTTAGAAAAAAACATCATCGATTTTATTTGTTATTAACGATTTTTAAATAACTTTGTCGCACTCAGAGCCTTTTTTTTCTGAGGTAGTTAAACAGTAATTGTGTTATTGTCCATGAAAAAGATATTTATTGCGCTTGCGACGCTACTCTTTTTGTCGTCGAATGTATTTGCGGAGAAGGATGTGAAAGTCCGTTTCGGTTTGGAAGGCGGTTTCAATATGACAAAGTGGAATGGTGATTTGATGCCGGATTATAATGTTTCTCCTGATTTAATCGCCAAGACGGCTGACATTGACGACGCAAGTGTCAGACCCGGTTTTCACGCTGGTGCGTTGATGGATATCGTCATTGAAAAACATTGGTCTATCCAACCGGAAATTTTATTCCAATTGGAAGGTTCGGAAGTTACCTCTCCTATTATCGGCGCCAAATATAATGAGGAAGGTGAGGTTATAGGCGACGAAGTGACAGGCGAAATCACAGAAAAGTATACTGCGGGATATATTAGGGTTCCGGTGCTCCTTTATTACAATATCATGAATGTTGGTCCAGGCCAATTGTCTCCAGGTCTCGGATTTTTCTTCGCTGGAGGTGTGTGTGGCCAAAGTGATATTACAAGGAGAAGCACTTTCGGTGTAGATGGTATTTTGGATGAGTTTGATTGGGGCGCGAATGTGAAGGTCGCATATGAGTTCCAGTCTAAGATTAGCGGTCTTTATTTATCCGCTGGTTTCTCCCAAGGTTTCACCACTTCGAAATCGACTGGTTTGAGTGTTTCTGTAGGTTATAAGTTCCCTTATTGGAAGGGCATCAAACGTGCTTATAACACAGGTATCTTGGAGTACAATCCTTAATTTGATGCGTTTTAAGAAGATTTATATCGAAATAACCAACCGATGTAATTTCAATTGTAGCTTTTGCTGCCCATCGGTTAGGAAAAAAAGATTTGTATCGCCGGAAGAATTTTCGGCGATACTTTTTTCTATCAAGCCCTATACGAATTATATCTATTTGCATGTGTTGGGAGAACCTCTTCTTCATCCACAACTTGACATGTTGCTGGAAATGGCGCGTGAAGAGGGGTTCCATGTGAACCTTACGACGAATGGCTCGTTGATTCGATCCCGTAAGGAATTGTTGCTTTCCTCTGCCATCCGTCAATTTAACGTCTCCTTGCACGATGCGGAGGAGAATATCCCCCAATCCCGTTGGATTCCTTATTTCGACGAGGTTTTCTCTTTTGCGAAGGAGAAATCATCCGATAGTTATTTCTCTCTTCGCTTGTGGAATAGGGTGGATGACACCCTCTCTGAATTTAACAATATTTGTTTGTCCTATATGGCGGACTTTTGGCATGTGGATTTGTCTGGTGCGATGTCATCCAGAAACACCAAGTTGTCAGATCATGTCTTCTTCCAAAATGCAGCCCGGTTTTCATGGCCAGGAACTGAGAGTTTGCAGATAAGGAACCGAATGTGTTATGCATTGAGAGACCATGTCGCGATTCTTGTCGATGGTACAGTCGTCCCGTGTTGCTTAGATGCTGATGGGGGAATTCCTTTGGGGAATGTCTTTGCCCAGCCTTTTGGGGAGATTATCACATCCCCTAGGGCGCTCTCTATTTTGGATGGGTTCCGTAAGCGGGAGGTCGTGGAGCCCTTGTGCGCTGATTGTGGGTTTGTCGTTGGGGGCTGATTCCCCTTCGTTGTCCATAGTCCATTAATTGGGGGATTTATTCGTTTTGTAATTTCTTTTTCATATCTTTGTTACGTTTATAAAGTGATAATATGAAACGTTTTTTTTCCGTCATATTTGGTTTTTTTGTGTGGTTGAATCTTTCTGCTTCCGCCATTGATGAAATTGAAATTTCCAAGAAAGGGCAAACTATTGTAGGTTTAGGGGTGGGTACGCCTTCCTTCAATTCGGGTGCGTCTGCGGATATTCCATGCTTTTCCGCCTTCGCTGTTGCGGGTATTGCGAGCGGATTCCTGAATAGTGATGTGTTCGGGAGTAATGGTGCCGTCGATTTGGGCGTCAATTTCTCCGCTTGCCATTATAGTGAAGAGTACGGTTTGTATTATACAAAACAAAAGGTGAAAGTTTTTCAAGGCGCATTTACTGTGAGAAGTGCTTTCCATTTCCAATTCTTGAAACAATTTGACACTTATGTGGGCCTTTGTGGGGGTGTCAATATCTGTGCGGAGGGTTTCCAAGAGCAGACTATTTATTCCGAGAAGTCGGATTTTGACCATTGGAACCAGATTGAATCGAATGCATTTTCTCCTGTGTTTGGTGCCTATGTTGGAACTAAATGGTTCTTCACTAGACATTTCGCATTGGGACTTGAGGCGTCTTATGATTTCTTAAAGACAAACGACGATAAGTGTGAGGAGGCTTATGGACGTTCCCATTATGGGGGATCGGCCCTTCCTGTTATCTCGGTTGGCGCATCCTTTATTTTGGGGAAAGATTGAAAATGAATCTTTTTGAATGGGCTATTGCGAAGCCTATGTTTGCCGAATCAATACTATTTCTATGTGGAGTGTCTATTCCGCTGTAGATGAAATCAATAGGTAATTTTGAAAGGTAGTTTTTTTTTTGAATCATAAAAATGATGTAAATTTGCATCGTTAATTTTTAAAATCATACAAAAATGAAAAAGGTATTTTCTTTGATTGTATCAGCGCTTGCTTTTTTTAATGTCAGCGCATCTAATGTGGAGTCTATTCAATTCGCAGAGCCAGGTCAGTTTACTTTGGGTGTTATGCTCGGTGCCCCTGCTCCTGCTCCGTTTACGTATAAGGCTAATATGCCTGAAATTATCGTTGATGGTATGGTTGGATTGACCAATGGATTTATCCATACGAAGACTTTTGGTAACAATGGTGGTATTGATTTGGGTGGCTATTTGAGTTATTGCCATTATTCTGATTCTTGGTCATCTGCTTTTGGGTATGATGACTATGATTTCGATTTCTGGGAGTTGCCGATTGTCGCTCGTGGTGGATTCCATTTCGAATTCGTAAAGAACCTTGACGTTTACGCTGGTTTCCAAGCTGGTGTAAGTATCCAACATTTCGATTATGATGATTACGAATATGGATATGTAGGTTATTCCGATTCAAAAGCTGACGGAGTGTTCGGTTCATATATCGGCGCGAAGTGGTATTTCAATGATTTCTTCGGTGTGAGAGTCGAATTCTCTGGTGATTGGATTGGTGACTTCAATAGCGTATCCCCTGTGGCAGGTGGTGTTTCTTTCCGTTTCTAATTGAAGGAAAAGATGATATGACATAGAATATTCCTTAGGGGGATATTCTATGCCTTTTTTGAAAGATTGTTTTATTAATGGGTTGTATTATATTATTATGAAAAGGATTTTGTTTTTTCTTATTTCCTTTATGCTTGTCGGAAATGTGATGGCGGGCAGCGGAAAAGTAAGTGAGATTGGTGTTGTGAAAAAAGGTGGATGTAACTTGGGCTTCATGATTGGTGTTCCTCCTGTGGATTATTATGTGGGAGGCGAACCTACGGATCCAACCATTCCTACATTCTCGTTAGATGCGAACTGGGGCTTGGCTTCCGGTTTTATCAAGACGAAGACCTTTGGAAACAATGGTGGTGTTGATTTGGGTGCATACTGGGGTATTGACCATTATAAAGGTTGCTGGAGACGTGAGCATGGTATGTTGCAGAACTCCATTTTGATTAGAAGTGCTTTCCACTTTGAATTTGTGAAAAATTTGGATGTCTTTATGGGTATCGCCAATGGTGTGAACATCTTTGGTTCAACGAATGACCATCCTGATTGGGACTTTGATGATTGTAAGTACGCAGGTGGTATTTATGCTGGTGTGAAATATTATTTCAACGAACATTTTGGTTTGAAAATCGAATTTGGTTCTGATTGGAACGAGAAGAATTTGACGAACTTTGCTGGTGGTTTGACCTTTAAGTTCTAAAACTAAAATATTGACTGTATTGGAGAGCGGGTCGGTATGATCCGCTCTTTTTTATGGAATTATCAATTTGAACGTTTCTTCTGTTCCGTTATTTCTGGTATGGCAGATGATGGCCTCTCCGTGTCGGTTAGGGAATGGCAAAACTTCCTCTCCTATGATTTTTAATTTGGTAAGCAGTTCCCCTTTTGCGGAGTATATTTCCGCTACACCGTTTCCTGTTATGTGTAACGTCCCGTCTTGAAAAAAGGCATTGGTGGATGAAGTGCTTTGAGGGTGGAGGTCCGTTTTTTGTGCTCCTAGGATAACAATTTCTCCTATTAGGTTGGCACCTATCGAAGAATCGTACTGAGTTGAGGCATTCCCGAATTGGATGCAATGGTAGTTGTTGTCTTTCGTGACATCGCCAAATTCCGACACTCTCATGTAAAGCTGGTAAGTTCCTTCGGAAATCGAGGTCGGTAACGGGATGTTGGCCGTCACTTCTGTTTTCTTTTGTGATAGCCATTCTTGAGGATCTATTTGTGTTTCCGGGAAAATTTCATAGATGGCGTCACTGTTTTTTAGAACGAAGGTTGTTTTACATCGCTTAGTCATGTTGCCGAATCCGACATTTTCTACGAGTAACTTTGCTTGAATATTTTCTCCTGTCGTTATGGAATCGCATATTTCAGAGTTACGGAGAATGAAGCGGAAGCCTAAGTGGTTCTCTACATATGTGAATCCATCTTTCCCATAATATTCGGGGTCGTCTCCTTTGAAAGTGGTGTCTTCCCAACTCAGTATGGTTGGTTGGTGCCATTCGTAGTTGAGGTAGGAGGTGTGTGTGCGGAATCCTTCAAGGGAGAGATAGCTTGGTGTGTTGATGGGATGATTCCCATTGCTGTTGGCTACCAATTCTCCTCCGTATGGGGTGTGTCGGGAATAGGTTTCTAGGTAATTAACCATCATCTCCCTTGTCATTTGGTGTCCTGAAGCGCCCATCCCGATCGTCCCAAGGTCGCTGGATGAACCTAGGTATCCATCGTTGTACATACCGACTCTGAATATTGTGTCTCCTTTTGCTTCCGCCGCTTGGCGGAATGTTTCGGTTTCTATCCCGAATCCGTCATAGTCGTTTCCTTTGTTGACTCCTAGCCAAACTGCGATGATATCTGGTCTGCGGACGCCAATTTTGATTTCCTGTGGTGTGCATTCCAACAACGTCTGCAGAGCTTCCGCAATGTTTTCGTTTGTCCCGACGTTGCTGGAGTGCATTTCTCCCCAACTTCCGTACATTCCCAGTTCGATGAAAGTGATGACATCTGTATTGCGGGTGTACACTTCCCCTAGTTGCCTTAGGTGGCCGAGAATGACGGATTGGTCCGGGTCGCAGTTCTTGGTCCCGTTGAAGTAAGGGTCGTAACTGAATCGGACGATGGCTGTTTTCCCTCTTTGCCTTATATTTTCCAAGGTCGTCTCGAAAGCCTCGAGCACGTCCTCCGACAGTGGATGTGATTCTCCGAAAGTGGTGTCTCCGCTTTCTTTGTCGATGCTTAGGACGGCTTTGTCTGAAAATTCGGAGATGTCCATACGTAGGTGAGAAATATTGCCCCAAGTGTCGATGGCTTTGTTGCCTTCTTCCGTGAAGTGGTATCCTTGTGTACGGTAAAATCCGATGCCTGGATTCTCCAATGACTCCGTGGCGTCAGAATAATCCAGCGCCTGTGTCCTCATTTCCGCCATCGCATTGGTGAATGGGAACGCCATGAGGGGAATAATATATTTGAACTCCATAACTGATGTATTTTCTTTTTTTACTAAGGTAATAAATTTATGATATCGTTATGGTTTGATTTTTTGTATTTTTGTCAAATAAGGATTTAACAAGTGTAATAGAATCAATGGAAAGAGTTGTCGCTTTTTTGCGTGAGTTGTATAAGAATAATAATACGGAATGGTTTCATGCGCATCGAAAGGATTATGAGGAAGCGCGTGACCGTTTCCTACATTTCGCTCAACGTTTGATAGACGAGATGGGAAAGGTGGACGAGAGTGTTAAGGGTTTGGCGTTGAAGGATTGTACATATCGTATCAATCGTGATATCCGTTTTTCATCGGATAAGTCTCCGTATAAGACCCATTTCGGCGTGTTCCTCGCCCCGGGAGGGAAAAAATCTGGTCACGCTGGGTATTACTTTCATCTTTCGGTAGGTGGTGATTGTTATCCTGACGCTAATATGGTCGCTGTCGGTCATTATTGTTATGACAAGAAGGTGGTTGAAATTGTGCGGGAAGACATCATGGACGAAGGTGATAAGTTTGACGCGATGGTCAAGAAAGGTGGGCAAGACGGATTGTCGTTGGATAGGGATGACGCCTTGAAAAAGGTTCCCAAGCAATATGCTGAGTGTGCATATCCTGACTATATCTTATTGAAAAGTTATTGTATGTCGCGTATGTTGGATTTCTCCTCTGTCCCAGATGAAGAAAGTCTGTTGACGTATCTTTTGGAGGTGTTCGGACGTAACAGACTCTTCGTACAATATCTGAACCAAGTGATTGACTACACGAAGGAGGAATTATAGTTCAATATATGCTCCTTTATTTTGCGGGTATGTTCCCTGTTGTCATAGATATTCTCTGACGACAGGGATTTTCCGTAATAAGAATGAAAGCGCGAAGGACGAGCAAAGAACGAATAGAAAGATTAGGGATAATTTTAGCGGGAAATATAATTCCATGGCAGACGTATAAGTCTGAGTGTAGTAGAGCAATGGTACATGGAAGAGGTATATCCCCATAATGTTTTCTGAAACGACCGATATGGCTTTCCCTGTGACGTTAAGGAATTTGACGAAAAACCAAATGTATAGGATGCTTAAGAATAACGCGAAGATTGAGTCGAATATGGCGTGGGATCTGCTGCCTGCGTAGTTATATTCGTTGACGCCGTTGAATCTTTCCATTAGGATGACGAGGATGATGCCTGCGATCATTGTGCAGACGATCTTCAATGAACCAGGGCGGAACCAATTGTATCGTCTAGAGATGATTCCCAAAGTGAACGCCATGACGTATTGAGGGAATTTAGTGGGTTCGAAATAGATGAATAGTTTCGATATTTGATAACGGAATGGATATCTTGTTTGCACGATGATGGTTATGGCACTAATACCTATGGCTAAGAGAAGCAGTAGTGGTAGGGTCAGCGGATGTTTGTCATCATTTTCCAGTTTGCAATTGGGAAAGAATTTCCTGATTAACGCATATGCGAGACAGAAGAGGAAAAGCATTTCCAAAAACCATATATGACATATTTCTTCGGGTATGATGGCCCAACAATACGCATAGACAATCATGGCTGGTATTAGAAGACGTTTTACCTTTTTTATCATGAAAGTCTTGAATCCTTGCTTATCGAAACTGGTCGGGACGAAGTAACCTGCCACCATGAAGAATAAGAACATGCTGACGGAGTCGTTGAATGTCAGGATATAGGAGTAGGAGAGCGTCTCGTTGGGTAGTTCCGGTAAAAAATACCATGATTGGACGGTTCCCATGTAGGGAAGTATGGTGTGGGAAATAACTACGATCAAGCAGATGACCGTCTTTAGATTGTCTAATCCGTAATTCCTTTGTTTGGTTCCTTCTATGGGCATGTCTATTACGTTTTAATTGTTATTGGGTTTTAATAATTTTTCCTTTATTGTTTGTGAAACTTTTTATTCTTCGATTGTCGTGTTAATCCTTTGAAAAGAAATTGGAAGAACAAAATGATTCCGTATAAGTGTAATGTTTATTATGGTTTTAATCCAATGCAAATATAGTGTAAGTTTAAAATATAATATAGCATTTGTTCCTTTTTGAAAAGTTAATTTGAATTCGTATGAGCTATAATTATCTGTCTATCAGTTGTTATGTGTTTAATCAATCGGTTTTATCGATTGATATAATAGATATAAATCGACGATAATAGTGGCATATCCGTCCGTAACCTCCTAAATTTGTCATGTAAAACAAAAGGAAAGGCAATAAAAAGAATGTTAAACTTTAAATACTTACGGATATGGAACTAATGATTGTAATGATAGTGATATTTGGAATGGTCTTAGGAACTAGGTTGTTCTTTTCAAAAGGAAACCAGAAATGAAAAGAGATTTTTCCAACGTGTTGAAAATGAAAAGTATATTAACATAAAAAACTTACGGTTATGATATTTGCTTCTTTTATATTTTTTATGAGTATGCCGTTTTAAGCGTCATTTCTTCCCAAAGGAAATTGAGAGGATTCACTCGGTAGAGAAAAGGAAAAGTGGAAAACGGAAATGAAAAATCTGGATTTCCAACAGTATAAAACTTTTAAAAACTTACGGTTATGATATTTTTGCTTCTTTTTATAATTTTTACGGGTATGCCGTTGTAGACGTAGAATATATTTCCAAGGCTTGTCTGTGACGTGTCGGAGTCTCCACGCATCAGATGGAAGAATAGAGTGAGCTTCAACTACTGCCAGGTAAAAACGGACTCAAGTTTGATCCGCCTGGCAGTATTTCTAAAGATTTTGAGAAATCTTTGTATTTTGAAATAAAAACAAGCATTTTAAGAGAGTTTTTTGTTACTTTGCATTTAGAAGCTGTTTAAAAATTTGCGAAAAAGTTTCTTATTGGGCTTTTTATGGATACTTTTTGTCTATTTTAATCATTTCCTCAGTCACAATGGAACCCCATTGCTCCTATCGGAAATAATCAAAATATCCTAAAAAGTCTC
>JAZLJL010000072.1:0-14471 GCA_045617845.1 Paludibacteraceae bacterium | reverse complement strand
CTGTTTCGTGGAGACGCTCCCACCCGATTGGAGCACGGAGCGCTTCGTATCGTCCAAGCCCAGCCTATCCATCTGGTTCGAAAGGAACTCCTTGTCCTTCGCCAAGTAGAGCTGCGCCTTGTTGCCCTCCACGTAGAGCTTGGCCAAGGTACCGTCCTTCATCTCCAACGGTTCGCTCAAGGTCCCATTGCGGCAGTTTTGGAGCTTCCGAACGGAATCCTCCGTGAAGTGGTCGGCGACATTGAACTCCTGGCACTTCCCGTTCGTCCCCTGGATGGCGAGCGCCCGCAACTGACTATAATCACGCTGGCGCAAGTCCACGCCCTGCATCATCTCCTGACAATCACGGTTGATGCGGTTGATGTTCATGACGTCGTACAGGTTTTGCGCCTCCACATCAATAGCGTTCCTCACGCCCCCATCCTCCTTGTAGTCCTCTATCTTACGGAAAAGGTTCTCGCCTATTTCCTCCGCCCTGCTCCTACCCGACTCCACGACAACGTTCATGTTCGTACGGTCGAACACCACATCCGTCGTCTTCCGCTCCGCCTTCTTGACGACAACATTACTGAGTATCAAATTGTTCGGATGACTCTCACGATAGGCGATCTCGGAGGAGAGCTGTTTGTTCAAGCTATCGTACAGAGGGGAGGGAACCAAGCCAATACGATTAACGGACGAACGCAAATCTTCATAAATATTAGCAATATCTTTGTTTAGCGTTTTATAATTCTCCTCCGCCTTTTTCACGTCCTCAGGATTAGGGGAATTTTGAATAATTTCCAAAGTATCCAACTTCGCTTTCTGATGACAGAAAAGGTTGCGACGAAGGTTTAACTGATTGTTTCTCTCTTCAAGAAGCCTATAATCAGATTCGGAAATAACATTGTTTTTCAACATTAAAACTTCGGTCGATGCTTCATGGTATATAACTTTCAAGGAACCATTCGCCAGACAATCCATGAATTTTTCCGCAGGAATATAGAATTGCGTCATGCCTCCCTTCCCATAGGCAGTGTTTTCCGCTGTCCGACCCGTCTCCATCTCGATAGGCTTTTGCACCTCGAACATCGCCACCTCTTTTTTGTAGGAACAGATATCTGCTCTCTTATCACGCCAAGGTTGGATTTGTAACCCATCATTTAAGACGCAAGAATCATCGGCAACCTTCTCCAACACGTCCCTTGGGAACAGATACTCACAAGCTTTAGGATTATCATTAGACCAATTAAATACTAACGAGCATAATTGCGTACCAGGCCTCAACTCCACCTTTTCATAAGAGTCAATACCAGGATACCTATCACTACCCTGCCACTCTGAGGCAGACTGGATTTTTTCATCATTAAGTTTCATAGCAGACAATCATTAGTAGATATCAACATTTTCCAATTCTTTCTTATCCTCTTCAGTCAAATTCCTATATCTCAAAGTAATTTCAATCACAGGCTGATGCATCAAATTGATGCTAGAGTTAAACGTTCCCCAATCAACATTGAACCAATTCTCCTTCCGGTTATCCACACAAGCCTTATCCAAACCAGTTTCATGCAAAAGGAACTCATCATGTAGGCGTTTCACTTCAAAAGCAGCCTCTCTCCAAGAACTATCGTATGGTCGGTCATAAAAATCAAGTGCATCATTAGAACATAAAACTATTTTATCAACATATTCACACTCCTTATGAATATCGAATTCCATGAACACAGATACCCACATCTTATACCCATCAATATCAACATCACGGAAATCAAAAACACACCGATTGTCATAAGAATCCCTCTTCACCAAATGTTCCGATTTGAAGAAATCGGAAGCCATGAATTCCTCGCGTGTCATGAAAGGATGCAGCTCCCACCCTTTCTCTGCGTTGACGACGAAACGTCCTGTCTTTAAGTCCAACATAAGCCTTATCTTTTATTGGTTTATTATTCGGTTAATTAATAGGACAAATATAAGGAAGATTTCTTGTGAATGCAAATTTTGCGTAGTTTTTACATCATAAGCAAAAAAAGGAGATGCGAAATGCATCTCCTTTCAAAAAGTAATAACAAACTATTCTTTTATAATAATAAAATGTTCATCATCTACACGCAAAAGATAAGTGCCAGAAATAAATGGGCACATATCAAGCGTTACCTGTTCGCCGGAACCAGACAATAATTCCTTTCCGTCAATATCAAATAAAGCATAATGAGACACACCAGACGCAACAACATTTAACAAATCTCGACAAGGATTTGGATAGACGTCAATACGTGAATTATAACTGATAACATAGGACGACACTTCATTAGGGTCGACAAACCTAGTGCCAAAATCGGAAGATCGGAAAGTACGTTTGTCGATATACATGGCACGGTCCACTTCAGAAGCGGAGCAAATGCCATCAGTGATTTCCAGTCTCACCGCATAATTAATCGCATTGTAAAAATAGCACTCCGGAGATTTCAGATTACTAGTTAAGCCTTCTTTCCCCTCATATGCGGCATAAGTGTCGAAATATTCGGGATGGATAGGATCCTCCAAATACCACTTATAAGAAACTTCAAGTCCAGGCACAGAAGGCTCCATCACATCAGGAATAAATGAGACTAGACTACCCTGACTCAACTTAACAGAATTCTGACGTCCGCCAGATTCATATTTATCTCCATCAACTAAGTAAGAAAATTTGGCGGACAATTCATCCACAACGAAATGGACCATTTTAGTGCTGCTAGCGCCAGTTTCCTTGACATATCGAGTAATCTCCACATCAAACGAACACTTAGGAGCAAAGAACACAGCACCATACACCGTTTTAACAGTGTCATTGGTCAAACGCACCATACCTGCATCGGCAAAAGAACTTACAGCAGAAGGATCAGACAATGTACTTGGTGCGGAATATATAGCACCCCCTTGGTAACCGATAGTTCTATAGGAGTATTCATATTTATCCACAAAATCCGAGACAAAAGCAATTCGCACATACGGATCACCTTTACAAATGGTATCTGTCAACACTAATTCCGAATCCAGGATATACGAGCCATACAAAGAAACGACGGAGAAAATCCTACTAGTATCTGTGCCACAACTATTAGATGCTATGGTTCTAAAATAAATGACACCTGACGTATCGGACACTTCGTGAGTATAGACACCCATATCGTTCGCATCATATGATTCCACATCCTCCCAAACAGATTTATCAAAACTTTTCTGCCAAACCACCTCATCCGCATCGCTTATGGTATCAACCAAAACAATAGTCATAGAAGGTAACTTTTCGACACGATTAGAAGAGCGTTTCAAGCCCATGCTCGTCCAAACGCTATCCGAAACATTGAGTGTGATATCATAAGACTTAGGCAAAGGCCTAATTTTCACGACGATAGAATTTGAATGCAATTCATATTCATGGTCAAAAGTTATCCTCTTATATTCAGTTGCCACGTGTGCGGGTTTCGGAACATAAACCTTATCCGTAGCGCCATCAATATTAATAAAGTTGCCCGTATATTCGTTTTTATACTGCCATTGATATATATAATCACCGTAACCGCCTTCTACATCAGTAGAAACAATAGACGGTATACTATCGCCTTCACACAACAACGATCCGCCATCAAAACTAATGATTCCACCACGCAACGGAATCACATCATATGGGGCGACACAGTTATCATCCAATGCGACCAACTGAAGGATGCTATCCTTATATTCAACCATATTGTACGGCAATTGATTCTCATTGTATTGCACATCCGGTAATTGTCCGTCTCCGACAAAATAATAGTTTTCACTAAAATTTTTCCCATCTGTCACGAATAAAGTAACACTGCTATCCGACACATCACTTACAACCTTAAGATCAAGATTAGCGACATAATCATAATCAGCCGTCACCTTTCCATATATAGTCAAAATATTACTAGTATCGTATTGGCATCCATTCGAAACGACGCGACGAACGAACATCGTGTCCTTAACCTTCAGCGGGAAGAACGAAGCGTCCGTTATGGCCTGTTCCGTCCAAGATAGATTATCACGACTCACATACCATTTATACGAGAAACGGTCGGCATATATTGTATTCTGCACCGCACCATTCACTTCGGCAACCAGTCCATTACAAAGATTCGTGTTGGCGCAAGAGATGACGTTTTCAGCATGATTCAATGCGATTGCTTTGTGGGCAACAAACGTGTCTCGCTCACTTTCGCAAGCCTTCCCATCATCCACCACGACACGATAGAACACCAATGGCAAAGTATCACCTTTGAAACTTTTAACCGTCCGTCCTTTAAAATTTTCAGCCCTAACAATACAAGAACATTCTTCGTCAAAGCTATCCATAACATAAAAATCAACATTGTCAATAGGATGCATTTCCTGCGACAAGTTTACGTTAAAATCCTCTCCTTCGCATCGGAAATCCCTGATATCGAGAGCGATATCATTCAATACTTTTTCCCGAACTTTCACAAACACAGAGACTGACGTGTCAACAAAACATTTGTCAACAACAACACGTCGATAATATATACTCTTCGTCGGTTGCTCGACCACCAAGTCCTGCTCATACCTATTCAACAAGTCATCCCAAGCTATTCCATCATAACTATATTGCCAAACATAAGATTTCTCTCCATTACCACCAGTCGCAGGACCAGCACTAACCGTAAATGTTTCACCATAGCAAACAACGGTTGGAGCCTCAAACGCCTTTTGCGAAAGAGGAGGAAGACTATCGACATTAAAGAACGTAACACCACTAAAACAACCAGTTTCGTTATCTACGGAATAGACACCATAATCACTGACATGCATATCCGTTCTGCGATACAATTCAATGGAATCCACACGTCTCGTCCAAGCGGAAGTATCAATAACATAAGAACTTTGATCCACAGAATCGTCAATTCCTATAAAATTATAGGTTTTATCGATGCCATCCTTTACCACCTTGACAACAACCAAATCCGCATCACATTCATCACTAGTTTGGTAGATATCCGGCTGAAGGTTTTCTCGATACAACACAAAACCAATCGGTTCGCTTTCCACGCTACCACAACCATATTGACCATCCGCATAAACACACTTCACACGTATTTGAGCATTCTTTTTTCTAGCCATTTGAGTGATTGTGTCGACAAGCATCATATTCAAAGAAAGGCCCTTAAAACCAGGCAATTTAAAGAAATCGCCATCATTCAGTTGGATATACCAAGAATAATCCACGCCAAAATCCTCCGTACGGGCACCAGTTGCCGGTGTGGTTTTGATAACCGGCAAATCCTCATCAGCACAGAACGTGTTCTTAGCAGAATTCAAACTTAAAACACCCGGAACGAAATCATCATAATACCTCAGTTTGACAGCATTGCTATATCTTTTCCTACCGCTGTCATTAACAGCGACTCTCCGGAAATATGTCTTTGGTTTCTCTAACATATTAACGCATTTGTTCACATAAATCGGCTGAAGGATCGAGCTATCCGCACCCTCCACATTAATCCAAGTGACGCTATCCGAGCAAAATTGCCATGAATAGGTCCACTTCATTTCAGCGTAAGTCGGAGTCACATATTCGCCACTAGCAAGCAACACATTCCCAATCGCATCGAACTTTTCGTTTTTACAGATAATTTGATCGGATCCAATCAATCCACCATCACTGGTCTTGCCGAAAGGTATAGGAACTGCCAAAGCGGAAGACCAACAGCCATCACTCTTCCTTCTCAAATAAACATTCGGATTTTCCATCAACTTATCATAAACACTATCGGACAATCTAAATGTACAATAACTTTTCACCGCCTCCAACGTATCAAGGGACAAGCTATCCAAACTCCACATGCAATCATAAGCATCACTGCTCACATATCCGACAAGCAAACTATCCCCGATTTCGAATCCAGAATAGAACCTAGTACGTCCGTCCTCAGCAAAGGCGTAAATCTCAATGTTTTTCGACAATCCGACTTCATCCCTAACCATCAGTGTCAATGGGTCGGTATAAGCGCTTGTACAACCATCACTGACAGCACGACGAACCGTATAATTGGAATTGAGCTCATGTTTACTGTCCTCTCCCGGCAGAAAACTTGACACATATCCATTCGAACCATAGTATTTTATATCAGACGTGTCATACTCGGTTTCCGGGGTCTTGAATTCGAACCAAGTGGCAAAACCAACACCATCTTCCATATTATACTGTTTGTCATACAGCCATGGACCGAAATAAGCGTTCGGATTATTCCAGACCGTATATGTTTCGTCTAAAGGATCGACCTCGCCATTAATAGCGACAGCCTCTTCTCCCTTACAATAAATCTTCTTATCAGTGGTCAATGTTCCGACCACGTCATACAGACTTTGCACGCTTTGCATCGTAGGGACTACATTAACACGGACTATGTTACTCTCCATTTCCAAATCTTCTTCTCCAACATGGAAGGTGGCAACCCTTTTCAATTCCGCATACATTTTACGGCCAGTTCTATTTCCAAACATTTCACTCGTCACGCAGGTGTCGAGACGCACCGATTGTGAATGGACAGGAACGGATCCATTCGAAGAACGCAAGGTAGTCCAATTTCCTAATTGTTCATCACTTGTTCCCACATTTTTGATGACACGATAGAACCACTCGATCTCCGCATTTTCGACATCCACATCGCTCTTCACCTCCACATTGTTGTCATTAGGGCATACCCAAAAATTTTCAGCATTCTCTTTCGTAGTACCCTCAATGAAAATTTCACCGCCAAATTTGCTAACCGCAGTAATACGTATGGTATCATAGTTAGTACTCAAGCAACCATTGGATGCATCCAGTTTTTTTGCATAGAACGTATAAGCCTTTGATTTCTCGCCAGCAAGCAAAGAATTCTTCGTCAAATAAACAATAGACACAGCAGTGGTATCCAACACTGTTTCGTTATTATCGAACCATACAATATCATCAGAAGACCCTAGATGAGGAACTCCCCACATCTTCCCAGACTCTCCACTATTGACCATCGAATTGTACCCAACCTCTTCCGGCAAAATGGAGATTTCCGGCAAGACATTGAACATCTTCATTCCACTCACCAATGTTGTACCGCATCCATCTTTCGCCACACGCTTGTAGTAGGTAGTCGTATACAAGGTGTCATACACTGTGTAGTTCTCTGACGCTGCGCCAGACACGTACATCCATGAACTATCAACCTCCGGCGTCGTGGTCTTCATCCATTGATAGGAATACCTTCCATCACCTCCCGACAAAGGATCACCCTCTATGGCAGGAATCTTCACACCCGCACACTGCACAACCTCGGCGGCGTCGATTCCTCCGCCACTCAACGGACCATAGAAATCCACGGTATACTCATTGGTCATGACACTCGGTCCGGTATAATCACCTTTGGAGTAAACAACCGCACGGAACGAGGTGGTTTCATGAAGGCCGTCAATGTTACACTCGAACTGATAATTTTTTCCCGCAGGATATCCGGAAAAATGAGAAGTAAATGGTAAATTAGTACTACTTTCATTAAAGGAGACCCATGCCGCGGAATCTTTACTATACTGCCAGTCTATTCCATACTCTCCAGTTCCACCCGAAACTTGCAATACATAAAGATTCACTTCATGATCGAATACACAACGAGAGCTATCATCCAGCTCACCATATAAATGTCCAATAGTCAGTTTCTCATACACATTAAAGTCGAATTTCTTCAATTTGCTATTACACATAGCGCCTGTCTTTGCACGTTTCCTGACATAGATGCTATTCTGGCCGACAGTGTAATTACCTTTCACGGCAGCGGCACCTCCACCCCAACTATATGCAGTCACCGTTCCCTCCTGAGAGCCCCACAGATATTCGAATCCCGCATAATTGCTGACAGGTTTAAAGTACAGGATGTCCAATTGGTTCCCTTCCATGACATTTCCGCTCACCAACTCCACGGCAGGCAGTTCAGGAAGGGTATCCACCCTCAACGCAAAATTATTGCCGCTATAAGTCTTTGTGCCGCATTCGCTTATACCCATCAATCTAAAATAGGTCGTCTTCGCCTCCCTATTGTAATGCTTACCATCCAATACGATGGTACCACTATTGCCTCCAGCGGCAATATGCTCCTTAGGAACATCCTCCCAATTGACTGCGTCGTAACTTTGTTGCCATTGAAGGCTATCCTTGTCGCCCATATTGGAGACATAGGCATCAAGTTCGACACGGACATTGTCATCACCCAAACAGATATTATGATATCTATTGTTGTTCTCAGGACCAAGGATATTACCAATCGTCACGCCACGCTTTCCAATCAGTTTATACTCGTCCGAATATACATAAGCGGGGGTCGCTGAAGGATCATATTGGTAACTGATTTTACACATCACACGTACCGTGTCGCCGGCAATCGCCGTAACCGTAAACTTCGGATCGTAACTTGCCAACGCCCCATTTTTATACCAACTATAACTTACCAAAGAAGAGTCGAGGAAACTTTCTCCGAACTTAGGCAGCAAAGGAATGCTGAACGTCACCTCCGTTCCGCCACAAACGAGATTTTTATCTGTAATTCCAATTCCGGAGGTGACAAGCAAAGGACTATCCAAAAATCCCTTACTTTGGCTAATAGTAACCTTATTATGGGCAGTACAGCCCGTTTTTCCGTTCGTTCTGGTCACAGTCATAGTCATAGAATTATTTATAAATGAACTTGAGTCCACGACGACAAGGAACGGACTGCCTATTTTCTTTCCCGTCACTATTTTACCCATGGCATTTGGGTAAGAATATTCATAGACATCCGCATCGTCTCCGCCATCCTCGGCAAGCACAGTAATCACCACATCCGTACTATTAACGCTTTCCGTCACCATTTTCGGGGAAGCCTCCAACTCAAATTCGGCACTTCCCGCCTTATAAATCTTCCGAACCGGGATTTTCTGCGAATACAATGTCATATCTTCACACGTCGCGTCGTAAACCACCGCATAAATATCATGCTCACCCACCTCAGCAAGGCTGAAGTCGTTCGAGAAATCGTAACCTGCTGTTGACTCATAATCACCTAAGGAAATGTCTCCATCAAAAAAATGGCATTTATAGTTGGAATAAGTACCACCGGACATACCGGAAAGCGTACAATGCAAAGAATACCCATCGCAAACATATTCGGATTCCGTTGTCAAAGTCGATCCGCTTATTTTATCATAAGTGCGCACCATGATGGTGTCAATTACGCTTTGGCACAAAGTGCCATTATTTACTTCCCTTGTTTCCCTAGCGACACGATAGGTCGCACCGGCAGAAGAGAACTTATAATCCAAAGAAAGCGAATTGTTATCCTCCTGTACAAAGTCATTGACCGTCCAAATATAATTTGTCGCACTAGGATTCACGGAAGAGTCACTTGCGAAAGTGATATACCTTCCCGCACATACGGAGACGATATCCTCCCTCTCCTGACTAGCCTCCAAAGGGTTTTCCTTGAAAGGGGAATGGATAAGCTTTTCGTCCAAAGGATATGTGTTCTCATAGGCACACTCATATTTTGAAGTTTCTGTCCGAATTTGAATTTTGGTATTTCCAACCTCAGGAACCACCACTTCATAAATACCATCCGTATTTCCCCCGACAGCCTTTCCATCGACCCAGACGGATCTATAAGCGGCAGAACTAGGGAAAGTAACATTCACCTTCATGGTGGCGCCTCTAATAATACAATCGTCGAATTCCACTATCGGTTTCAAATCCTCTCCGCTTGAAATGGAGACGCCTTCGCTCACATAAGTTTTGCCGCACACCTCCAACAAGGCATAAGCGACCGTATCCCTATCAATCCGCAAACCGAACACCTCTTCATGATTGGCAAGCGGTTTGTCGTTAAACTTCACAAAAGCCCCAGTGTCATTCTTGTAGGCAAAGGAATAGTCCACACACAACGTGGAATCCAGACCCTTCATCAATAAAACCTCGTTCAAAGACTTATCATCCTGCTTAACAGACAAATTCGCCAAAGAATCATAGCAGACCTTCGTACGATCCGTGGTCAACGTCAAGGTCGGGGTACTGAACGGCACAATCTTCACTGGCGAACTAGTATCGGAAATCATAGCGCCACCCTTCTTGCTTATGGCAATTCTTTTGACGTAATACGGTCTGTCAATCTTGACGTTCCATACACCTTTCGGCAAACATACGCCTTCAATGATACTCGAATCAGTCTTCATCACATTATAGATGACACCATCGGCGCTATACAACCATTTATAGGCATACGGCATGTCCCAATAACCGCCCTTCGCATCATGACCTTTAATCTCGGGATTAGAAGAACCCAAACAAACATACAAATTCTCGTTCTCCAACACATTGTCCTTTATGGCACCGATTTTCTTATATACAACCACGACCGGGGAACTGGAACATACCGTACCGTTTTTATTCTGTTTCCTCACATAAACTTCCATCTCGGAGTTCTGCCCCAAATCAATCTTTTCGCCGCGGCTACTTATTTTTTGATACGTAGTTCCCTTATCGAAACTACAATAATAATCACTTGTGCTATAATCAAGGTCTTCCGTGCTAACACTCAGATAGCTCACCTCTCCTTCCGGCACCAAAGCCTCTACAACTTTATCCTCAGGAATATAAGAATAACTTGCATGAGAACATACGATACGATTAGGGTCCAGGAACGGCACATCCCTAAAAGTCAGACTGTCTCGTAAATTTATCCTCACACCACAACCATCCGTCACATTAATATCCACATAGGCAGTCTGAACAGAAGAGGAAACCACAGAACACGCTTTATCCAGATTTTGGGACTTGTCGCTACCAGACATCTCCGCCAGTGGGAAATCCCATTCATACTTGAGCAACCTTTCGACTTGGTAATCATCCACATACTTATAAGAGGCCCCGTTTCTCGGGAGGAATGTAGCATTCAACTTCACCTCTTGGGATGCGCCATCCGCGCATGCCATTCCCATATGGTCAATCCTAAACATGGCTGGCGATATCGTGTCATAAACAGAGACAGAAAGCACACCTCCTTCAGACGCCCGAATTTCGCGGTTTTGGAATCCTTGAAGATATGCGACTTGACGGAAAAGATATGTTTCCCCATTTTTGAACAAATCGAGACCAGTCACCAAATCCTGCGGACTCTCCTCATACAGTCCCGAGAAACCCGACTCTGTGTTGTACTGCATTGTTTTCCCTTCGGAAATACCGTTTTCCATTTCAGGAAACTGGGTCCATTTTGCGCTATTGACGGACTTATACTCCCATTTATACTTGATTCCATAAACCTTGGCATATGGTTCCGACTCAACATTCAAAGTGTTTCCCTTTAGCCACAGCCATTTGGTGTCGTCCGTATAGTTGTCTTCCGCCGAAAACTTCACGGCTATTTTGGAAGGGCAAACGCTGTATTCCGTAGTAGTGAACCCGTCCAACAAAGCAGGCTTGACAACTTGCAACCTAATCGGCGCACTTGCACAAGATAATTTTTCCCCTTTATTCACGATCTCTGTTTCCCTCACAATAGAAAATTCCTTACCCTCCACAAAAGTGGCGCCTCCATATGGGAATTTGTATCCATCCTCCACACCGGATTCCAATTTCACTAAACTCCCCGTGTTAGCGTCCGTAATTTTCCAAGAGAACCTCTGGGAAGAAACACTATACTTGTACGCATCCTCCACAGACTCCACCTCTATCGCATCCAATGCCCCCGCACTTGCTGTCGGATAAACCGCATACACTTTTCCCGCATAGTTGTCTGCAAGAATCGGATTCACACTTTCATTAGGACGGATTTCTCCCCCATCACATTTAATCACATGCACAATCTCGGAATAGGAGGAGACTATCTTACCACACAAATTACCAAGAGAACTTGATCGTGTCGCACATAGGTCTATCATAAACCTAAACTGTATCGTAGTCTCCGGACCTTTGTCTCGGAACAATTCGACGATTTCCCCAAATGAAAGTTCAAAAGTCCTAGCACTAAACTTTACCGTTTTCCCCTCTATGGCATCGATAGGCACGTCTATCAAAGGCTTCAAATCAGTCAATTCATACCAAGTGTTTTCCACGCACACCTGTAAATGTTCATAGGCTTTATATCTCTGAATGGCGTGGTCCACTCCCTTCGTCTTGCCATGAAAATAGCCAGAGTACGACCCTCTCGTAATCGTAATGGTTGAACTCTCGTCGTATGCGATCATGGTTTTATTCACACCACAAGAAATGTCGGACCCCTTTATATTCACCTCCGTACCATTGTCGTAATCGATTACGAACTCCTTGGCATAATCCTTGTCATCCTCCTCGTATGAATAAACATTCGTCACATTACATAAAAACACCAACAAGGAAACAACGCTAAGATATCTTTTCATATTTCGAATCTATTTTATTTCGTCACTAATACTTTCTCTTCTCTCCATGTGCTCCACGCACCATTATTATCCATACAACGATAATGTATCGTATGTTCACCTTCGGTTTGGAAAGCATGCCGAATCTCGTTCAATTCAGTCGCAGTGATGTAGGTGCCTCCAAAAGCGGCGTTCCCGCCTTGCCAAACGCCCTCTATGAACTCCAAGTGGTTATCCTTCTCATCATAGGTCAACACATTACCGTCAATGCAATACTCATATTTCCACACATTACCGTCCCTATCATAACTACTGGCGAGCGATAACGTTTTCGTCATCGGTTTGCCCTCCACATCCTTCACTTCCAATACCGGCACGGGAGGGCAAGTCCCCCAAATATTCATCTTGGCGTAATAATAGATGCAATCGCCGGGCTCACCCAACATATCATCCACGGCGACACGCAATATTCCACTATACAACAAGGCGGGAGTCGTGTCATTGACGAACATACGATTCAAGCCCTCATCACTGGTAATCCTACGCATGGAAAGACAATCACCCAAATAAGACATCATCGATCTTTGTTCATAAAAGATTTGGACTTCGTCACCATGTTTTTCGATTCTCACCGAATCGACCCCATACTCATCAATAGAAACAAAAAGACTACGAAGGTTCGATTCATGACCATCTCCATAAACAGTAATATACTCCAATTTCAAGGATTCATAACCCAACCCCCAGTCGGCCCGCTTCTCTTGTTCGGGATAAAAATCGAACGTCGCGCGTGGATTGTTAATCGATTTCGTCAACGTATCACGGCTGCCGTCCGAAAATTTCACCACAAAAATCATATTATTATAATCCTCCTTGAAAATGTCCTCCCTCGTGTCACACGACATAAAGGCAAAAGGCAGTACACACGCCAAGAAAAAATAGATTTTATGTCTCATACCCACTATCATTTATCTATGGAAATTAAATCTCGCCGCCACCGAAAAATTAGGCTTTAAATAATTCTGTTCTTTGCTGAACAACACGTATTGTTGACCTTTCAACACAAAAGAGAGCCAAGTCACAGGTATAAATTCAACACCCGTACCCGTTTGTGCGCCTACACAAATACACTTGTCGTCGTAAACCAAGAAATTATTATGCCAAATATCATACCCTACACATGGACCGATCCCCCAATGCCAATAAAACCACTTCACCGGATGGATCAAATTATACTCAATTCCAGGAGAAAGCATGACCGCGTTCAAAAAACTTGTACAAGTCTCAAACTCGTTATCCGTCCACAGTCGTTCCCTATCAATCTCCACCAAAAGAGAAATTTTATTATTAAAACAATAGGCATACGTTAGACCTATATCATAACGGTTCTTTGTGCCATGTCCATAGCGGACCCCCACACTTTGACATCCCCTTACATGGTTAAGCCCTTGATATTCATGTCTATTGATTTGTTCCGCATAACACAACACTTGATACGATAACAAAATCGACAGAAAGAGAGAAAATCTTTTCATCCTTACTTATTTCTTATTTTTCGATTTCTGATAATATACCACGATTAACATAGAAACATCTTACACACAAATCCACCACACTGCTCATTCTTAATCAATTACCACACAAAAACATCAAATAAAACTTGCTAACATTTTGTCACAAAATTAACACTTTTTTACCCCAACACAAACATTACAATCATTTTTTAATTATTAAAACATTAATTTTTAATCATCACCCAATCAACTCATCTAAATCAAATAATAATCTTATTATTGAATGCAAAATTATATTGGAAAATCAACATATGCAAATATATTGTGTATTATTTACATACATCACCAAAAAAAATCACATCATTATTCCATGTGTTTTCTGCCTCGGCTTACTATGCGTTTGCGTCTCCCGCCGCGTCTGCGTGGGCTGATGACCCTGCGGCTTGACGGGGACGAGCACGTTCAGCTCCTTGTCCACCTTCACGCGCCCCTGTTTCGTGGAGACGCTCCCACCCGATTGGAGCACGGAGCGCTTCGTATCGTCCAAGCCCAGCCTAT
>JAZLJL010000071.1:0-32815 GCA_045617845.1 Paludibacteraceae bacterium | reverse complement strand
GGCAGACTTCAGTATATCCTTCGTCTTCATATCCAAATGGTTAGTAGGCTCATCCAGGATAAGAAGATTAACGGGCTCCAACAAAAGTTTGATCATCGCCAGACGGGTACGTTCGCCACCCGAAAGCACCTTCACCTTCTTAAGCGAGTTCTCGCCGCCCAACATAAACGCGCCCAACAAATCCTTGATTATATTACGAATATCACCTTTCGCCACATCATCACTCGTCTGGAAAACCGTCAACTCACCATCCAACAGGGAAGCCTGATTCTGGGCGAAGTAACCAATCATCACATTATGTCCCAAAGTCAACGAACCCTCATGTTCGATCTCGTTCATGATACATTTCACCATGGTAGACTTACCCTCACCATTCTTACCCACAAAAGCCACCTTCTCGCCGCGGGCGATGGTGAACGAAGCGTCACGGAAGACCAAATGATCACCATAAGACTTACCCACATGGTCTGCGATGACAGGGAAACTACCCGAACGAGGCGAAGGCGGGAACTTCAGGCGCAAAGCCGACGTGTCCTCCTCGTCCACCTCAAGGATCTCCAACTTCTCCAACATCTTCACGCGCGACTGCACCTGAAGCGTCTTGGAATAAGTACCCTTGAAACGTTCGATGAACTCCTTCGTCTCCGCGATCATCTTCTGCTGCTCGTCGTAAGCCTTCTGCTGTTGCTCACGGCGCTCCTTGCGGAGTTCCAAATAGTGGGAATAATTCACTTTATAGTCATAGATACGTCCCATCGTCACTTCGATTGTCCTGGTCGTGATATTATCGACGAAAGCCCTATCGTGAGAAATCACGATGACCGCCTTGCCACTCTCGACAAGGAACTCCTCCAACCACTGGATAGACTCGATGTCAAGATGGTTCGTAGGCTCGTCCAACAAGAGGACATCCGGCTTACGCAAGAGCAGTTTCGCCAATTCGATACGCATACGCCAACCACCGCTGAACTCCTTCGTCGGTTTGTCGAAATCCTCACGGAGGAAGCCCAAACCAAGCAATGTCTTCTCCACGTCCGCCTCGTAGTTGGTCTCCTCGATGGAGTAATATTTTTCGCTCAAGGTAGAGACCCTCTCGATCAGTTCCATGTAACTGTCGCTCTCATAATCAGTACGTTCCGAAAGCTCCCTATTTAAATCCTCGATTTCCTTCTCCATTGCGAAGAGTTCGGCGAAGGCAAGCGAAGCCTCCTCGAATACCGTGCGATGGTCCTCCGTCATCAAGTGCTGAGGCAAATAAGCGATGACAGTGCCTTTCGGGGCGGTCACCGATCCACGGGTAGGATTTTGTACGCCCGCCAAAATCTTCAGCAAAGTAGATTTTCCCGCACCATTCTTGCCCATCAAGGCGATTCTGTCACTCTCGTTCACCTGAAACGAAATATTCTCAAAAAGCGTCGAACCAGCGAATTCGACCGTCAAACCGTCAACTGAAATCATAAAAAAATAATTAATCGAGCCGCGAAATTACGAAAAAAGGGGGAAGCAGCAAAGCCTCAGGAATATTGGACCCCAACAAGGGCAAACGACATTGGACATGCCGCGAAAAAAATCAACAGACCCACAATAGGCATAGGAGACTTACATAGGTTCCCGTATCATCCACTATCATTATCCATTTCAGCTTTATTAAGGGAAAAAACGTATGAATTATGAATAATTTATAGTACTTTTGTAAACTAAATAATCATACAAAAAAAATAACATTTATGGCAAAAAAGCTTAGTGTTTTCATCTGTTTCCTTTTAGGGGCATACATTTCCACCGTAGCAGCGAGCCTAACGCTCAATAACATTCAAACCATAAAAGTAGATCAACTAACAGACGATCAGATTTCCGAATTCGTCAACAAGTACACATCCGCAGGATACACGCTAGCGGACGTCGAGCAAATAGCGAAAGCGAAGAAAATGTCTCCGGCGGAATGGGAAAAGCTGAAAAAACGCATCAACGAATCAAGTAAACAAGAACCGATATTAGAGAACGTCTCAAAGATAAGCAAGGAAGTTGAGACCGCACAACTAAATAATCCGACCCCACAACAAGGAGCGAAAACCGACAACCGCATATTCGGAGCATCGCTATTCAACAACAGCAAAGTTTCATTCGAACCTAGTCAAGCAGTCGCCACACCAAGGAATTACGTTGTGGGTCCGAGCGACGAACTACACATTGACGTGTTCGGTTTATCGGAAGCCACATATGACCTCACCGTCAACAAAGAAGGGAATGTCAGAATCCCTAATGCGGGCGTCGTACAAGTGAGCGGCCTCACGTTAGAGGAGGCAGAGAAGTCCATTAAGAAAAAAATGACATCCATCTACAATTCCATAACATCAGGACAAACATCCGTAGCCGTATCCATCAACAAAATACGTTCAATCAAAGTGTTCATCATGGGAGAAGTCAACACGCCAGGCAGCTACACCTTGACGTCTGTATCTTCCGTATTCAACGCATTGAACGCATGCGGAGGACCATCCAACAATGGTACGATGAGGAACATAAAAGTAATTCGTTCCGGGAAAGAAATCGCGACAGTGGACCTCTACGAATTCCTCACGAAAGGTGTCATGCCAAGCAACACGACATTACAAGACCAAGACGTCATCCAAGTCTCCACTTACATAAACAGAGTTACAGTGAACGGAGAAGTGAAAAGGGAAGGCATCTACGAGCTAAAAGAGGGAGAAACATTAAAGACATTGCTAGAATACTGCGGAGGGTTTAACGACGAGGCATACACGGACAGAATTTCCGTCACAAGGAACATCAACGGAGAAAAGAGTGTGGCTGATGTTTCCCAAGAACTATTCGGCATGTTCACCCCCGCCCCCGGAGATGTGTTCCAAGTAGGGAAAATGTTGGAAAAATTCAGTAACAGAGTTCAAATACTAGGAAGTGTTTTCCGTCCAGGCGTATATGCGCTAGAAGAGCATATGTCATTAAAAGACTTGGTCGTGAAGGCCAATGGCTTGACGGAGGACGCCTTCATGGAGAGTGCGACAATCGTAAGGCTTCAAGATGACCTGACCCCTTCACTCATCTCGTTCAACGTCAAAGACCTAATGGACGGGAACTTCAACATCGAATTGCAAAAGGAAGACGTCGTCACGATCGGAGGAAAAGAAGAATTCGAATTCAAGAAGAAAATTTCAGTATTTGGTAGAGTCCTCGCACCTGGAGAGTTCCCTTACTACGAAAATGCGACCTTGAGAGACATGTTGTTCCTCGCCAAAGGATTCCAAGAAGATGCCAACACCCAAAAAATCGAAGTAGTCAGAACCATTAAAGACTCAGAAATGCTGAAAAAAGGAGACATAAAGACCGAGACGTTCGAATTATCCGTAAGCAGGGACCTGCAAGGGGCGGACGGAGACTTTAAGATGATGCCAAACGACCAAATTACTATACGCTCACTCGAAGGCTACGAGCAATTAGGCACGGTACAAATCATCGGAGAAGTGAAACAACCAGGCTTTTACGCTATCACGAGAAAGACAGAGAAAATATCAGACATTTTGGCCCGAGCCAACGGAATCACGCAATTCGCATATCCGGAAGGAGCTTTCCTCCTCAGAAGTTCCTACAGGACGGAGGCCGAGAAACGAAGGGATAAGAAAATAATCGAGATGCTGAACAACGTAGAGGACGACGAAAGTTTGAGTGAAATCCAAAAAGAATTGGAGGCGCGACAAGATTTGGTAGGAATCGAATTGGACAAAATCATCAAACATCCAGGAGTTGAAGAGTCCGACCTCATCATAGAGAAAGGAGACATCATCTTCGTACCACAGGAAATGCAGACCATCACAATCGCCGGTAGCATCCAAGTACCAGGGAAAGAAGTCTACAATTCAAAAAGGTTGAGAAAATATGTAAAAGGGGCAGGCGGATTTACCGGAAAGGCAAAAAAGAGATCCACCTACGTCGCATATCCAAGCGGTAGGATTGCCTCCACTAAACATATCCTTTGGATAAAGAACTATCCGCCAATAGAACCTGGTTCACACATTTACGTTCCAGAGAAACCAGAGAAAGAAACTGACGGGAAAGAGACGACGACATTCCTTGTAACCATCATGAGCTCTATGATTTCAATGGCATCAGTGGTCTTGACCGCCATTTCCGTAACCAAATAATGAATAAAAACATGAGCGAACTTGAAGAACTAATAAAAACGATTTCTGGAGAAGACAAAAGAAATAATGAAAAATCCATAAAGGACATCATTGCAACAGGGAAGAAGTATATCCAAATCCTATTGTCAAAGAAATGGTGGATTGTCATTGCGGGAGTCTTAGGCGGTGTGTTAGGCTTAGTTTACGCCATCAACAAAACCGTAACATATGATGCCCACTATACATTCACCGTTGGAAATTCCCATTCAACCCCCGGAACCTTAGGAGGACTTTCCTCTTTGCTGAATCTCGGAGGAGGTTCAATGGACGCTTTTTCGGGAGACAATGTATTGGAGTTACTGAAATCCAGAGCACTAATTGAAAATACATTGCTCAGTCCTACCGTTTATAACGGGGACTCCATCACTTTCGCAGAATATGCGTTGATATGCGATAGCACACGGGCGGAATGCGAAAAAATGGAAAACAAGGGGTCTTCCGACAAAGGCCTAGTATCCATTTGCGACATCAATTTCCCTCTAGGGCAGGATCGAACTACATTTTCTAGGGCACAAGATAGTATCCTAAACAAGATGGCTGAATCCTTTATGAAAAGGAACATAATTGTATCCAGAAGAGACAAAAAGTTGTCTTTCATGGAATTTTCATTCCTCCATTCCGACGAAGATTTCGCCCAAGCATTTTCCTCCGCACACCTCAAGGAGGTTTGCGAATTCCATATCGACACCAAGACTTCCCTCGCAAGGAAAAACATTAACTCCTTCCAAAATAAAGCCGATTCCATCAGAAAAGATTTGGACAAAAGTCTAAATAAACGTGCCGCCTTTAGCGACGGAAACAGAAACGCTAACGGTCAAATCACCGTGGTTAACCAATTAAAGATTGAAACCGACATCCAAATTCTTAGCACGACATACACGGAAATGATAAAAAACATCGAGATGTTGAAATTGGACTTGGCTAGGGAAACCCCACTCATCAACATCATCGACGAGCCTATCAAACCTCTACCTAACGACAAAACCCGTAAACTGAAATATGTAATCAGCGGAGGTTTTCTCGCAGGTTTCCTTTCTTGCCTTGCCTTTTGCGCTTGGTTATTCATTCGTGAGAAAAAAGAGGAATTGGAAGAGGATTCAAGTGAAGCTTAACCTATTTGATTATGGAAGGGAAAAATATCATAGTCGGAGTCACCGGAGGAATAGCGGCCTATAAAACCGCCTCTTTGGTTAGAGAGTTCAAAAAACGTGGAGCTAACGTCAAAGTGGTCATGACCCCCTTGGCGAAACAATTCATCACGCCCCTTACCATGGCGACGCTCTCCCAAAACCCTATCATGGTTGATTTCTTCAACCCGGAAAACGGAGAATGGAACAGCCATGTGTCATTAGGATTATGGGCTGACGCTTACGTCATAGCGCCTGCCACCGCCAACTCCATCGGGAAAATGGCGAACGGTATCGCCGACAACCTTCTGCTCACAACCTACTTATCCGCCAAATGTCCTGTTTTCCTGGCTCCCGCCATGGACTTGGACATGTACGCCCACCCAGCCGTTCAAAAGAACATAAACTTATTGAGGGGAAGAGGCAACTTTATCATCGATGCGGAAGAGGGGTTCCTCGCAAGCGGGTTGTCCGGGAAAGGAAGAATGGCTGAGCCTGAGGTTATAGCGAACTTCGTTGAAGCATATTTTCTTAAAAGCCAAGACTTGTCCGGCAAAAAAGTGATGATTACCGCCGGTCCCACATACGAAAAGATAGACCCGGTCCGTTTTATCGGTAATTACTCCTCCGGGAAAATGGGCTATGCCCTTGCCGAGGAATGTGCGGAAAGAGGTGCGGAAGTGACCTTGGTCTCGGGACCTGTCGTCCTATCGCCTAAACATCCGAACATCAAAAAAGTCGCCGTAGAATCCGCAAACGATATGTATCTGGCCGCCACAAAAGCGGCGGAATACGCGGATATCGAAATCCTATGCGCCGCCGTGGCAGACTACGCGCCCGCTCATACGGAAGATCATAAAATAAAAAGAGAAAAGACAGGAGCCATGCAACTCGACCTCGTTCCAACGCAAGACATCGCCGCCGCTTTAGGCAAGATGAAAAGGAACGGGCAACTCATGATAGGCTTCGCTTTGGAGACAGACAACGAAGAGATGAACGCCGTGGGGAAATGCGAGCGTAAAAACCTCGATTTCATCGTGATGAACTCGCTGAACGACAAAAACGCCTGCTTCCAACATGACACTAACAAAATAACCATTTTCGATAGAGACGGGGGAAAAACGGCTTACGACCTCAAGCCAAAAAAGGATGTCGCCAAAGACATTATTGACCACGCTATATCATTACTGAAAAAGAATAAAATATGAAGAGAAAAATCATAAGTGCATTATCAACCATTCTGCTCGCCTTGGCATTCCCTTTCATGTGCGAAGCACAGGACGTCAAGGCCTATGTGCGCATCAATGCGGAACAAATCGGAGGAACCAGCACTAACCGTGAGATTTACGACGAATTGAGCCGCGACCTGACAGAATTCATCAACTCGAGGAGATGGACGGACGCCACCTTTACGGAAGAGGAAAGAATCGAATGCAACTTCGTGATTACCCTCGACAAAGTGGCGGGTGAAAGCTATTCCGGACAAATCCAGGTGCAAGCCAGCAGGCCAGTCTACAATTCAGGCTACTCGACCACCCTATTCAACTTCTTGGACGAAATAACCTTCAATTATACCCAATACCAAAAGTTGGAATTCGACGAAAACGTTTACGAGAACAATCTTCTGTCGACCATCGCCTTCTACGTCAACATCATTTTAGGCATCGAGTTCGATTCCTTCAGCCGCTACGGTGGTAGCCACTATTTCGAAAAAGCTGAACTGATCGTTTCCCTCGCCCAAACATCGGACGACGTCAGATGGAAAGCTTTCGACAGCGACAACAATAGGTACGCTCTCGTAAGCAACTACCAGGACGAACGCCTGAAAAAACTTAGGGACGTCATTTACGAATACCACAGATTCGGATTGGACGAGATGGTCAATAGCGTGGAAAAAGGGAAAACTAACATCTACAACAACCTGCCCTACTTGAAGGAACTGAACCGCGCGGTGCCTTATTCCATCGCACTAAAACTTTTTGTGGAGGCGAAAATGAACGAGTTGCTAGACATGTTCAAACCTGCCACAGCCAAAGAGAAAAAAGATGTGTACGATATCCTTCAAAGCATATTGCCTACACAATCCAATAAATTCCAAGAATTGATCCAATAATTCTCTCCGCCATGTTAAAGTCCTTATCTGTAGAAAATTACGCTCTAATAGAAAAATCGGACGTACAATGGAACAACGGATTCTCCGTCATTACGGGAGAGACGGGTTCCGGTAAATCCATCCTTCTCGGCGCATTAGGACTTATACAAGGACAAAGGGCGGACACAAAATCATTGAAGGACACGGAGAAAAAATGCGTCGTGGAAGCGGAATTCGACCTCTCCGCCTACGCTTTGCAACCTTTCTTCGAGACGAATGAGTTAGACTACGACGACAACTGCATCATACGAAGGGAAATCACCCCTAACGGAAAATCAAGGGCGTTCATCAACGACACGCCCGTTCCTCTCAACATACTCAAGGAGATTACCTCCCGCCTCATCGACATCCACTCACAACATGAAACGTTGTTGCTGAACGAGGAGTCTTTCCAACTCCACGTATTGGACGCATTGTCAGACCTAAAGGAATTAGCCTCCGCCTATAGTCCACTCTATAAGGACTACCTGCAAAAGAAGAAACAACAAAAGGATTTGCTCGCTCTCATCGAAGAGCGGAACGCCAACAAGGATTACATAGAATTCCAGTTGAACCAACTCCACGAAGCGAACTTCTCCGAAGGCGAACAACAAGAGTTGGAGGAGGAGGTGAACGTGCTGTCCCACACCGCTGAGACCAAAGATGCGCTCTCCCAAGCGATATGGTTGCTTTCCGAGAAGGAGGAGAACATCTGCACTTCCCTAAAAGAAAGTTCCGTCGCATTAAGCAAAATAGAAGGGATTTCACCTTCCTACGCGGATGCGAAAGGTAGGTTGGAGAGTTGCCTCATCGAACTCAAAGACCTCGCCAGAAGCTTGGAGCAAAACCTCGCGGACGTGAATGTTGACCCACAACGGCTAGAGCAAGTCAACGAGCGATTGGACCTTCTCTACACCTTGGAGAAGAAGCACCATGCGGAAGACCTCGCCGATCTGCTAAAGACACAGGCATCGTTCGAACAACAGCTCTCTGACATGGAGAATTCACAAGAGGAGACTGAACAGCTCGAAAAAGAAATTGCAGCCTACGAGAAAAAACTGGATGAATATGCGACGAAGATATCGGAGAAACGAAAGGCGGCGAAACCCGCATTAGAAGATTCCGTCAGCCAGATTTTGCACGGCTTAGGCATGCCTAACGCAAAATTGGAAGTCGAGATTGACACGTTAGATTCTCTTAACGCCACGGGTAAGGACGCAGTCCGTTTCCTTTTCGCGGCAAATAAGAACAGCGCTTTGCAACCTATCTCTTCGGTAGCATCAGGTGGTGAACTCTCGCGCGTCATGTTAGCGCTTAAATCCATACTCTGCCAATCGGAAGAGTTACCGACCATCATCTTGGACGAGATAGACACGGGCGTATCGGGCGACGTGGCGGACAAGATGGGCGCATTAATGCAACGGATGGGGGAGAAAATGCAGGTGGTCAGCATCACACACCTACCACAAATCGCTTCCAAAGGAGCGACCCACTACAAGGTTTACAAAGAGGACAACGACAAAACGACGAACTCGCACATCAAAATGTTGAACGAGTCGGAACGCATTACGGAAATCGCCCAGATGCTGAGCGGATCGGCACTTTCAGACGCCGCCATACAAAACGCGAAAGAGTTATTAAACAAACGCTAATAACTCTTTCTAAGGACATAACCACAAACGTTTTTTCATTTCCGCACCCCCGGGAAGCTCTCGACGATTTTCACCTTCACATCAGGGAAACTATTCACAATCTGAACCTTGACGTCAGGGAAGTTTTCCACCAACTTTACCTTTCCGCATTCATCGGCGAAACTATCCACCAATTTGACCTCCACGTCAGGAAAGCTATTCACAATCTGAACCTTCACGTCGGGGAAGCTTTCGACAATCTTCACCTTCCCATACAAAGGGAATTCCTTCCCGTTTTTCATCACTACCACACACTTATCCTTATCCACTTTCGCATCGGAAGGATAACAACACATAATCGTTGAAAAAAGCAATATGACGACACACAAATATTTTTTCATGGCAAAATATATTTTTATGAATATACCATCATCTCAATCAAATCCAAATATAACAACGAATCCACAAGTAATTCACACGATCAATCAAAAAAACTCACCAAAAACACCTTTCAAATTCACACATTCTCTGCGTTGAAATCCTCTGTCCTAGGCAAGGACACAAATAAAATCCAGAATCACGCAAAAAATCGTAACTTTGTCCTATCAACCAATAGAAATCACATCATGTTACTACCCTTTCTCAAAGAGCACGTCATAGAAGCCGGTTGCGACGAGGCAGGCAGAGGATGCCTGGCGGGACCCGTTTTCGCCGCAGCCGTCATATTGCCCGAAGGCTTCACGAACGAATTGCTGAACGACTCCAAGCAACTCACGGAGAAACAACGCTACGCCCTACGTCCTATCATCGAGGAGCAAGCCATCGCTTGGGCAGTCGGCGTCGTCTCCGCAAAAGAGATCGACAAAATCAATATCCTAAACGCCTCCTTTCTAGCCATGCATAGGGCCATCAACGAACTATGCGTGAAGCCGGAGCACCTAATCATAGACGGCAACCGATTCAAACCCTACGAAGGCATTCCGCACCAATGCGTCGTGAAGGGAGACGGTAAATACATGTCAATCGCCGCCGCATCCATACTCGCCAAGACATACAGGGACGACTACATGAACAAGATAGCTGCGGACTATCCCGCCTACAAATGGGCGAAGAACAAAGGGTACCCCACCAAAGAGCACAGGAAAGCCATCGAGGAGTTTGGCGCCACGGAACACCACCGAATGAGCTTCACGCTCATCGATCCGCAACTGAAGATAGATTTCGGAGAATAAAAAAGGCGATTGGGAAACCAACCGCCTTTCCTATAGCAAAATCTAAGGATTATTTGTTACCTGTATAATCCATATCAAGATCCAACATATTAGACTTCACGTTTACAGTGAAATCAAGTTTTCCACCCTTAGAGAACTTTCCTGACTTAACATCTACATCAGCCTCAACAGCACCATTCATCAACACGACATGTAAACCCTCGGCTGTGAAATCCCAAGTAGAAGTGCTATCGTTATAAGTACAATCGATACCAGGGAAAGACAATTGATCAATAGTGATACCCATGATCACGATAGGATCCAAAGACAAATTGATTTTATTGTCACCCGCGTTTTCCACATTCACGCCCAAAGAATCAGCCACTTTAGAACCTGAAGTAGACAAACTGCCCACATAAGCACCTGGAATATCTGAGATTTCAAATTTTGACTCAACAATAGAGTTGTTGTTATTGTTGTTGTCATCATCATCGTCGTCTCCACAAGCAGGCAACATAAAGAAAGAAACACCTGCCATCAAAAGCATTAATAAACTCTTTTTCATATCAAAAAAATTTAGTTAAACATAATACGATATTATCAATACAGAACTAGAAACGGAATCCACAAAATGTTAAGCGAACTCCATGTTTTTCGCCAAATCATTGGCAAAATCAGCGCCCTTCACCTGAGCGGACAAAGCGAAACCGAACTGTAAAGCGGTTCCAGCGCCCCGGCTAGTGACAAAATTACGGGAAACCACAACCGGCTCCTTCTTGACCTCTGCGCCAACCAGATAATCTTCGAAGCCCGGGAAGCATGTCGCCTTCTCCCCCTTCAGCAAACCCAAATTACCAAGCACAGAAGGTGCGGCGCAGATGGCGCCTAAGATAACATTCTTTTCAGCTGCGGAAACAAGCAAATCACACAAACCGCCATGGGCACCCAAGTTCTTGGTTCCAGGCATTCCGCCCGGAAGCACCAACATAGCCGCTTGGGAGAAATCCGTCTCCTCGAACAAAGCGTCAGCCTCAACAGGGATACCGTGCGAACCATTCACCATCTTTCTCCCCATAATGGAAACCGTAGTGACTGAAAGGCCACTTCTACGTAAGATATCAATCGGAGCAATCGCCTCGGTCTCCTCGAAGCCATCCGCTAAAAAAACATATGCGTTCATACTTAATTCAATTTAAAGTTATAAGTGATTGTGCCGAATTGGTCACCGTCCCTACCATCCGCGCGAGGAGAGAACTTCGTCTTCTTCGCCGCAGCTTGCGCTTCCCTCAACAAGGAAGGGTCAGAGACGTTCGTACCGCGACCGACACTCGTATTCACCACATTACCATTTTTATCCACCTTAATATCGACCACGACCTTACCCTCCTCCTGAGAGCCGTAATTAGGACGGACGATATCACCCCGAACAGAACGTCCCGCCAAACTCCAAGAGAGGTTGCTACCCGAGTTAGCGGCACCCTGCGTAGATGTGGAACCATCCTTTCCGAAAGGATTACCCTTCGAACCCTCGCCTGAACCGTCGCCGACACCCTTAGCGTTAGGGTCAGTGCCGTTTCCGCCTGCGCCAAATCCCTTCAAGCCCTTAGTGCGCTGGGCGATGGAAGACTTGATGCTATCTTGCTTGCGTTTCTCCTCTGCCAATTTACGGGCCTCCTCCTTACGGCGGTTCTCTTCGGCAATACGTTTCTCTCGCTCCTCACGTTCCTTACGGAGTTGTTCCTCCGTCTTCTTAGGCGTCTTGTCCGGCATCTCCAAAGACTCCTCGATATCCTGAGTCTGGTAAGATTCGTTAGCCGGAGTAGGCGTTTGCGGGGCGGGAGTAGGTTGAGCTGCGGGAGCGGCAGGAGCAGCGTCAGCCACATCGGCGCCGGAAGTCAGCGACTCCAAGCCCAATGCCACCTCCAAGCCCTCCTCCGTATCGGGGACATTATGCTCAAGGAAAATATTGAACATAAGGATAATCAGCAACAGATGCAACACACAGGTCACAACCGCGGCGATTACCTTTTCTTTTTTTCCGTTCTCCTCCATTTGTATCATTTCTGAGGTCTCGTAGCGATAACCAGTTTGAATTTATTTGCGTTGCAGATGTTCAACACCTTCACGACTTCACCATAAGGGATTGTCTCGTCGGCATAAAGCGCGACATACATATCCGGTTCATCCAACACCTGTTGTTGCAGGAATGGCTCGATTTCATCGAAAGAGACAGGACGTTCCTTCTCGTTACCGGAAGCCACATAATAATTAAGTTCCTTGTCGATTGTCACACGGGTAATCGGCTTAGCGGAAGTCTGTTGTTTGCTTTGCGGCAACATCAATTTGATGGCGTTAGGATGCACCACGGTGGAAGTCAGCATGAAGAATATCAGCAACAAAAAGACGATATCCGTCATGGAAGACATATTGAAGCCCGCCTCGGCTTTGCTTCTTCTTTTAAGTGCCATAACAATTTCAATTAAACGAATTATGCTGGCTCGTTAAGGATATCCATGAATTCCATGGAGCGAGCCTCCATATTGCTAACCACCTTGTCCACAAGGGAGATCAAGTAGTTATAAGCGAAATAAGCGATGACACCGACAATCAAACCGCCGACGGTCGTCACCATAGCCGTATAGATACCGCCAGCGAGCAAGCTGACGTCCACATTATTACCAGCGTTAGACATGTTAAAGAAGGCTTGGATCATACCCACAACAGTGCCCAAGAAACCGATCATAGGGCCACCACCGGCAGTAGTAGCCAAAAGGGAGAGACCCTTTTCCAACTTAGCGACCTCCAAGTTTCCGACATTCTCGATAGCGACCATCACGTCATTCATCGGACGTCCCAGACGCATGATTCCCTTCTCGATCATACGAGCGTACGGAGTGTCCGTTTTCCTGCAAAGGTTAAGGGCGGCGTCGATCTTTCCCTCGTTGATATAATCCTTAATCTTATCCATGAAGGTAGGGTCCTTGACGGAAGCCTTACGGATGACGAGGAGACGTTCCACAAAAATATAGACCGCCAACATGCACAACAGAAGCAATGGAATCATAATCCATCCACCAGCCTTAGCCAATTCGAATATGCTCAAGCTCGCTACTTCAGGCTCTGCGGCGGCTGCTGCGGTAGCGGCAGTATCAACCGCTTGTAACAATACACTTAAAATCATTTTCTTATTTTTTTTACGTTATACGTTAAAATTAATTCTTTTTAAATCAGAGGTGCAATTCATGCCCCATGCGCTCCTTTTTCGTCTTGATATAGAATGCGTTATACTTATTCGGTTGGATTTCGATAGGCACGTTTTCCACGATTTCCAAGCCGAAACTTTCGAGACCGATACGCTTCACTGGGTTATTGGTCATCAAGCGCATTTTAGTCACACCCAATTCACGCAAGATTTGAGCGCCCACACCATAGTCACGTTCATCAGGTTGGAACCCGAGATGGATGTTGGCGTCCACCGTGTCATAGCCCTCCTCCTGGAGTTTATATGCCTTGATTTTATTCATCAGTCCGATACCGCGACCTTCCTGGTTCATGTAAATCAAGACGCCCTTACCCTCCTGTTCGATACGTTTCATGGCCTCCTCCAGTTGTTCGCCACACTCGCAGCGCAGAGAACCGAAGATGTCACCCGTAGCGCAGGAAGAGTGCACCCTGACAAGGATAGGCTCGTCGTGTTTCCAAGCCCCCTTCACCAAAGCGACATGCTCCAAGCCGTTGGATTTCTGGCGGAAAGGAGTCAACAAGAAATCACCATATTTGGTAGGGAGATGAACAGTTTCGCCCTTCTCCACGAGAGATTCTGATTTAATCCTATAAGCGATCAAATCCCTGATGGAAATGATCTTTATGCCATATTTCTCGGCGCGTTCCATCAACTGAGGGAGACGAGCCATCGTGCCATCCTCGTTCATGATTTCGATGAGTGCGGCACAAGGATGCAAGCCCGCCAAGCGAGCCAAATCCACAGCAGCCTCCGTATGTCCCGCACGGCGCAAGACGCCCTTATCCTGCGCATACAACGGATTGATATGTCCCGGACGTCCAAACGTGTCAGGCACGGACTTAGGGTCTGCCAAGGCACGGATGGTGGCGGCGCGGTCGGCAGCCGAAACTCCCGTCGTGCATCCCTCCAATTTATCCACCGTGACGGTGAACGGAGTGCCCAAAACAGAAGTGTTGTTGAACACTTGTTTCTCCAGTTTCAATTCCTCGCAACGAGACAACGTGACAGGACAGCAAAGGACACCGCGACCTTCCTTCAACATGAAGTTCACCTTCTCCGGTGTAATCAGTTCAGCGGCGGTGATGAAATCACCCTCATTCTCCCTATCCTCGTCATCGACGACTATAAGGAACTTACCTTCCTTAAAATCATCGATAGCCTCTTCTATGTCATTTAGTTTATATGTACTCATAATATTAAAAAAACTCTTTTCCTATCTAAACGGAGAATAAAGACATCGGTCGCGACACGTCCGACACCCACCATCTCCTCACTCGTTCTGCGTTTGGTCGGCAGACTTCTTCTTCCTCTTCAGGAAGCTTGGCAATGAGAAGTTGAATGTATGGTCATGCGCCGCCTGGTAAGTCAGGAACAATCCCAACGGGAAGAGGACGATCGTGCTCAACCACACTCCCTGCCAAGTAATCCATACGCCATCCCTAGCCATCTTGTAGCCAGTGTTGTCAATGACATAATAAAGGATAAACAAGATGATGGAATAGACGACAGGCAACCCGATTCCTCCCTTTTTCGTAATGGCACCCAACGGAGCGCCGATCAAGAAAAACACGATGCAAGCGAAAGACAAAGTGAATTTCCTATGCCTCTCGATGTCGAAACGGCGAGCGCGCTTCAAGTCAGCATATTTCGAAGTATGGATAAACGGCATATCTATCTTCATTCTATTAGCGTTCCTATAGGCACGTTTATAGATTTCCACCATTTCAGCGGGAGGAAGTCCATTGGTCAGTTTTTCAAAAGAATACTCTCCACCCAACGAATCCTTCATATAAGGAGAGAGCGACTTGATGCTAAACAATCCCCTATCGAAATAGGAAGGACGATAAAGGACGAGCATCGCATTGTCCAAACTATCCGCATGCCCCCGCATCGAATCGATGGCGAAAGTCAGCTCCCTCAAATCCTTACCCATATATTTGTTAGAGATGACAGACTCGTCCATCTGGCTGAAGTTAGCGTCAAAATCGATGACAACTTCCTTGTAGGAGAAAGTCTCACGACGGTAAGGGACATTCCTGCTATCGGTCTTCTGTTCCTTCAAATTTTCGAAGGACTCACCGGAATAGAGCATCAACACCATGCTAAGCTTATCTTCCGAAGACTTCAGTTTGCCCGAATCGGCAGCCATCACCACAGCATTATCGAACCCCTTGGAGAAATCATAGATTTTAATTCCATATAACCATTTCGTGTCATTGTTTTTCTCCTTCACGTAGAAATTATAACCTTCGATGCCTGAATAAAAAGAACCCTCAGGAATTTCGACCTCAGGCGACTTGGATTTCATGGAATAGAGTAACGTATACAACTTCGTTTGTATCGCGGGGATGGCGAATTCGGAATAGAAGAAGACACCCACACACATCACGCACATCACCACAATGAAGGGGCGCATGATTCTCGTCAGCGAAATGCCCGCAGCCTTCATCGCCAATAGTTCCAACCTCTCACCGAAGCCACCAAAGGTGATCAATGAAGAGAGAAGGATCGCCAAAGGCAAGGCCATAGGGACCAACGAGAGCGCGGCATAGGAGAAGAACTCGAACAAAATCGAGAACGCCAATCCCTTTCCCACCATCTCATCCACATAACGGAAGAGGAATTCCATCAGCACGATGAAGAGGCAAACGAAAAAAGTTGCCCCAAACGTCCCGAAGTATTCCCCTAATAAAAACGAATAAAGTCTTTTTAAACGCATCTTCTAAACTTGATTTCCGCGCAAAGTTACCAAAAAAACATCAAGCGCCCAACGCCTTTTTCAAAGAAGCTATTTGTTTATTCCACAATTCGATGGCATCCGCCTTTTCATCCACCTCGCAAAAATCCGTCACGACGAGGACCACATCCATCGTCAGCTCGTCGCACAAGAGCTTCAGCTCGAAATAACTTTTCGGACTTTCGTCGTCCAACCAATGGTAACGGATGTAAAAACCGCTTCTATGCTGTAAAATAGTGGCCTTTTGGGCATCTGCCTTCCCCCACACGAAATTTAATATTCCATCCTCAAGGAACACCTTATCGGCGAACCAACAAGACAAACCCGAAGGTGTGCTGATATTTGTCCATAACCCCTCTGGCGACACATGACCAAACGAGTACTCCAAAACATACTTTTCCTTACTCATATACATTTACAATTGCATTACACATTTCACTCGCAATATATGCGTTTTTATTCTATAATCAAATAAGATTAACTAAAATATCGGGAATCCCCCGTTTTCCTCCTTCATAACCGCCATACACTCCATCTCGATCAACCAGGCAGGGCGGCAAACCGGCGCCAACAATATCACTTTAGGGACCATCGGGAAACGCTCCTCGAACATCTTGTTCACCACCTCATAATCCGCCACGTCCCGCAAATAAACGAACATCTGCGTCACATCGTCAAACGAGGAGCCGCCCTCCTTCAAGAGCATTTCGACGTTCTCCCACATTCTCTCCGTCTGTTTACGGATGTCGCCCACATACACAACCGCACCTTTGTTGTCTATACTTGCCGTCCCCGAAATGAACAATTGGGAACGGTCGCCATATCTCACCTTAACGCCACGCTCGAACGTGACCCCATACTCGGACGTCGGATTCAAGTGGGTACGGGCGTAAAGATATTGCTGTTGACCTGGCTTCAGGCCTGCCACCGCCACCGCATCCAGCTTCACCAACACCTTCGGGTCGGCGCTTCTTCCCTCGATTCCTGTGCTCGCCACATAATGGGTATGCTCCGTCAAACCGATCTTCTCAAAGTTTTCGCGGCGCCCCACCACCACTCCGTGGTAGTTCACGTCCACATTCTGCACAAAGAACCAAGTGCGGACACAATTGTCCTGCAACGTGCAACCAACCCTCGCCAATTCAGATTCATAGCGTTCCAACAAAGCCGAAGTCTGGTAGTAGGAATCTTGGTCAGCGCAAGTCTCGCCGGCCATCCAAAAACTTGTATTTTCCCCGCTCTTCACCTCAAACAAGGCGCCATTACGAGCAATGGACACTCCGGATATGGAATAAACCCATACCGCAATCTTGGAGCCGTCCAACGGGGGCTGCTGCACGATGGACAAGGCACAAACGGCATCCAACGCATTCCAACGCTCCAGCACATCCTGCTCCTGATTGGCGGCGTCACTGAGGAACACACGGGCAAACACCGCCTTCTGAGAAGCGTTCTTCTCCTTCATCCAATATTCCAGCAGACGGAAAACCGCTTCCGCCTGCGCACTGAACGGCAGGTCGCTCCGGGTGACCTTTAGCATAGCGAAAGACTCGTCCGCTCCACGCACATTGCCGAAACGCGCACAATCCAAACGGACTCCGTCCATGCCTTGTATCACCTTGTCTGTCTCAAATTTTGTGTATTCCATCCCTATCTATTTTTTTTCTGTTTTCTACCAATTCTTTCCAACCGCTCACACGCTTCTCGTTCTTTGCGGCGTAATCCTTCCAACTATTGAAATGTTTCTCCGGGACAACCCTATTGATCTGGAAGAAATGACACAATGCGACACCTAACGCATCGGTAGCATCCAAATGTTTCTCCATCGACTCATCCGGTATTCCTAGCTGTCGCTGCAACATAGACGCAACCTGCTCCTTGGATGCGGCGCCATTGCCCGTGATGGACATCTTTATCTTCAAAGGGGCATATTCCGCAATAGGGAGGTCTCGCTGCAACGCCGCCGCAATCGCGACTCCCTGCGCGCGTCCAAGCTTCAGCATAGACTGTACATTCTTCCCGAAGAACTGCGACTCAATAGCAAACTCATCCGGCAAATAGGTGTCCACCAACTCTATCACCTTGTCGTAGACCGCCTTCAACTTCATATACGTGTCGTCCACCTTCCTGATGTCCAACACGCCCATCTGCACGAATTCCGCTTTATTGCCCATGGTACGTATGACGCCAAAACCCATCAGATTGGTGCCCGGGTCTATGCCTAAAATAATACGCTCAACCGTCTGTTTCCTCAAAGGGCTCATATCTCGCAAGACTTCAAATACGAAGAGAAATGCAATACAGACTCTCCGAACTTATCAAACACCATTTGCTCCAAGCCTGCCAAAAATTGTTTCTTGAATTCCGACATGGACGACACCGTCTCCGCCTCGAACTGCAAGGAATAGGTTATACCCTCCTCCTCACTCACCAAAACCTTGAAGAGTCTCGGCGATTTCAACAACCCAGTCCGCTCTACAGCAGGCACATACTCCGACTTAATCCACGCCAAAAACAGCGCCTCCGTATTTTTGGATACCAAATATGTAGTATTAAACACAATCATAGATGCAAAAATAACTACCTTTGTTAAAAATAAAAAGTCAGAATGGAAGAATTAATCGCTCTTTTCAAAAAAGTGACAGGAGAAGATCCCCGTTGCGAAAAAATCAAGGGGGAAGGATCTAACAGAAAATATTACCGTCTCCAATCCGCCCATCATTCGCTCATCGGAACGGAAGGGACCAACCCAGAGGAGGACGCGTCGTTCGTCCACCTCGCCAAACATTTCTCCCAACAAGGCCTAAACACGCCTAAACTCATCATCACCTCTGAGGATGGTTTGCACTACCTACAAGAGGATTTAGGAGGCTCTTCCCTATTTAGTCTCATTCAAGAAGGCGCCAAAAGCGGACACTTCAGCGAGGGGGAAACAAAATTGATCCTAAAGACAATCGCCTTGCTACCCGACATCCAATTCAAAGGCGCACAAGGGTTGGATTTCTCCCACTGCTACCCTATCCCGGAAATGGACCGCCGTTCCATCCTTTGGGACTTGAATTATTTCAAATATGACTTCCTGAAATTCACAGGAATAGAATTCTCCGAGCCTAAATTGGAGGAGGATTTCAACCGCCTTTGCGATTTCATCCTGCAAAATTCCAGCGACACGTTCCTATACCGCGATTTCCAGTCGCGCAACGTCATGATAAAAGACGAGGAACCTTATTTCATTGATTTCCAAGGAGGAAGAAAAGGGCCGATTCATTACGACGTGGCTTCGTTCGCTTGGCAGGCTAAGGCGAACTTCCCAGAAGAACTGAGGGAACGTATCGTGAACACTTATATCCAATCAGCCAGCCGTTACAGGAAGATTGACCCGAATGAATTCAAACGTACCCTTTCGGTATTCGTCCTCTTCCGCACCATACAAGTGTTGGGAGCCTACGGGTTCAGGGGACTTTTCGAAAAGAAGCCCCACTTCATCGAAAGCATCCCGTTCGCACTCGCCAACTTAAAGGATTTGTTAAAGAAGAATCATTACGAGGAATATCCTTATCTTGTCCAAATATTAAACCAATTGACGGAACTTCCGCAATTTCAAAAGAAGGCGTCACCAGATAATAAATCATTGATTGTCAAAGTGTTCAGTTTCTCTTACAAGAAAGGAATACCTACCGATGATTCGGGCAACGGGGGCGGATATGTATTCGACTGCCGCGGCGTGCACAACCCGGGGCGCTACGACCAATACAAGCCGCTGACTGGCTTAGACAAAGAGGTGATAGACTTCATAGAAGCCAACGGGGAGATGAAGAACTTCTTGGAACACATCTACGCCTTGGCGGACGCACACGTGCTCCGTTACATGGAACGGGGATTCACCTCCCTCATGTTCTCCTGCGGATGCACTGGTGGCAGACACCGCTCCGTCTACTCCGCCCAACACTTGGCGGAACATATCTCCCAAAAATTCGGGGTGGAAGTGAGACTGGAACATATCGAACAAGGCATCAAAAAAACATTCCCTAAAAAGGAATAATTCTTAATTCTTAATTCTTAATTCTTAATTCTTAATTCTTAATTCTTAATTCTTAATTCTTAATTCTTAATTCTTAATTGTATAAATGTTTTATGGACAATTTTTCTTTCCAATGCATCACGAAACTCTGCTTCGGTAGAGACCAACAAAAGAAGATCGGTTCACGAATCAAACCGTTCGCCGATAAAGTGTTAATCGTCTACGGTGGCGGCAGCATCAAGCGCAGCGGACTCTACGACGAGGTCATCGCATCGCTCGACAATGCGGGCGTAGCACACGTGGAACTGTCGGGCGTACAAGCCAACCCAACCTACGAAAAGGTCTTAGAGGGCATAGCGTTAGCTAAGAAGGAGAGCGTGCAACTGGTTTTGGCGGTAGGCGGCGGTAGCGTCATCGACACCTCCAAGGCAATCGCCATCGGCTTCTACGAGACGGACGCTTGGTCGTTCTTCGAGAAGGGCGGAGAACCAAGCGACGTGCTACCCGTAGCGACCGTCCTGACCATTCCGGCGGCGGGCAGCGAGGTGAGCCCCGACGCGGTGATCACCTATAAGGGCAGGAAGCTGGGCTTCACCAGCCTAAAAATCCGTCCGGTCGTCAGCGTCATTAACCCGGAAATCTTCTTCACATTGCCTAAAAACCAGATAGCCAACGGAGTGACCGACATGATGAGCCACATCTTCGAGCGCTATTTCACCCTGACCACCCACACCGAGCTGATCGACTCGCTCTGCGAAGCCACGCTCAGAACCATCATGAGAAACGCCCTCATCCTGATGAAAGACCCGAAGGACTACGACGCATGGTCGGAGGTGTCGCTCGGAGGTTCTTTCGCCCACAACGGATTCCTCGGCTGCGGACGCATACAAGACTGGGGATGCCACGGCATGGAACACGAACTGAGCGCGCACGACTGCCGTGTGGCGCACGGAGCCGGCTTGGCGGTGCTCACACCTAACTGGATGAGATACGTCTACAAGGAGAACCCGAAGATGTTCCTGCAGTTCGCCACGAACGTCATGGAGGTGGAGATGGACAGGGACACGGAGAAGACCATCCAAAGGGGAATAGACAAACTGCGCACCTTCTTCGACACGATCGGACAACCATCCACCCTCACCCAACTCGGTCTAGGCGACGCACCGCTGGAGGAGATGGCGGGCAAGTGCGTGGGCGACGGATTCGCAGGCAACTTCAAGCCGCTATACAAGGAGGACGTGTTTAATATTTACAAGATGAGTTTGTAAGGAGAGAGAGACTAGCCTCGAATAAAAGTTTCAGATAACCCAAGGCCACTGACTTCAAAGCCGGTGGTTTGGGGATTTTCAATGACATATCCACTAAACAATGGGATGTTTTCTTCCCCAACTAGGTTCGAATCATCTTACGACACCAACGCAAGTTCCCCATTCCGCTTGAGATAACGCATTTGCCAAACCATTATAGTCCAAGGTTTCCAACGGTTGTTTTTTAGGCGTATAACTACAATAATTTACCTTTTTGTCCCATGACACGGAAGCGAAATTATTAGTCTTAGCACAACCTAATAAGCATGAGGGACTTTGAAACGGTTTCCCGCTTGTCACTAAGGACAACTGTTTAGGCGTAGGCGTGTTGCCATACCGTTGTGGCACCAAAATGATTTGCTCGGGTTTTATGAAATGAAGAAACCTTGCGTAGACAATTTTAGACTCTTCTATTTTGTCGGCACCGACCAAAAGATTCAGTCCCGGCTTGATTCTCGTCTGGCACAATCTCTTCACCATATTTTCCACACGGGACACTTCCCTATCCAATTGAGGTTGATGAATGGTTATATGTATCTTGTCCGGACAGTGCCGCATCAGATTCTCCCACACCTCGTCTTTCTCCAAAGGCAAGCCATTGGTAGTAACTGAAAGATAGCACTTAGGATAAAGAGCGTCGATTACGTCAAATACCCCTTCGTATTCAAAAGGCTCTCCTCCACCGAGGGAAACAGCCCTCACACCATGGTCCACACAATCCGAAGCGAAAGCGATTACTTCTTGAGGAGACCAAAGCGTATTACCTTCCTTATTGCTATGGTTGTAACAGAAAGGACATTGTTTTGTACAATAATTGCTTAAATCTATTGAAAGCAGCTCTATCATTTTCCTTCTATAATTTCAACCTTTCCTTCTTCTTTCAATCGTTCAAACTCTTCTTGGGAATACTTCATCGGCACATTCTCCTCCGCAGACTCCTCTATCCTCAAATAAGCTTCGGATCCATCTGGCAACGGGAAGACCTCATACGCATACCCATTGATTTTAATCTCCGGGTCCGATATCGCTACCATCGTACCGCACGGATAATATTCGGCTATTTGGAATGTATCCAACTCAGCAAACCGCCCAGGAATCTTATGTACCCTTTCCCTTAGATTTTGAGGCATTTGATCTATCTTAACAGGATGTTCCGGCACCATCATTTTTTGAGGCAAAAATCGGTCCCAGTATGGCTGGTGATAGATAAAGAACGGACAGGTATCGTACTCTTTCGTATGCACAACCCTACCATTCTTGTATTCGTCATCATTCTCAAAACAGGGCACCCTATAAACCTCCAAAATCATCTTCGAAGCCAACATTTTTGCTAATGGAGAGCCTGCTTTGATAGCACTATCCGTAGTACAATCAAATGCATCAAACAAATAAAGACCAAGTCGTTTCGATATGCATATACATTGACTTATCGTCTTTCCTTCGCATAACTTGAGGAATTCGGACTCTTGCCCCTTATCTATTCTTACCACACAATCCTCAAACCATAAATTCTCCTCCTCTGGAGTATGAGGCTTGCCGATAATATCATAAATCTGTTCGTCTGATAAATCTATCGTTATATGGGAAGGATACGGATAAGCATCATCCGGCAGCCCCCACACAAGATAATCGATTCCTTCCATTGACGGCACACCTAATGGCACAGGACCATTCTCGTTGTAATCCATAAAACCGACATTACCCTCATCGTCAACTATATACCATGCGGTTGACATAGAATGAGTCGCAGGATATTCTTTATCTATCTTCATGACAAAATGTTTTTCTCAAATACAAATATAAGCGCAAATTGTCTCATTAGATGAGACATTAGATAAATGTACAATATAAAACCATATAATCCTTATAATGTCCACATCGCAAAGAGAGAATAAAACAACATAACGTTTAAAGATTTCTCCCCATCCCCACATTTTTGTAACTTCGCGGAAAATTTGAAGATTGTCATGGAGTATTCGCTTCCCATCATCGCGTCGTTGATTTCTCTTGCCATGGCCGCCGCCTTCGTGCAGCGGGTGTGCGGCTTCGGGTTCGGCATTTTTATCATGACCATGCTTCCCTACCTCATGCCCTCCTACGGCGAGTCGACCACGCTCTCGGGCATGCTCTCCGCCGCACAATCGGTATTCATCCTATCCAAAGCCTATAAATACGTGACATGGAAGCGGATGATCCCCATTCTGATCACCTTCCTCATCGTCGCCTACATCTCCATCCAATATGTCTCGATGGTGGCAGACTCGCACCTGAAGACCTTGTTAGGCGTCATGCTGATCATCATGAGTCTCTACTTTCTCTTCGTCAGCAAGCACATCCGCGTCAAGCCCACCCTACCGCTGCAAATCTCCATGGGCAGCGTCAGTGGCGTGATGGGCGGATTCTTCGGTATGCAGGGACCTCCGGCCGTGCTCTACTTCCTCGCTTCGGAGAAGGACAAGGAACACTACCTAGCCATGGCGCAAATCTACTTCTTCATCGGCAACGTGGCGATGACGCTCTTCAGGGCGCAGAACGGGCTCTTCACCCACGCTGTACGGATCAGCTGGCTCTACGCCATCGTGGGCGTAGCGGTGGGCACCTACCTCGGCAAGTTGGTCTTTGAAAGAATCTCCGCCGAGACGCTCCGTAAAATCGTCTACATCTACATGGCCATCAGCGGAGTAGTGGCAATCATCCTGTAACTTTATATCAATCCATAAAGACATCTACCACTTTTTTTATATATTTGATATACTAATTATCAACTAACATCATGAGAAAAATTATATCATTCATTCTCTCCATCACGTTGTGCTTGGGGGTATACTCCCAACAAAAGGACAATTATATCAAGGTGGAAAGGGATTATGAAGGTATCGCACACATAACCTACCACTTGCCGGGAAACCAAACAGAACAGACGGCGACATCCATAAAGCAGATAGGTAGCAATACAATTGAAGCGAAATGCGGCAGGGTAATCCATACCATTAGACTTAGTCAAGGAGAAATTAGCGCAATATGCCGTACAATCAATGAATCCGTCACACTCAGCATGCTCCTTGAAGGATTTTTCATCAAAATCCCCACATCTGTAGACACATTTAGCATAGAAAGAACCACAAAGAGATACGGATTTAAGGAAGTCACCTCTGAAAAGCAGGTATATAAAGCAACGGGAAGAGAAATCACAGAGCTTTGGTATTACGACACTCAAAACAAACTCCAAAAAATAAAAGATCCGAAGTTCTATACCCATACGAAAGGTGCGTCGCTTCCTTTATCACCCAGTCCGATCGACTATACAAAACCCATCACCATCCATTGGATAAATGGAGACGGAAGCGAACATAAAATATGTCGTCATCTCGTGGATCGATTTAACTCTATGCCGAACGTCTTAACAGAAGGAACTCATGGAAATGAACTCTCGCCTATAGAGAAAAAGAGGATGGAAGCATCAATACAAAAAGGGGACGGATACATAAAAATGCAAGAAGGGGAAGGCATAGACAAACACGAAAGGATATTCTTGTTATTAGCCAGATTCCAAGTCCCACAGAATTGAGAGTACAAAGGGGGACACGGACATACGAAGACGGCACATACTTTCCATTAAAGAAGAAAACATCGCCCCGCTTTTTCCTTATTTTTAACAAAATCACCGAATCATTTATAACCCGACAATACCAATTAATGTCTACATTTGTATACAATCAAATATGAATTTGACATGGAGGAATCGTCTCAACAAATCAGAGAAAAAAAGATCATGCGCGTCACCCTCATCGGGTCGTTCGTCAACATGCTCCTGACCGGCGGGAAAATCACAGCCGGAATCATAGGCAATAGTGCCGCCATGTTGGCCGACGGTATCCACTCGTTGAGCGACTTCGTGTCGGACATCGTCGTGATGGTATGCGTGAAAATTTCTTCAAAGGGGAAAGATGTGGACCACCACTACGGGCATGGGAAATACGAGACGTTGGCGACGCTCCTCATCAGCATCTTATTAGTCTTCGTGGCGGTTAAGATGTGCGTCTCGGGCATCGCGACCATCCGCAAAAGCATAGAAGGAGAACCCATAGAGACACCCGGCGTCATCGCACTTTGGGCGGCGCTGATATCCATCATCTCCAAAGAGGCGCTCTACCAATACACCGCCCGGGTGGGACGCTCAGTATCTAGTCCAGTCGTCGTGGCGAACGCTTGGCACCATCGGACGGACGCATTCTCCTCCATCGGATCGGCGCTCGGCATCGGAGGCGCCATCCTGCTCGGTGAGGATTGGGTGATACTGGACCCGATCGTCTGCTGCGCCATCAGTGTGGCCATCTTCGTGACCGCCATAAAAATGGGCATTCCTTCGCTCAAAGAGTTGCTGGAAGTAGCGTTGCCGGAAGAGATGCAAAAGGAGATGATCGACATCGCGTCAGGCGTGGAGGGCGTGGAAGGCGTACATGACCTGAAAACAAGACGAAACGGGGCGAGCATCATCGTGGACGCCCACATCGTCGTGTCGCCCACCATCACCATCGTGGAGGCGCACAACATCTCAACCAACGTGGAACGCGCCCTACGCGAGAAATTCGGTGAGGATTTACAGACATCCATCCATGTGGAACCGGACGATGATTCGGAATGATACGGACGGACGAACGGACGGGAACGGAAACGAACAAACGAACAAACGGGCGAATGGGAACGGGCGAATGGGAACGGGCGAATGGGAACGGACGAATGGGAACGGACGAACGTAGAGACGCACGGCCGTGCGTCTCTACCCATCAACCGATATACGTTCCATCAACCGATATACGCGTCCCATCAACCGATATACGTTCCATCAACCGATATACGCGTCCCATCAACCGATATACGTTCCATCAACCGATATACGTTCCATCAACCGATATATACGTCCCATCAACCGATATACGTCCCATCAACCGATATACGTCCCATCAACCGATATACGTCCCATCAACCGATATACGTCCCATCAACCGATACGCGATAACCAACCATTAATAATTACGTTTGCATTAATAATTGAAAAAATCATGTCTGAATTGTTTATGAACAAATACAGAATACCATCCAACCGTTTGCGTGGGTGGGATTATGCAAGAAATGGCGCATATTTCATTACCATTGTCACACATAGTCGCCGCCATCTATTCGGCGAAATCAAAGACGGGAAAATGATTCTAAACGATATCGGGGAAATCGTTTACAATGAATTCTTTAAATCATTTGAAATCCGTGACGAATTATTTATGGGCAATTTCATATTGATGCCTAACCATTTGCATGCCATCATCATATTGGACAATCCCAATTGCGTCTCGACAACGAACAAACAATCAATTTTAGAACGACGTCCCAAATCAATTTCGTCATTTGTGGCAGCGTTTAAATCATCATCCATTCGACAAATCGACGATTGGATAGACACCAACAATCAAACAATGAAAAAATTCAACAGGGACAACCCATTATGGCAGGCCAATTATCATGATCATATAATTCGCAACTCAATCGAATACCATCGAATTTCAAATTATATTTCCAATAACCCTAAAAATTGGGGATAGGGCGTCCCAACCGCTAGGTATATACCGTAAAGACGCACGGCCGTGCGTCTCAACGACTAGGCTCCCGACCGCTAGGCTATACCGTAAAGACGCACGGCCGGGCGTCTCAACGACCAATCTCCCGACCGCTAGGCTATACCGTAAAGACGCACGGCCGGGCGTCTCAACGACCAATCTCCCGACCGCCAGGCTATACCGTAAAGACGCACGGCCGGGCGTCTCAACGACCAGGCTCCCGACCGCCAGGCTATACCGTAAAGACGCACGGCCGTGCGTCTCAACGACTAGGCTCCCGACCGCCAGGCTATACCGTAAAGACGCACGGCCGGGCGTCTCAACGACCAGGCTCCCGACCGCTAGGTATATAACGGAGAGACGCACGACCGGGCGTCTCTCCACGGCGTGCGTCTCTACAAATCATTATCAATATAAAAACGAATCGATTTATTTTCTGTTCTCAATCCATTTTCTAGCGTTCACGAACGCCTCCAACCAAGGCGTCACCTCATCGGTAGCCTTACGGTCCTCAGGGTAGTAAGCCCATTGCCAAGGGAAGATGGCACGCTCCAAGTGAGGCATCATAGCCAAGTGGCGACCATCCTTAGAGCAAACGCCAGCCACGTTGTACATAGAGCCGTTAGGATTTGCAGGGTACCCCTCGTAAGTATACTTAGCGATCACGTTGTACTCCTTCTCAGCGTAAGGGAAGTCGAACTTGCCCTCACCGTGAGCCACCCAAACACCCAACTTGCAGCCGGACAACGAACCGAACATCACGGAATCATTCTCAGGGATCGTCAAGCCGATGAAATTAGACTCGAACTTATGGGAATTATTATGCAACATCTTATGCTTCTTCTCATGCTCAGGATAGAGCAACTCCAATTCAGCCATCAACTGGCAACCGTTGCAAATACCCAAGCTCAAAGTATCCTCACGCGCATAGAACTTAGCCAAAGTAGCCTTAGCCTTCTCGCTGTAGCGGAAACCGCCAGCCCATCCCTTAGCAGAACCAAGGACATCAGAGTTGGAGAATCCTCCGCAGAAGACGATCATGTTCACATCCTCAAGCGTCTCACGACCCGAAGTCAAGTCAGTCATATGGACATCCTTCACGTCGAAACCAGCGAGATACAAAGAGTAAGCCATCTCACGTTCACCGTTAGTACCCTTCTCACGGATGATGGCCGCCTTGACGCCGGAACGCTTCTTTCGGTCAGCAGTCAAGCCCATGATGCCGAGCTTGCCGGAGAATCTCTCGTCGAACTTAAACTGAAGCGGTTGCTTCTTATAGTTGTCGTAACGCTCCTTAGCGCAAACCTCGCCACTCTGTCTGCGATCCAACAAATAAGAAGACTTGTACCAAACATCACGCAATGCGTCGATATCGAACACCTCTGTTTGTCCATCCTTCTCAACGACAATCTTACGATCGTCAGAAGGCTTAGCTATCAAAGCGAAACCAACGCCAGCCTCATGAAGGATCTTCTCCACCTCGCTCTTGTTCTCAACTTGGATAAGGACGCCCGGGTTCTCGGAGAAGAGCACCTTGACAAGGTCAGCCTCACCGAAAGCCTTCAAATTAACGTTCAAACCGCCCTTCGTGTTAGCGAAGCACATCTCCAACAAGGAAGTGATCATACCACCTTCGGAAATATCATGTCCGGCCAAGACCAAATTCTTGTTCACCAATGTCTGGATAGCACCGAAAGCGTCAGCGAAATATTCAGCATCGGTAACAGTAGGAACCTCGTCACCCACCTTGTTCAAGGTAGCCGCCAAAGCGGAACCACCCAATTTTAGGGAATCGAACGAGAAGTCCACATGATAAATATATGAATCTTTTTTATCCACCAATACAGGAGTGACGATGCGTCGGATATCGGAAACCTCGGCGCCGGCGGAGATAATCACCGTACCAGGGGAGAACACCTTGTCCTGACCATATTTTTGGGTCATAGAGAGGGAATCCTTACCCGTAGGGATATTGATGCCCAATTGGCAAGCGAAATCGCTACAAGCCTCGACAGCCTTATACAAGCGAGCATCCTCACCAGGATTCTTACAAGGCCACATCCAGTTAGCGCTCAATGACACACTATCCAGACCGTCAGCCAACGGAGCCCAAACAATGTTGGTCAAAGCCTCAGAGATGGCCAAAACGGATCCAGCGGCAGGATCCACCAAAGCAGCCGCAGGCGCATGACCGATAGAGGTTGCGATACCGCTCTTTCCCCTATAATCCAATGCCACAGCACCCAAGTCGGCCAAAGGCAGCTGGAGTTCACCGGCACATTGTTGACGGGCAATCTTACCCGTCACGGAGCGGTCCACCTTATTGGTCAACCAATCCTTACAAGCGACAGACTCCAATTGGAGCACGTCGTTGATATATTTTTGGATATCCTTCTTATCCGTTTTCACAGGAGAGAAAGTCTCCACAACCGTATTATCGGTGATGACAGTACGAGGCGGCTTACCTATCATGTAATCCAAGCGGAGGTTGATAGGCTCGTCACCGTTAGCGCGGCGGAAAACGAACTGCATATCATCAGTCGTCTCGCCCACAACATACATCGGAGCGCGCTCACGGTCAGCGATACGATTAATCAAATCGATATCCTTCTCCTTAACGAGGAAGCCCATACGTTCCTGGCTCTCGTTACCGATGATTTCCTTATCGGAAAGCGTTGGGTCGCCGATAGGCAACTTGTCCATATCGATTTTACCACCTGTAGCCTCCACCAATTCGGACAAGCAGTTCAAATGTCCGCCAGCACCATGATCATGGATGGAGACGATAGGGTTATTGTCAGACTCAGCCAAAGTACGGATAACATTAGAGACACGTTTCTGCATCTCAGGGTTCGCGCGTTGCACAGCGTTCAACTCGATGGCGTTGGAGTATTGTCCCGTCTCAACGGAAGAGACAGCGCCGCCGCCCATTCCGATGCGGTAGTTATCACCACCCATCACAACCACCTTCTCACCTGGTTCAGGATCACCCTTCAAGCTATCCTTCTGTTTAGCGAAACCTACACCACCGGCAAGCATGATCACCTTATCGTAAGCATACTTTTTGTTGTTCTCCGCATGTTCGAAAGTGAGCAAAGAACCGCAGATGAGCGGTTGACCGAACTTATTACCGAAATCGCTCGCACCATTAGAAGCCTTGATCAAGATTTGCTCAGGAGTTTGGTACAACCATTTACGGGGATCCAAAACATCCTCCCAATGACGGCCGGGGGCAGTACGAGGATAAGAGGTCATATAGACAGCCGTACCAGCGATCGGCAAGCTCGCCTTACCGCCACCGAGACGGTCGCGGATTTCACCACCCGTACCAGTCGCGGCACCATTGAACGGCTCGACCGTAGTAGGGAAGTTATGGGTTTCGGCTTTCAACGAAATGACGGACTTGATCTTCTTCACCTCGAAGAAATCAGGCTTATCGCCACTCGCCGGAGCGAACTGTTCGATTTCAGGGCCTTCGTTGAAAGCCACATTATCCTTATATGCGGAAACGATCTTGTTAGGGTTCGTCTCGGAAGTCTTCTTAATGAGGCTGAAGAGAGAGCTTTCCATCTCCTTACCGTCGATGATGAAGAGGCCACCGAAAATTTTATGACGGCAGTGCTCGGAGTTCACCTGGGAGAAACCGAACACCTCGCTATCAGTCAACTTACGTCCTATCTTTTCGCTGACGCTGTTCAGGTAGTCCATCTCCTGTTGGCTCAAAGCCAATCCTTCCTGTTGGTTGTAAGCGGCCAAATCGTCGATGTAGACAATCGGATCCGGTTTCTTGTCGATTGTGAAGATAGACTGGTCCAATCCGTTGTAGACACGTTGCAACATCGGGTCATGCTCCGAATCCTTGCCTTTGCAAGCGAAGTACTCCTCGATACGACGAATGCCCTTCAACGCCATGTTCTGGGTAATCTCCACCGCATTCGTACTCCAAGGTGTGATCATCTCACGGCGTGGGCCGATGAACCATCCTTCAATTTTCTCCACATCCGTAAAGACCGCTCCGCTGAAGAGCCAAGTCAATTTCTCGATGTCCTGAGAATCGAATTTTTTTTCCGCGTCGACAGCTAAATAACCTGCGTCCGCTTTTTTGAAAAATAGAACCATTATACAAATAGTTATGTTGTTGAATTATCAATCCTTACAAAGCGCAAAATTAGATATAATTTTAGAGTTGGGCAAATAAAACCATGCTTTCGGGAACCATTAATTTCGACAAGCCAATCTTCCTTATTATTTGCGGCGCCATTCCGCTTTTATAGTAAAAAAGGAAGGAACGTGCCTTTCTCATATTTCAAAAATAACGCAGTCGTCTCCCCAAGAGTTAAAACAATGTTAAAATCGGAAGATATTTTAAAATTATGTTGTACAGCATAAATATTTCCCCTATATTTGCATCGTGTTTTTCATGGTATTAGATTTAAGTTAAAGAAAGGAGGATGTCGTGATGACATCTTTTTTCTTTTGTCTAAACCTACTATGACAACAAGCATATACAAAAGTAAAAAGAGGATTCCTTGGAATCCTCTTTTTTTTGTCCCTATGCCATAGGATAACAGATGGGCAAACATGGTGAACCATTTTCCGAAAAAAAGAAAGGAGACCCGAAGGCCTCCTTCCAGACATATTTCAAGTCTAACAATTAGAACTTAAAGCCAATGAATACACGGAAATTGGTAGTCTTAATCTTGGTATCACCAAGGAAATTATCCACCATGTCATAAGCCATCTGGCTGTATTCGTCATCTGCTTCGTCGTCACTACCCCAATCTTGGTATTTCAACTTACCGAACTTCAATTCGAAACCAGCCTGGAACACTTTGAATCTGTAAGCCGCACCAAGTCTTTGAGATGCGCCGAAAGCATATACAACATCATTCTCTGACACACCTTCAGTAGATGTGCTTTCAATCAAAACGTTAGGGATGATATTCCAGAATGCGTCGATAGCCATATCATCGCTCAAATAATATGTACCGATGACACCAATACCCAACGCACTGGCATCGAAGAATTTGGTTTTCATCTCGTAACTCTGATTATAACCTTCTTCTGTCTGTTTCAAGCTAGCGTAAGAAAAATCAAACCAACGGGCGTTGATGGCGATACCGACATTTCCCGGATTAGCTACATACCAACGATTATCCATCGCAAGACCGACACATGGAGATGCGTTCGGCATCGCATCGTCATCAACGAATGCGTCTAGAGCTCCCATATCAGCTTGACCATACTTCCAGCTGTGGAAACCTGCGAAAAACTTCAAGCCCAAACCATTGTCTTCACCTTGAGGACCTGCGAAAGCGCTCAAACCTGTCATAAGGCTCAACGCCAATACTAATAATTTCTTCATTTTTTAATTGTTTAAGTGAACAAAAATTTTTATTTAAATACCATGACAAAGATAAGAATTATTCCATTATCGCAAAATATAATTTATATCAACGTACATTCAAATGCCAAGTGCAAAAATATCATAATAAATTAAAGAACACTTTTGAAGGGGAAGAAAAATCCAATTTTTCTCTGGGGCGACGATTCAGTTTATACTGAACGGACTTAATAAACACATCAGAGAAATCG